>CAYZLL010000189.1:0-4020 GCA_964479225.1 uncultured Smithella sp.
TTAAACCCTCCGCTACGCGGGATTGTTCGGCTTACAAATTTCAATGCACTTCGTTTTTGAAATTTGAGTCTCACAATAAGACGTTGACACGGATATTTGATTTTAGTAATAATCGCTAACCTCTTGAATAAAATGCAGTCGTTTAAGAATTCAAGCGAAAAAGATATCGGTCATAAAAAAAACAGGGAGCAGGCATAGCGATGAATGAAATCTGGGCTGTTTTCAAAGCAATATTAGATCCCCTGTTTATTATTTATGTTTTGCTTCTCGTTTCTTTTGTCATTTTTTATAAAAATATTAAGAAAAAAAGCGATTCCCTGATTTTACTACTGTGTCTGATTTTGCTTTACGGAGTCAGTATCGCTCCGGTGTCCAACTATCTTTGTTACTATCTGGAAAAGGATTATATCCATCCTAAAACGACCGGATTAAAGAATGGATGGGATGTCCTTGTGGTTCTGGGTAATGGGACGAAAGAAATCAAATCCATCAAAGAGACCTTCAGTTCAGATTTCGGAACGCTTCGCCTGGTTCACGCGGCAACAGTTTATCATAAAGCCGGCGCACGCTATTTTGTCTGTACCGGCAAGGGGGAGGGGGATGTTTCCGAAGCTCAGGCCATGGCGAAACTGGCCGAAGCTCTGGGGGTGCCCAAAGAAAAAATAAAAATTGAAGCGAAATCAGAAAATACCGCTGAAAACGCTCTCGAAGTAAAGAAAATTCTGGAAGACAAAAAAACGCGTATCGGTCTGGTGACGTCCGCTTTTCACATGAAAAGAAGCGAGGAAGAATTTAAAAAGTATTTTGATCACGTCACGCCTCTGCCCGCCCATTATTTATATTCATCGCCCGCGAAAAATTTTGTTGTCCGGTATATGCCTCAGTCGGAAGAGCTTTGTAAAACTTCCATTGCTTTCAGGGAAATTATTGCTCAGTTGTGGTACAGGATTAAGTAAGTATTCCTGATCAGGTTATGTTTTATTGAGGTCAGACCGATGGAAAATGAAAAATTCAAAAGATTATCAGTTGTTATGCCGGTCTATAACGAGGGAAAATATCTGGAGGCTGTTGTCCGCAAAGTTATTGCCCAGTCGCTTCCCGGTTCTCTGGAAAAAGAGTTGATTCTGGTTAACGACGGCTCCAGCGATGACACATGGAATGTTATGCAGTCACTGCTGGGCAAGTTTCCGGAAATTAAATTTCAACTGATCAACAAGACGGTCAATGAAGGGAAGGGTGCCGCCCTGCGTGATGGTTTTGCCAGAGTTACCGGCGATATAGTTATCGTTCAGGATGCCGATTTTGAGTACGATCCGGCCGATTACCCCAAATTATTGCAGCCGATTCTGGATGGCAAGGCCGACGTTGTTTACGGCAGCCGCTTCATCGGTGAGCCGCACCGGGTAATGTATTTCTGGCATCAGGTCGCCAACAATATTTTAACAACCCTGTCCAATATGTTGACCAATCTTAATCTTACAGATATGGAAGTTTGTTATAAAGTTTTCACCCGTGAGGTTGTGGAGCGCCTGCAATTGAAAAGCCCGCGTTTTGGCGTTGAGCCTGAAATGACGGCGAAAATCGCCCGGATGCGAATAAACGGCAAGCGTCTGCGCGTCTATGAGACCGGTATTTCCTACGCCGGAAGAACCTATGAAGAAGGGAAAAAAATCAACTGGAAAGATGCCGTATCCGCTATTTTTCAAATCATCCGTTTCCGGTTTATGGATTAACCTGCCGGAACAGCCTAAGATATTATATTGATTAATGATTGACGTATCATTGCCTTAAATTACATTTGTGTAATTTTATCTTGACAATGGGCATAATCTTGTGTCGATATAGCGCATTAAAATTGGATCAATCAAGGAGGTTGAAAAGCAACGTTATGGCTAAATATGTGTACTCCTTCTCGGAAGGATATGGAAAGAGCAAGAATCTTTTGGGAGGCAAGGGAGTCGGGCTTGCGGAAATGGCGCATCTCAAAATTCCCATTCCTCCGGGTTTTACCATTACCACTGAAGTTTGCACGGCTTTCTACGAAAACAAAGGCCGTTACCCGCAGGGATTAAAAGAACAGGTTTTAAAAGCGCTGCAGAAAACGGAAAAAGATGCCGGTATGAAGTTCGGCGATCCGAAGAACCCTTTGTTATTTTCCGCCCGCTCCGGTGCCCGTTCGAGCATGCCCGGCATGATGGAAACCGTTTTGAATATCGGTCTGACCTCGAAAACCATTTCCGGCATGATTGAAAAGACAAAAAATCCCCGCTTCGTTTGGGATTCTTATCGCCGCCTGATTCAGATGTATTCGGACGTTGTGATGGAAAAAGCCGAAGGCATCGAGCCGGCCGAAGGCATGGGCGTGCGCCAGCAACTGGAAAGAGAGCTGGCGGCAATGAAAGTACGCCGCAATGCCAAACTGGATGTAGATCTTACGGCAGATGACCTTGCCGAACTGGCCGAAATTTACAAAGCTAAGGTACAGGAAGTTCTCGGCAAACCGTTTCCGGATGATGCCATGGAACAATTGTGGGGCGCGATCGGCGCGGTCTTCAAGAGCTGGAACGGCAAACGTGCCGTCTCTTACCGCCGCATAGAAGGCATTCCCGATGAATGGGGCACAGCAGTCAACGTACAGGCGATGGTCTTCGGTAACATGGGCGACAATTCCGCTACCGGTGTGGCCTTTACGCGCAATCCGGCCACCGGTGAGAACAAGTTCTACGGCGAATGGCTGCCCAACGCGCAGGGAGAAGACGTGGTCGCGGGTATCCGCACACCGAATCCGATGAATGAAGAAACACGCCAGACGGATGATACGGAAGGACATCCTTCCCTGGAAAAGGCCATGCCCAAGGCTTACGCCCAGATCAAGGGTATTCGCAATAGACTGGAAGCGCACTTTCGGGATATGCAGGATCTGGAATTTACCATTCAGGACGGCCGTGTCTGGATGTTGCAGACACGCACCGGTAAGCGCAACGGTCCTGCCGCTGTTCGTATTGCCGTGGAAATGTACAAAAAGAAAATGATCAGCGCCGCGGAAGCGGTCTCCCGCGTGACCCCGTCGCAGCTCGATGAAATGCTTCATCCGATGGTTGATCCGAAGGCCGAAGCCACGGCTGATTTTCTGGTCAAGGGTCTGCCGGCCGGTCCCGGAGGAGCGGTTGGACAGGTTGCCTTTACGTCAGAAGTTGCGATGGAATGGAAGAAAGAAGGCAAGAAAGTCATCCTCGTTCGTGAGGAAACCAATCCCGAAGATGTAGAAGGCATGCGCGCGGCTGAAGGTATTCTGACGGCTCGCGGCGGCATGACCTCGCATGCAGCACTGGTGGCCCGAGGCTGGGGTAAGTGCTGTATTGTCGGCGCCGGCACTCTGCATGTTGATATTCCGCAGAAGGTCATGAAGGTTGACGGCAAAGAGGTCAGAGAAGGTGAATTTGTCACGCTGAATGGAACCAAGGGACGCGCTTATATCGGATCTTTGCCGATGATCAGCGGCGCTGAGAATGACTTCAACTTCAACGCTTTTATGAAGATCTGCGATTCGCTGCGACGTCTGAAAATCCGCACCAACGCGGAGACGCCGAAAGATGCCGCCAAGGCCGTGCAGTTCGGCGCTGAAGGTATCGGCCTGTTCCGCACCGAGCATATGTTCTACGGCGAGAACAGCGAACAGCCGCTGTTTTATCTGCGCAAGATGATTATTTCGGATAATGAAGAACAACGTCGCGCAGCCCTGAACGATTTGTTCCCGTTTGTCAAAAGCTTTATTAAAGATACCATTGCAGCGATGGGCGGAAGACCGGTGACCATCCGTCTTCTGGATCCGCCTCTGCATGAATTCGTGCCGGAAAATACGGACGAGAGACAGCGCCTGGCGGACAGTCTGGGTATTTCGATCGAAACGCTCAACTCCCGTGCGGAAAAACTGCACGAGACGAATCCGATGATGGGACATCGCGGTGTGCGTCTGGGCATCACCTATGCCGAAATCAGTGAAATGCAGATTCGCGCCAT
>CAYZLL010000190.1:0-3989 GCA_964479225.1 uncultured Smithella sp.
CTCTTCTTCCAAACGTTTTACAATGATTCTATCCTGTAAAGGTCTGATTTTCATACTCTTTTACTCCTTTCTTTCTTATTGTAATTATATTTAGAGTGCTGATTTAACAGGCGTATTTTATGCACCATTTTTGAGTTGTCAAGGTGTTGCAGGGCATTTATATCAATTAAAATAAATTTTCCAGTAATTCTTTCAGGGAACCAATTTTGCAAATTTCCATTTTGGCTGTTTTTTCCAGTTGCGACGCGTTCGATTTCGGAATCATACAGCGGGTAAAACCCAGACGAGCCGCTTCCTTGACGCGCACCTCCATCTGCGACACCGCCCTTACCTCTCCTGCCAACCCGACTTCTCCCAGAACTATCGTCCGGCCATCAATCGGTTTATCCAGAAAACTCGAAGTCATGGCGGCAACGATACCCAGATCAACCGCCGGCTCCTCTACTTTTACCCCGCCGGCAACATTAATAAAAATGTCCGCCCCGCCCAGATGCAGGCCGCAAATCTTATCCAGCACTGCTACCAGCAGAGAAACACGGTTGTAATCTACGCCGATGGCCGTACGCCTTGGTGTTCCAAAACTTGAGGAACTGACCAGCGCCTGAATCTCCACCAAAATCGGTCTTGTTCCTTCCAGAGAGGGCACCACCACCGAACCGGCGACATTCTGCGGCCGTTCCGTCAGAAAAAAAGTGGAGGGATTGGGAACTTCGATCAAGCCCTTCTCCCGCATTTCAAAAACACCGATTTCGTTGGTCGGGCCGAAACGGTTCTTCATCCCACGGACAATGCGATAGGAATGAGATGAATCACCCTCGAAGTAAAGCACCGTGTCCACCATGTGTTCCAGGACTTTCGGGCCGGCAATGGAACCATCCTTGGTGACATGTCCGACCAGAAAAACAGGGATGCCGTGTTTTTTGGAAAAGAGAATCAACCGTGATGAAGTTTCGCGTACCTGCCCGACACTGCCGGGAGCGGACATCAGTTCCGCTGCATAAACCGTCTGAATGGAATCAATAACCACAATGGCCGGCGAAACAATTTTTATCTGCTCCAGAATCTTTTCCAGAGAAACTTCCACCAGAACAAATAAATCTTTGGACGCGGCGCCGATCCGTTCGCTGCGCAATTTAATCTGACTGGCGGATTCTTCGCCGGAAACATATAAAACCTTCAAACCGTTTTGCGCCAGATTATGCATGACTTGCAACATGAGCGTGGATTTGCCGATACCCGGCTCTCCGCCGATGAGAATGGCCGAACCACCGACGATACCGCCGCCTAAAACCCGGTCAACTTCTGCAATGCCTGTCACGGTCCGGTTGCCTTCTGACACCGGAATATCTTCTATGGGCATTGGCTTGCCGTCAAAGCTCATCTCCGAGCGGCTTCCGGAATCGGATTCAACGATCAATTCCTCGGCAAAGCAATTCCAGCCGTTGCAGGTGGGGCACTTCCCCAGCCATTTGGGCGACATGTAACCGCAATGCTGACAAAAAAAACTTGTCTTGTTTTTTTTCAAATCTCATTGCTCCTTGATTAGTGAAAGGAGAAAAGCATATTCTTCTTCGCCGTGTCAATACTTATTGGCTTAATATTAAAAAGAAAATCAACCAAGACAATAGAGCGTTGGCTTTAACCATATAATTTTAAAATGGAGATGGACTGATCTTCTACGATTTGATTGGGCGTTGTCCCCCTATTTTTATTCAACATACCGGTTTACAAAAAAAGGCAGGGTCATCAACGGCTCTGCCTTTTTAAGATTATCGGATATTTTTTATCTCAGTAGGCGCTTCCTGGAGTTTCAATGATGGCGTACCCTACAAGCTCTCCTTTGCGGTTGAACACATGGCAGATTCCTTCCCAGTAATCCTGTAACGATGCCGGATTATACTGGTCTTCAACGATAGGGACTACGTCATATTCCTTTTCTTTAAACGGAACGGTGACGTGCCATCCAAGTCCTATCTTTTTACCATTGAACTTTTCAAATTTCTTTACACTATACGTGAAATTATCGAAACTGACCGCACTTCCTTGCTTGTCAATATAGGTTCCTTCCTTGCTCCCTGTTTTGGGAAAAGGGAAAAGCATGATTTCCTCGTCATCAAAAAATCTGAAAGAAAACCATTCCCAGCCCAATTCGCTGAACTTTCCCCATTGGCGGTCGAACCATGCCTTGCCATTTCCATCGATCTTTACCCAATTGCCGTTTTTATCCTTGAATTCGATTTCTCCCTTTGCTTTGATATTGGTAAAGGAGTAGTAAAAACTCCTCTCCTTAGGCTTGTCGGGATGTCCCATGACGATTATGCCGTCTTTTCCGTGCCACGTGGCATCCTTTGACGGTATGCCTTCAATATTCATTTTTAACTTGTCGCTCTTGCCTGCTATTTTAATCAGGTGATTATCCAGGCAAATCATGCTGTCTTGAAAAACAGCGCATCGCGCGTCGGCATAGACCTTATCGGAACGGAGTTTAACCTTTTCGGAAAACACATGCTGGCCGGTCGCGCAATCCGTAAAGGACAGATGAAGTGCGTATCCTTCAAACAGGGAAACCGGGTTGCGGATCAAATATCCGCGGAATATTGTAAATTGATAAAGATACAGTTTGTTGTTCTGATCGGACGCGTATCCGGTAAGATACCACCACTCTCCTCCGTCATCGTGCGGAGACCATTCGTAAGCCGCGTCTTTATGCGTCGTATTGTTATAGGGAATGTAGACTGATTTATTGAAACATCCTGTCAATGCAAGACTGATGATGACCAGAAAAAGTATTTTCTTCAACGGAGCCTCCTTGACTTGGGCGGTAATTAGGTAATTGGGGACAACAGCGCCCGTTTATTTTATTATCCCTATTATCGAAACGACGCAACAGCAAAAGAAATCTCGCATCCATCAATTCAATCTTTGGATATGGCGTCCACAGAGTGCGGGAATGTATAACCGGCATCGGCGTAAAGCTTGCGGATATGGAGGATGTCTTCCTCTTTGTTATCGCCGGGAACCACTTCGCCGAGCCAGCGGGTGATTTTGTGATCGTTGTCCAGATACCAACAGATAATGGAAACGTTGGCTGCTTTGGCGATATGCCAGAAACCTGTTTTGATGGTTGTAACTTTCTTTCTTGTTCCTTCAGGTACGATGGCGAGAAGAAACTCGTCGCGTTGGTTGAAAACGTCAACCATCTGCCCCACAACACCGCTTGACGCTTTCCTGTCCACGGGAATGCCGCCGATGGCGGTAAGAAAGGTGGACATGGGCCATCTGAACCATTCTTTTTTGATCATGATATGACCTGTTCTTTTCACAATCCTGAATCCCGTGAAGGCTCTCACCGTGTCCATGTTGCTGGTGTGGGGAAAACCAATGATCACATGTTTCTTTAAAAAATAAGGAGGCAAGGGTTCAAAACGCCAGCCCATTATCATATATAAAAACCGTCCCACAAGACTCAAGAATCCTTTCACACCGTCCCCCCGTTCAATTCAAAATGAAGTCCAAACGAACATACCCGTTTGGATAGTCGATCATCATCATGAAAACGTTCGTTCTATATACCAGCTCCATTCCACTTGCAAGCGCACCCCTGATTTTTATTTAAGAGCCGTGAGTGCCACGACATCGTGAATTACGGGGTCTTGAAATACCTTATTTGAAAAGGCCTGCGATTTCTGAGTTATTTTGCAAGACGGAAAACAAGGAAGGCAGAAATAGATATTTTTTTGCGGCACAGGTTAGCTATGGTGACAGGTTCAAACGAGATTTCGGAATGTTTGGGGATTTATTATGTAACGGTAAGCCAGGCCATAAAGAATGGAGCAAAAAACTGATATTTCAAGCGCCCGTATGTACGTCCCACCCTTGTTACTGAACAACCATTATGCCAAATGCTCAGAATCTGTCGAATTGAATATGCTTATTCATCAACTCAAAATGTTTATCGAGTGAGTAAAGGCATAAATTATTGTTGCGGA
>CAYZLL010000191.1:0-3968 GCA_964479225.1 uncultured Smithella sp.
TCAAAATCAGGCCTTCCCTGGTGCCTTTGATCATCAAAGAGCAAAAACTTGCGCAAGCAATGCAGGAAGTCAGCCTGCACAATGTACGAGCCACGGCCTTTCAGGGAGAGGCGGCATCCATCAATTCGGGGATGACACCCGCTTGCGTTTACGGGCGCGGAGAAAAAAAACAGCCCAAATATCCCGTTATCGAAAGCCGCTTTGGAGAAATGCTTTTCACGCATTTCGGTCTGGGCGGTCCGATTATCCTGCTAATGAGCCTTTCCGTTGTGGAAGCGCTCGAAAAAGGTCCTGTATCCGTCCTGATCGATTTAAAACCGGCATTGACCAGGGAACAATTGCATAAACGTCTCCAGACAGATCTGAACAAATTCAGCAAAAGAAAACTAGCGAGTATCATTAAAGATTACCTTCCCGCCAAGATGATTGAACCCTTCATCGGGCTGACGGGAATTGATGGAGAAAAACAGGCGCACCAGATTAATGCGGAAGAAAGAGGAAAAATTGTCGAACTGCTCAAAGCTCTGCGTTTTAATATAAAATCAGCGTTGCCTCTGGAAAAAGCAATTGTTACAGCGGGAGGGGTTTCCTTGAAGGAAATCGATCCGCGCACCATGGCCTCCCGTCTGATTCAGGGCTTATTTTTTGGCGGAGAGGTTATGGATATTGACGCTGACACCGGCGGTTACAATCTGCAGGCCGCTTTTTCCACCGGTTATCTTGCCGGACAAAAAGCAGCCGAGTATGCAAAAGTTTATAAAACACAACCGAAGTAAGATATAAACCGCATGAAGTAGAAAAGCCCTGTGTCGTTACTTCAACGACACAGGGCTTTTGAATGCTAACCTAAGAAATAATTAATGAGCAAACAGGCAGAAACTGCCCTGTGTGGTAGGCTGGAAACCTTCTATATAAGCGGTTCCCAATACCTGAGGATTCGTAAGCGTTTTAGCTGTACTCAGCACGAGTGGAGCGGTAATAGTTGCATTACCAGCAGCACCAAAGTTTGCGTTGATCGTCGTGGTCGGCAATACGATAGAAAGTTTTGTTAACGTTCCGCTGCTGCCGACATCAATGCTCTGAGTACCGGACATACTTACTAACATCATGCTGGTGCCAATAGCGCCAAACATACCGGCGTTAGTGTGAATATAATCGCTCAATCCTACATAACCTGCAGAAGTGTATGTGCCGCCGCAAGCGGCTCCGCAACCGGTGTCACCCCAGGACATATCAATGGCAACGGATGGAATGCCCAAATAGAAATTATTAAATGTCATTTCTACGCCCTGAGAATTATCCGATGAGTGATTACCGATGGTCAAGCTGCCCTGAAAATTGGGACCGAGTGCACCTGAACCGAAAGGATTAACTATAACCGCGAATTGATCATTATAGATAGAACCTAATATCTGACTAGAAGAACCCAGTAGCTGATTTGCTCCCAATTTTATCATAGCGTCAGTTGTTAAGGGATGGATGAAAACAGAAGGCAACCCGATGTTAAGTTTCGTTACCGTACCGCTGCTGCCGACATCCAAAGTCATTGCATTGTACATGATGATATTGGAAGCAGCACCCATTGTCATGTTACTAACTCCCACCCAACCGGCGGCAGTGTATGTTGAACCAAAGCCATTTCCGTCACCCCAGGCAAACAAGGAAGGCGCCCAATTAGTTACCATAACGTTACCACTAATGGTGCTGTATGTATAACTGGTACCGGTAAAGTCAATCGTCACACCTTCTTGTGCTGTGATGCCAGACAATTCACTCTCGGTAATGATTTTTTTCGCAAACGATACAAACGGCATCATCATGCAGAAAACAGCAACGGTAACGCACACTAAAATTTTTTTCATAAAAACCTTCCCCTTTGTTTTTATTTACACTTGTTTTTCTAACTATTAATGAGAGTAAATCTGCATACTCCCCGTCATTGTTGTACTGAAACCGCGCACATCCAGAATACCCACTATTTGAGTTCCTGGAAGCTCCTTCGCTGTGCTCATGACCAGAGGAGCGGTAATGTTGACCCGAGTGGGGTTAATGGTCGTTGTCGGCAAAACAATGTTCAACGCTGTCCGGGTGCCGCTGCTGCCGACATCGATATTCGCTGAACCGGAAAGTCCTATGAGCATTGTACCAGATGTGACGTAATCTCTTAATCCGAAATAACCAGGAGAAATGAAGCTCTCGGTAACGTTTGCCGCAGGCCGTGCAGCTCCATCATTATATGCAGAGCGGTACTCCACAGGACCGGTAAAACCGTCGCTTTCATCACCCCAGGATATGTCAATGGCCTCGGCGGGGATTGCCAAATAAAAATTACTCAAGGCCATTTCCAATCCTTGCGTATTATCCGCATGATTGGAAATGGTGATGCTGCCGACACCTGAGGGATTGACGATCAACGCAAATTTATCATTATATAAGGTACCCAAAGCGTAATGATGGTCACCCTGATTCATAACTTCATTTGCGCCTATTCTCAGTCTATATTGAGTTTCTACCGGATGAATTAGAATAGAAGGCAAGCCGATGTTGAGCTTCGTCACCGTGCCGCTGCTGCCCACATCCAGAGTCATTGCATTGTACATGATGATATTAGAAGCAGTAGCATTCATGGATCCGGCCAATCCTGCCCAACCGGAAGAAGTGTATCCCGTAAAACCGTCCGAATCACCCCACGAAAACTTGGCAGGACTCCAATTCGTTACCAGAACACTGCCGGAAACGCTGCCAGCCGTATAGGTGGGAGCGCTGAAGTCCAAAGTGACCCCTGCTTCCGCGGATAATGTTTCCAGCTCCTGATCGGAAATGGCTGTTTTGGCAAATGATAAAATTGGTAATGTTAAAAGAAAAATTACGGTAATGGAGGCTGCTAAAATTTTTTTCACGTTTACCCTCTTACGACTATCTAAATTTAAAGCAACAGAAAAAAGCTTTTCCCTTAATGATCTTCGCGAAGATATTACCTTTATAAACCAATAACTTGCAAACACCCGCATTTACTTTGACAGAACTTTAACAATATTGAGACGCACTTAATGAAAAGGGTGCATTTTCCTTACTTTATTACCGGTATAATGTCAAGAATATTTTCAACAGGAAGGCTGTTTAAATTGGCAATATGCACTAACCGAACAAAGGCATAAATATTTCACTCAATGTCGGATGCGGAAGGATCCAATTCCCCAATTGTTTTTGAGTCATTTCGTGTAAGACAGCCAAGATAAGCGGCGCGATGAGTTCCGCAGCGTCCTCGCCGGCAATGGAGGCGCCGATAAGTCTTTCATGATGGAAAATTGCCTTGACAAACCCCTGCCCCATCAGTTCGGCGCGGGCGATAATATTGGCGCTATAGTGAGATTTGATGACTTCAATGGTCAATCCTTCTTCTTCAGCCCGTTTTTGTGTATAACCCACACGTGCTATTTGTGGATGACTGTAAACGACCGAAGGAATACAGTTTTCGTTATAAATTGAAGTATTTTGACCACAAATATGTTCAACGGCCACTTTTGCCTGCCGCATCGCCCGGTGCGCCAGCATCATTCCGCCGGTAACATCGCCCACCGCGTAAATACCAGGAACATTCGTCATCATTCTTTCATCTACCGCGATTCCTGACTTAGAATATTTAATTCCCAGTTTGTCCAGCTCTTCAGTATTCATTGTAGGCCTTCTACCCGTACAAAGAAGCGCACAATCGGCAATGATTTCCAATGGTTTTCCGTCCTTTTGAGCGACCGTTGTAACCGAGTTGCCTGTATCTTTCAGACTTTCCAGTTTTGTTGACGTGTGCATGGCAACACCCAGACGGGTCAATTCTCCCTTGAGCAAATCGGCGCATTCCTGATCTTCAAGCGGAATGATTCGGTCTAAAATTTCGACAATCGTGACTTTTGCGCCCAATTCAGCAAAGAAAGTCGCAAATTCCACACCGATGACACTGCCGCCGACGA
>CAYZLL010000192.1:0-3936 GCA_964479225.1 uncultured Smithella sp.
TAATTCCCCTGACGGACAGATAGACCAGAACGATGCTGATCAGAATGCCGAAGATAACTTTTTTATTCATTCATTTACCGGGCTGTTTTTTCTGAGAGCATTCATCCTTTAATCAGGTTGTCAGCAATTTTATCATGCAGGAGCTGGGAAGATTGTTTGTCACCGATAACACCCACGCGAATAGCGACTGTCGTTACATTTTTTGATTTGTAAGTGATATCGAATTTGACTTTTTCACCGTTAATCATGGCCTCAATAGTGCCTTTGGCAATTTCTTTCTGGGGAATCACTTCAATTCCATGCATACCGGCTATGGTCTTTTCGCAGGCCGTCCATACGGCGTCAAACGATCCTTGATAATCGGTTTTTAATTCTCCTTGGATATAAAAGTATGTTCCTGCGGTTCCTGCTCCGGCGGCAGCGCCACCGACGACCAGAGTCCAGCAACCGGAAAGAAGAAAGGCAGCGGACAAACTCAAAATAAAGAACTGCAAAAAAAACTTTTTCATATTCATCACTCCGGAAGATTTATTGTGAAACTCAAATTTCAAAAACGAATACCCTAAAGGGCACTATAGGTGTATTGAAATTTGTTAGTCGAACAATCCCGCCATAAGCGGAGGGTATAAAGCCCCGCCCCTTGGGGCGGAATTAGGGTCCAAGGCTTACCCTGGAGTTCATACCCGTGATTTTTGGAATTTTAAAGCACATGTTGCCGGTTATTGCAACGGCTATTATGAAAGTGGTCAGAACTATAGATATGCGAAATTAGTTTTTTACAGAGCTGATTTTTTCAAACTCCATTAAGAGCTCTTCCTGTTTTCTGCTCAGGTTAGTCGGGATTTGTACGTATATTTCGATAATTTGATCGCCGTGTCCGAAATTGCGCAAATGAGGGAATCCCTTGCCCTTCAGTCTGAAGGTTTTGCCGTTTTGTGTGCCCCGGGGAATTTTTAAATTTTCTTTCCCCTGCAGTGTGGGCACTTCAACGGTTCCGCCCAGCGTTGCCTGAACAACAGAAATAGGGATTCTGCAGAATATATCATTGCCTGATCTGGTGAAAAACTCGTGGTCTTCAACATGAATGAATACGTAAAGGTCTCCATCCGGTCCCCCCTTGCCACCCGCTTCTCCTTCGCCTCTCAGGCGCAAACGCGAACCTGTTTCCACACCGGCCGGAATTTTGAGTTGCACGGTCTTGTTTACCTGCTCTTTTCCTGTTCCGTGGCAATTGTTGCAGGGTTTGGATATAAATTTGCCGTAACCGTTGCAATGAGGGCAGGTGGAACTGATGGTAAAGAAACCGCTGGACTGTATGACCTGACCTCGTCCTTTACACGTGCGGCAGGTTTCAGGAGAAGAACCGGGCGCTGCTCCGGAACCGTTGCATTTTCTGCAGGTAGCCGATTTCTCCACATCGATTGCTTTGGTCAGTCCGAAGGCCGCATCCATAAACGAAATTTGCAGATCATAACGTAAATCGGCGCCGGCGGTGGCAGATGAACGCGAATGCCCCCGCATGTTGCCATAGCCAAATACATCATCAAAAATGTTGCTGAAATGGGAAAAGATATCGTCGAATCCGCTAAATCCTCTGAAACCTGTGCTGTTTAGACCTTCGTGACCGTAGTGATCGTAGATTTCTCTTTTTTCCTTGTCGCTTAATACCTCGTAAGCTTCCGCGGCTTCTTTGAATCGGTCTTCAGCTTTTTTATCGCCCGGATTTCTGTCCGGATGACATTGCATGGCAATGGCACGATAGCTTTTTTTTATCTCTTCTCCCGAAGCCGTTCTGGATACATTCAGAATTTCGTAATAGTCTTTTTTTGTCATATGCTTCTTACGTCAACCTCTTTTTCAATATTTCAGCGAAGGTATTGGGAAAGTTCTCTTTAATTAATTTAATTTAATAATAATTTGATGTTCGTCAACATGGCGTGATGAAAGTTATCCCACAAGACGACGCAGGGCTTCCTGATATTTTTTTCTTGTGTTTTCTATAATTTCCGGGGGCAATTCCGGCGCCGGCGGCTTCTGATTCCAGTTGATGGAGAGAAGGTAGTCGCGCAAAAACTGTTTGTCGAAACTTTTCTGTGCCCGGCCTTCCCGGTACTCATCGGCAGGCCAGAAGCGCGAGGAATCAGGCGTCAGCAGCTCATCAATCAGAATCAATTCTTTGCCCATCATGCCGAATTCCATCTTGGTATCAGCGATAATCATCCCGGCTTTCAAGGCAATGGCCGCCGCCCTTTCGTAAACAGCCAGGGAAATCTTTATAACGTTGTCCGTCAGTTCCGAGCCGATCAGATCTTCCATTTCTTTCCGGTTTATCGGAGAATCATGTTCACCTTCCGGAGCCTTGGTTGTCGGGGTAAAAATTGGTTCGGGCAGTTTGGATGACTCTTGCAGTCCATCCGGTAATCTGATGCCGGAAACGGTTTTATTTTTCTGATAGTCCTTCCAGCCGGAACCGCTGATATAACCCCGGACAATACACTCCACCGGCAGAGGTGAGGCTTTCTTCACCAGCATACTTCTTCCTTCCAGACTGTCGCGGTAAGCAGCGCATTCTTTCGGATATTCGGCCGGATTGGTGGAAACGATATGGTTGCCGATAATGTCCTTCATTTGATCAAACCAGAAAGCGGACATCTGATTTAAAATCGCCCCTTTGCCCGGTACCGGATCGGACATAATGACATCAAAAGCGGAAATGCGGTCGGTGGTTACAATCAGCAGATAATCTTTCACGGAATAAATATCGCGGACTTTTCCCCGTCCGATCAGATTCAGCCCTTTAAAATCCGTTTTCTGAATGCTTTTTGTCATAGAGATGAGCTCCTGTTAATGGAAGAATGGATTGTGTTTTTTTTCGTGACCGATTGTCGAACTGGGCATGCTGCCGTAATTATGTCCGGGCATGACCCGGGTATCGTCCGGTAATTTAAAAAGCTTTTCTGTAACGGCTCTATACAGCGTTTCCCAGGAACCTCCCGGTAAATCCGTTCTGCCTACCGCTTCGACAAAAAGAGTATCTCCGGTAAAGACATAGCCCGGAGCATGTAAACACATTCCACCGGGAGAATGTCCGGGAGTATGGATAACCTTGAGTTCAACATTGCCCACGGAAATGACGTCACCTTCTTTCACCAGAATGTCGGCAGGCGGTGATGCCTTTGCTCCGAACATTCTCAAAATCATGGCGGGGGTATCCGTCAGCATGATGGCATCATCCTGGTGAACAATGATTTTCGCGCCGGTCGTTTTCTGCATCTCCGTATTACCGCTGATATGATCAACATGACCGTGCGTGTTGACAATATAATTTATCCGTAATTTATTTTTTTGCGCTTCGGCGACAATGCCTTTGATGTTATCCGCCGGATCAATGACCAGAGCGTCCCCCGTAATGGGGTCTCCGACCAGATAGGCAAAAACAGCCATTGAACTCACCTGCATTTGTTTGACAAACATCTTCAAACTCCTAAAAAAAGTGTCACCTCATAACATTTTTTTACTGAAAACGTCAAATTTAATTCAGTATGTAAGTATATGATATTATAAGCGTATTATGATTGCCCCGAAGAAACCGTCCATGTTGTGCTGATGCGGATAAGTATGAAAAAAACCACGGTGGTCAATCAGTTTCCTGTTTATCGATTCCGGAGGAGGACGCAAAGAAAAATTTTTATTCTGCTTCAGAAAATCATCAACGATATTTTCATTTTCTTCAGGCAGAAGCGAACAGGTGCAATAAATCAGCCTTCCACCTTTTTTGACAGCGGCGGACGCATTTTGCAGAATTATTTTTTGTGCGACGGCAAAGGCGCGGACATCTTTTTCATTGGTGCGCCATTTGATTTCCGGATTACGGCGCAAAGTGCCCAATCCGGAACAGGGCGCATCCACCAGAACACAATCAAAATTTTCTTTAAA
>CAYZLL010000193.1:0-3913 GCA_964479225.1 uncultured Smithella sp.
CGGCCAGACGAATGCACGCGGCACTCATCTCCGGAGTCAGTTCTTTGGGATGGGTAATATGGATGCTCATCCAGAGCGGATGATATTTCCTGAGCATGTTGGTCAGCGCCGGTGTTATGCGCTGCGGCAGCACAACCGGTACTTTGGTGCCAATGCGCACCATTTCGATATGACGAATTTTGTGCAGACGTGCCAGCAACCATTCCAGCTTTTCATCGGAAAGCGTCAAAGGATCGCCGCCGGAGAGCAGGACATCACGGATATTTTTATTGTGTGCGATATAATCGATGGCGGCATTCCATTTTTCATAGTTCAATATCCGATGAGCGCTCCGTTCAATGATCCGGGAGCGGGTGCAATAACGGCAATACGTGGAGCAGGTATCGGTTGCCAGAAACAGCACCCGGTCGGGATAACGATGGATGATACCTGGTACAGGAGAATCAACATCTTCGCAGAGGGGATCTTCCTCCTCGCCTTCGGTATGCAGACATTCATCAACAACAGGAACCACACAACGGCGCAGGGGATCGCCAGGATCATCGGCGTCGAGCAGGCTGGCATAATAAGGCGTAATGGAAACGGGCAGGGCGCCGGAGTGATGCATCATGGCCTGACGTTCATTATCCGAAAGGTTGATGATCTGCGCAAGGGAGTCAACGTCCCGGATGGTATTGCGTAACTGCCAGCGCCAGTCGAACCATTCCAGGCGGGTGATTTCGGGATAATGGTTTGTTCGGAAGATGCGGGAGCGGGCGGAATCTTTGAAAGGAAATAAGGCACTGCTTGACTTTTGTTTGATCGCGTAAGGCTGCGCGATCTCGGAGCTGAATAACAAAAAGTCACTGACATTATTTTTAGCATGAACAAGACCGGTCCTATGACCAGGAGGTTCCTCCTCCTCTTTAAACAGGGTCTCGCTTTCCATTCGTGCCTCCTTGATGCGGGTTTCCTCCCCTAAAAATTTTGCCTAAAAAATATTTTTTTCTGTCAGTTTACGAATGTACTCATACAAAAATTTTTGTCAACATTTTTTTGCATTTTTGCCGAAAAAAATGAAAGTTTTTTTCCGTGATTGCCGTCAGCAAAAATTTTCGCCGCCTTCGACAACCATTTTCTCCCGAAGTCAGGATCAATATCTGCCGAACTGAGAATGCGGTTCGAAAGCGGCAACAGCATTCTAAGCCCCATGGATACTGAATCAGCTGGTGATGGGTGTAAAAATAATGCATCAGATAATTTTGACAGAGGCGGCCATCCGCTTGTCAAAATGAAAAGGCGTGTCCGCCATCGCTGTGATTCACCAAAGCGTAACCGATCAGACCGTCGAAGGGCGATTTTCCCTTGATGAAAACTTTTTTGCGTCCAACAGAAAAAGCAATAGTCAAAAAATATTTTTTTTAGTAGGAAAAGATCATTCTTCCGGGAGACCAGTGAACGCGTCCCTGATCCCGTTATGGAGTTGATTGATGCCCGAATTACCTGAAGTAGAAACGCTCTGCCGCCAGCTGCACCAGAAAATTTGCGGCCGGAAGATTTCCGGCAGTATGATTTACGACAAAAAGCTTTCCGGTATTAAAAACTTGGGGGGCAAGATCGTTGCGGGAGTGGAACGCAGGGGCAAAACTGTGACGATTCTTTTGACGGACGGGCAATGCGTATCCATTCATTTGCGCATGACCGGACGCCTGTTCTGGCAAAAGGATTCGACAGGACCCAAGCATAGTCGATGGCGGATGACTTTTAAAGACGGAAATGTATTCCTTGTTGATCCACGCCGATTTGCAACGATTAAATTTCCACAGACAATCCCGGCAAAGATTCCCAACGATCTCATCACCGGTTTCGACGAAAAAGCTTTTTTAGAAAAACAGGCCTCCCGTAAAGTCAACATCAAGCATCTGCTGATGGACCCTCAAGCGGTGGCCGGCATAGGCAACATTTATGCCTGTGAAATTCTGCATCGTTCGGGCATTTCACCATTACGTCAGGCGGCAACTTTATCCAGGGAAGAATGGAAAAAAATATTTATCAATGCCCGCCGCATTTTAAAAAAGGGAATCGAAAAAAGAGGAACGTCCATTTCCGACTGGAGGGACCTGTATGGAAAAAAAGGTGAGAACCAGCACGAATTGAAAGCCTATGGTCGGGAAAGGCAACGCTGTTTGATTTGCAACGGATCAATCTGCCGGATCAAGCAGGGCGGAAGAAGCACGTTTTATTGTCCCGGTTGTCAGAAGTAATGTGACCTGAGCCATCCTTTCCACATGAGAACGGAAAATAATCACTAACAGGATAGTCCCGTCCATTTTTTTGCGGAAATTTTCCAGATAATTCATCATGAAACTCACTCTTCAAAGTAATTCCTGAAATATTCACTACTTAAAGGTGATGAGTTCTTTATTTACTTATAAATATGCTATTTTAAACACAATTGACAGACTGCCGGTCAAGCTGTATGAATCACTTCTGACATATGTCATCGTTGGCATATGTCAGAAGTGATATTAATTTTTTGATAAGGTGGACAAGATTATGAGTGATACATTTATTTTAAACGGAAAAGAAACGCCCTTTAAACAGGGGCAGATGATTCTGGAAGCGGCAAAGAATGGCGGCATTGAAATTCCCACGCTTTGCTATCTCAAAGGCTCCACGCCTACCGGTGCGTGCCGTGTTTGCTGTGTGGAGGTTAAGGGAGCGCGCTCACTGGTAGCGGCCTGTTCCACCCCGGTAAATCCGGGAATGGAAGTACTGACCGATACAGAAATGGTTCATAAAGCGCGAAAAATGAACGTTGAGTTTTTATTGTCGAGCGGCAGGCATAATTGCCTGATGTGCGAATCTAACGGCAGTTGCCGACTTCAGGATTTAGCTTATTTCTACAAAATTACCAAATTGCTATTTCCGGAGAAGGATGAAAAAGATATCTATCCCAAAGAAGATCAGAATCCATTTATCGTTCGTGATTTCAGCCGCTGCATTCTCTGCGGCCGCTGCGTACAGGCCTGCAATGAAGTTGTCGTGAATCGCGCCATTTCGCAGGGTTATCGCGGCAAGAAGAGCAAGATCGTTACCGGTGGTGATACAGCGTACGACGATGCAATCAGCGAATGCGTTTTCTGCGGACAGTGCGTGCAGGTCTGTCCGGTTGGCGCGCTGACGGAGAAAAAGGCCAAAGGTCTGGGACGTCCGTGGGAAACCCAGAAAATTCGCACCACCTGTCCGTACTGCGGCGTCGGCTGCCAGCAATTGCTGCATGTGAAAGACGGGAAGATTGTCAAGGTCACAGCCGTTGAAGATGCCCAACCGAATCAGGGCCGTCTTTGTGTGAAAGGCCGTTTCGCCTATGACTTTATTTATTCGGAAGAAAGATTGAAAACGCCGCTGATTCGCGAGGCCAACGGCGAATTCCGCGAAGCATCGTGGGACGAAGCGCTCGATTTGGTGGCGAATAAATTTAAAGAGATTATCAAAAAAGACGGGCCGGATGCCATTGCCGGTGTCAGTTGCGCCCGCAGTATCAACGAAGATTCCTATCAGATGCAGAAATTTTTCCGCGCGGTAATCGGTACGAATAATATCGATCACTGCGCGCGTACCTGACACGCTCCCACTGTCGCCGGTCTGGCGACTTCTTTCGGTTCGGGCGCGATGACCAACTCTTTCGCCGATTACGCGAAGGCAAAAATGATTATTCTTATTGGTACCAATATAACGGAGGCGCATCCTGTCGCTTCAACTTTTGTCAAAGATGCGGTTCTGGCCGGTGCCAAGCTGATTGTCATTGATCCGCGGCGTACCGACATGGTTGATTTTGCCGATATGTTCATTCAGCTTAAAGTCGGCTCTGACGTTGCGCTGATCAATGCTTTGATGAACGTGCTGATTACGGAAAATCTTTACGATAAAA
>CAYZLL010000194.1:0-3857 GCA_964479225.1 uncultured Smithella sp.
TTTAGTCCTTCTTCCTTCAATCCCTGAAAGGTATAAGGACCGGTCCGGGGTTTAAAAGCACCGCCCCGCAGCATTTCAGCGCCGGCCGCTTTGACCGCTCTGGCCGTCTTGATAATCTGATTTTCGCTTTCCACAGCGCAGGGACCGGCAATAACAACCGGGTTTTTCCCTTCGCCGATTTCCACAGGGCCAATCTTGATGATCGTCGGACGCGGGTGAAAATCCCTCGACACCATTTTGTACGGTTTGGAAACATGGATAACATCCTTCACACCGGGAAGATCGCGGATGTAAATATCATCCACATATCCTTTATTACCCAGGACGCCAATCGCCGTCCTCTCACTGCCGGGAATGGACGACGCCTGCAAACCCATTTTCTCAACCGCTGTAATTACGCCACCGATTTGTTTGGACGTGGCATTGCGATGCATGACAATCAACATGAATTTATGATCTCCTTTTCTCTGGTGAGCTGTCAAAACCCAAAAGATTTATCGTTCTCAATTGAGGTGATGGAATTTTTACCACATATTAAATCAGAGTTCAGCTGTTTTTTGATGAATGAGAAATTTTTATTTGCCCTGAGGAATGATATGAACGGAAGTCGCCTTAAATGACGCGATGACGGATGTTCCCTCAGTGATGCCCAAATCTTCATAGGAAGGAATGGTAATGTAAGCGACCAGCGGAAAGCCGCAATCCAGAATCACTTTATAGAAAAAAGCATGCCGGATGATTTTTGATATTTTTCCTTCAAAGACATTGCGGGCACTGATTTTTTCGGGCGATTCCTTGGATACAATGATATTTTCCGGTCTTAAACAGCAGTAGACTGTTTGTCCCGGTAGGAAATCACCCACGGCCTCAATGGTTTTTCCGGATACAGAAATAGTCATTAATCCCCCCGTGCTGCTTTGGACAGTTCCTTCTAATATCGTTTCCGTTCCGACAAAGTTCGCCACAAATTCGGAGTCCGGTTCATTAAATATTTGAGCTGTGGTTCCCGATTGAATAATTTTTCCTGCAGCCATGACGGTCACGTCCTGCGCTAAACGAAGCGTTTCTTCCCGATCATGCAGCGCCATCACCGCCGTTATTTTTGTTTCCTCCAGGATATGACGCAGATCTTCCATAAGACCTTCTCTCGTTGGTGGATCGAGAGAGCTAAAGGCCTCATCCATCATGATCAATTCCGGTTTCAAGGCAAATGCCCGGGCCAGAGATACCCTTTTGGCTTCTCCTCCCGAAAGTGTTTTGGCCGAGCGCTTCGCCAGAGAAGTGATCCCGAAGTATTCAAGTGATTCATTAACACCCTTGTCAATTTCACTGCCCGTCAGATGCCGGAATTTCAAACCCAAGGCTATATTCTTATAAACGGACGTACTGAGCAACAACGGTTCCTGGAAAACAACAGAAATTCTTCGGCGCATGTCCGAGCGGCTGGCACGGCTATCCACGGGATTTCCCTGATAGTAAATCTTTCCGCGATCCGGTTTTAATAAACCCGCCATGGTTAAAAGCAGCGTTGATTTTCCCGCGCCATTGGGCCCGATAAGAGCCAGCACTCTTCCCTGCTGAACGTGCAGTTCAGGGATGTCCAGCACGGTCGTGCCGCCACGACGTAAAATTATATTTTCTATCTTCATCATCGATTCTGGATTCATCGCGGATGCTGCCTTTGCTGTATTTGCGTAAGCAGCGCATTGATCGTGAAAGCAACGAGCAAAAGGATAATCCCCAGCGCGATGGCAATATCAAAATTCCCTTTGCCGGTTTCCATGACTGTTGCGGTGGTCAACACGCGTGAATACCCTTTGATATTTCCGCCGACCATAATGGAAGCGCCGATTTCAGAAATAACGCCTCCGAAGCCGGCCATGACCGCTGCGAGAAGAGGCAGCCTTGCTTCTTTAATTAATACCCAGACCATCTGCAAACGGCTGGCGCCCAGAGATAAAATCTGCAGACGAAGATTCGGTGGAAGGTTTTGTATGGCAGCCAGCGATATGCCCATAACAATTGGCGTGGCGATGATTGCCTGCGCGACAATCATGGCATAAGGCGTGTAGAGAATTTCCAGAAATCCGAACGGACCGCTGCGCCAGATCATCATGGTAACGAAAAGACCAACGACAACAGGCGGCAGTCCCATTCCCGTATTGATTAAACTGATAACGAGTCTTTTGCCGTAAAAATTATTTAAAGCAACAGCCGTCCCGATGGAAACTCCGATGAAAAGGCTGATGAACGTGGCTGTCCCTGATATTTTCAAAGACAGCCACGTGATTCCCATGACTTCAGAATCAAAACTGATGATTAACTCAAAAGCTTTGATGATCCCCTGAACAATTAAATCCATTTAATAAAACCTGTAACATTTTCACTTAAAATTATTTACCCAGATCTTCCACTTTCTTTCCGGCATCCGGGAAGAACAAAGGCGAACCGTACTTGTCAACACCGAAGGTCTTGATAATTTCCTGTGTTTTCTTGGACACCATGAAATCGGCAAAAGCTTTGGCGCCGGGGGCATTGGCTTTCGGCCACTTGGCGCTGTTGACTTCCATCACATGATAGATGTTCAGCAGGGCCGCATCACCTTCGACTAAAATAGCCAGAGACAAAGATTTCTTCATGGCCAGATAAGTACCGCGATCAGCCAGCGTGTAACCTTGTTTTTCGGATGCAACATTTAAAGTCTGCCCCATGCCCAATCCTGTTTCCTGATACCATTTCTGCCCCTCCGGCTTGATACTGGCATTTTTCCACAATTTCTTTTCCTGAGAGTGCGTTCCAGAGTTGTCTCCCCGTGATAAAAACAAAGCGCCGGTTTGAGCGATTATTTTCATGGCTTCAGCAGACGATTTTACACCCTTTATTTTTGCCGGATCGGCCGCCGGTCCCAGGACAACAAAATCATTGTGCATGACCAACTGCCTGTTGACGCCAAAACCGTCGGCAATGAATTTCTTTTCGGCATCCGGGGAATGCACGAGCATAACATCGGCCTCACCTCTTTCACCCATCTTCATGGCCTGACCGGAACCGACAGAGATTGTTTTTACAAAGTAACCTGTTTTCTTTTCAAATATGGGAAGCAAAACATCGAGCAGGCCTGAATCCTGAGTGCTTGTGGTTGTCGCCAGAATGATATTTTTCTGCTTGGGCGCGGCTTTCGCGGCAAAAACATTTGATATCCCGAATGCGAAAAGCAAAGAGGCTATCAATAACGTCATTAAAACTTTGGTGTTCCTGAAAACTTTCATGATCCTTCTCCTTTATATTCAAAAAATTATATTATTTTTTCTGTGCTTTCTGCCATTCCGTGGAATTGGGGAAGAAAAGCGGTGCGCCATATTTATCCTTGCCGAAATCACGAATGAGCAACTGGCCTTTTTTCGGCGATGTCAGCCATTTGACAAAAGTTTTGGTGTCTTTAACGCTGACTTTGGGGCATTTGGTTTTATTGACCGGTATCAGGGAAATGAAATTTAAAAGCGCCTCGTCGCCTTCAACCAGAATTTCCAGTTTGATCTGATTTTTGACAGACAGGTAAGTTGCCCGGTCAATGACGGTGTAGGCTTCTTTCTGATCCGTGTGTTTGAGGGTGGGCGCATTACCCTCGGCGCCTTTTTCGTAAACAACGTACCAGGGACCTTCCGGCTTGCTTACGCCGGCTTTACTCCAGAGTTCCATTTCCGCTACATGCGTACCTGATTTGTCGCCGCGGCTGATAAACAAAGATTTGCTGAACATAATTTTATTTAATGCTTCTGCGGCTGATTTTGTTCCTTTAATACCCGCCGGATCGGCCGCCGGTCCGACAATGACAAAATCATTATACATCAAAGGAA
>CAYZLL010000195.1:0-3852 GCA_964479225.1 uncultured Smithella sp.
CGCGTGCGCATGATGAAACCATGCGCACCCTACACAAAAGCACCAAAACATCTCACCCTACTCATTGCCGAAATTATCCGGAAATCTCTTTGCTTCACCTGTTCCCCAATTTGCCGGGTATGTGCCCTCTTGTACATACCGGTGGATTGTTGAATATGGCCATTCCGAAGGCGATTTCACCAATCCATGTTTTGCCGGATTGTAATGAATATAATCCGCATGTCTTTCCAAATCCCGTTCATCGCGAATCATGTGTTCCCAATAACGGCGTTGCCAGAATGTTAATTCACGGCGTGCCGTTTTCGATTCATTCATCAATCCGGCGTTGAAATAGGTATTCTTTAGCGCCTTGCTGGTCCTCCTTTTGATGAGGTTCCAGCGGGTTGAAAAATCGGCGTCGCCTTCGGGTAAAGTCCAAATGCAATGCAGATGATCCGGCAAAAGCACCCAGGCGTCAACGGTAAACGGCCAATCCAAACGGGTTTGTCCAATGGCCTCCCGCAGGGCATGGCGCACCGGTTCGTCACAAAGAATCCGTTGCCGGTTGAAAGAAACAACCGTAAAAAACCATGTTGACCCCATCATTTTATCCCGCCGATACCGTGACATATCATCCATCCGTAGGGTGTGCAAACGGCGTTTTCGTTTGCGCACCAAAATTACCCGCGCACCCTACACCTACACCTGTTTGATAAATTTCACTGATATATCTTTGGGCGACAAACTGGCCCGGGCCTGTTTCTTCAAAAACGGCCAGACTGCAGCCGGCCGCCAGTATCTTCCGGACATAATAATCGCGCAGGCGCGCGGGAAATCCGGCAACAAAATCAAATCCACGCCGGCGCAATAAAAGCAGGCGCAATCCCGTCGCCTTGAGCACCTGCCGCGCATCCTCGTCATAAAGTTCATAATATTTTCCGACCTGTATCAGCGGCAGCGCCATGCCGGCCAGACGCTGGCGGAAAAAATGCGTCTGCATCCGCAGGCTTCTGAAAACACCGCGGTAGCGGAAGCGCTCGTGCAAAACGCCGTTCACGATATAAAAATACAGGGAAAGCCAATCCTGTTTTTGCGGGAGTGATTGAACCAGACGAAAGGTGGCGGCGTGCCTGAAATGGCCCAGATAGGAAGCGATGATTTGCCTGAGCTTGGCGGTGATATCCTTATTGATCAGACAGCGGCAATACTCATGCCCGTCTATCCTGACATCCGTCAGGAACTGTTTCCGGAAAGCTGAAAGCCGCGCCTTCAGATTGTTGACGACGCGCCGGCGCGCCAGCAGGTAACCCGGCCGTACGATGTAACCAAGGAAATCCGCCCCGGCCGAAACCCGCCGGATGATGCCGGCACCCTTGATTTGCAGCAAAAGAGCGCGCGACAGAAAATCCCTGATTTGCTCCCGCCACACAGACAGTTGTTCTTCACGATCCGACACCAGGACAACGTCATCAACATACCGTACATAATAGCGGCAGTGAAGACTGTGTTTGACGAACCGGTCCAGTTCGTGAAGATAAACATTGGCGAAAAACTGCGAGGTCAGGTTGCCGATGGGCAGCCCGCGGCCCGGTCCGGCTGTGAAAAGGCTCTTGTGCGGTGGAACCTGCTGCAGCATTTTCGGATCGCCCTTGAAACAATAGTCGGCCGTACAGTCATGGAAAATAACATTTTCCAGCAGATACAAGAGGCCAAACCGCTTCGCGTCAGCCATGGCGGCCTGCACCAGTATCTTCTCCAGCAGGGCAAAAAGAATCGATTTATCGATGCTCATGAAAAAGGAACGGATATCCAACTGCATGTACCAGGCCGGTTTCTTTCCGCTGCGCGTCGCCTGCAACAGGAAGCCCTGGAGTCGCCGCACGGCCTCGTGTGTCCCCTTGCCTTTCCGAGATGCAAAAGAATCATAAATAAATTTGGGTTCCCATATTTTTTCAAGCTCACGGATGATCAGGTGATGCACAATCCGGTCGCGGAAATCCGCCGCGAAAATCTCACGCAGCTTGGGACTGGTCGTGACAAAGCAGACAGAGCGGGATGGCTTGTACGTGCCCTGTTGAATTTCCAGGGCAAGACGCATCAGGTTTTCCAGCAGATCGTATTCAAACCTGAGCGCATTGATTGTACCGCGTTTCCTTTTCCGGCAATCCAGGTAAGCCCTGTACACCGAGGCAAAGGAGAACAGCTCACACTTTCCGGCACGCACGGCGCGGACGTAATTGTTGTTGGACTTATTGTTGTTGTTGATGTTGCCATTGTTGAAGTTCACGATCCACGCGTTGTTATTATTGTTGGCGTTGGTAGTGGACGACCAGTAGTTGGACGACACTTTTTCACCTCCCCTCTTAACGGCCCCCGCGGGCCCACCGGCGGTCGAATATACGACCGCCTGAATGGTTATGCCTTTTGCTCAAAAATTACCTGCGTGCGCCTACGGTACATCCGTAGGGTGTGCAAACGGTCTTTTCGTTTGCGCACCGAAATTATCCGCGTGCGCATGATGAAACCATGCGCACCCTACGCAAAAGCACCATAACCTCTCCGCGTGCGCATGATGAAGCCATGCGCACCCTACTCAAAAGGCGGGGAAGGCGCACAGTGGAATTAGGCACGCTCATCGATCCCCGCTTTCACGGGGTGGATGATTCCGGCCCTTTTTACTGCTCCCCAGCCATCCCTCGCTCTGTCTGCATAAACTTGTGGCCATGGCCGCCGCCTGCTGAAAGCTTTTAAAACTCTGAAAAGCCTTGACCTCTTTGGCCAATACCAGCATCACCTTGCACTGCTCGCAGGCGATGACCAGCTCCTGAAGAACCTGTGTCTTCTCCTTACTGGAATTGGCCAGAATCACCAGGCGGATAATTTCCCGGGAAAGGGCGCGTAAATCTTCACCGATGCCGTATTTGTGGTAGCGGCTGAATTTACGGACTGCTTCCTCTAAATAAACGGACATATCCATGGCCTGTTTGAAAACCGGTAGATGTTCATATCTTGCCAAATCAAATCACCAAATTACCTGATCACTGTCCGGCACGCACGGCGCGGACGTAATTGTTGTTGGACTTATAGCTGCCGAGGATGCCGCCATAGTTGAAGTTCACGACCCACGCGTTGCTACTATAGTCGGCGTAGGTAGTGGACGACCAGTAGTTGGACGACACGGTATTGGGAAACCACGCAGCGTCGATCGTCGGTCCGGGATACGGAATGTTGCTGTTGACGAGTGTGGTAAGTTCCTTGATCGTGGGCATCCGCCAGTCGCTGTGTCCGCCATAGTTGGCGCTGTTGAGTGCATTGATGTAGGCTTTGGTATCGGTGGCGGCATTCCCTGTGCCGGTACCGCAGGTTCCCTGGTAGCCACCGTTGGTCGCGGAGTTGGTGTCACACCAGGTAAATGTTTTATCTTTGTCATGAATGGAGTTGTCGTCGGTTTTCATTTCCCAGATAAGGCCGGTGACGTTGTCGCGCACCATCGTCCAGGATGAAGCCGATGAAGGCAGGGTGTTGCCGCTGCTGTCCAGCTTGGTATAAGAACGCGGATGAAAATTGTATTGCGCGTCCTGTCCGTAAAAAGGTTGCCCTGGAGAAGGACAGGGTATCTCAGAGTCGTTATTGTAGCACTTCGTCTGCCCCGTGTCGGGAAACGGATAAGCGAAGACATTTTGATTTTGCCCGCCCGTAAATAAAAAAATCACCAGCAGTAGCAAGGCCATAAGCCCTTTGCCTCTTGCCTTTCTTATAAGCCCACGCAAATCCGATTTCCCTCTTGCTTTCTTTTTCATAGGTATCATCCTTTGAATATTTTTTTTGGTGGTTCGGGATTTCAATTGTAGGGTGTGCAAACGGCTACTTCGT
>CAYZLL010000196.1:0-3842 GCA_964479225.1 uncultured Smithella sp.
TTAATTCTGGTTTGTTGTGCTTTTAGATCGATGAAGTCCATGGTCCTCCTTAAGATGGTAATGGGTAATAGGTTATGGGTCAAAGTACCGTTAGGCGTCAGGCGTTAGGAATAAAAAAAGTTCAAAGTTAAAAGTTAAACAAGGGATGAAAGAAATTTTTCCATGCTTAGAATTCGGATTTTGTCTTTTCTTATGTCGATATTTCTTTCGTCAACAATCTGATATAGAAAAGGTATGTTGAGCCTGTCGCCGAAATAGGTCAGATTCCGGGCAATTTCTTTTGACGATGCTTTGACTTCTACGGCAAACCACGGTTTCCCGTCGTTTGTTACCAGAAAATCTACTTCACGGCCATCAATGTCGCGCAAGAAAAACAATTCCGTTTTGTAACCATCAGCATCATGCAGATGATGGCATAATTTGAGCAAATGCGAAGCAACGATATTTTCAAGTTTTGCGCCTTTGTTCTCTGTTATTTCCGACCAATCCCACAGGTAAAGTTTCGGTTCTTTCTTTAGGGATTTTATTTTTTTGTTTGTGAAAGGGTAGATTCTGAAGTGATAGTAAAATCTTTCCAGGATATCCATCCAACTGGCCACTGTCTTATGCGCGACAGAAAGATCTTCACGCAGAGAATTCAAGGATAAGAGGGCCCCGACTTTTATAGGGATAAGATCAACAAGAATCTGCAGGGCCGAAAAATCTCTGATGTTTTCCAAGTCCCTGATATCTTCCTTAACCAGCCGCTCTAATCGCTGAGTGTGCCAGCGTCTTAAATCCCGCTCGCTTTGTTTCAAAAACGGTTCAGGAAAACCGCCGAATTTTATCAGCGCTTCCAGCGTCTTACCTGCTGCCGCAGGGACGTCTGCTATTTCAATTTCCTCTTGAGGCTTGAGTGAATTGATTTTACCGATGCATTCGGCCAGCGAGAAGGGGTGGAGGCGATAATAGAAGTATCTTCCCATCAGTGAATCGCCGCCACGTCTGTACACATCCAGCCGTGCGCTTCCCGTCACAAGAATCTTGAAATATTCGTGATGTTTATCAAACTGTCCTTTGAGATAATTCTTCCAGTCTTTGTATTTATGGATTTCATCGAATAAGATTATTCCCGCGTCACCTTTGAAGCTGGACTGTATGATATTCTTTCTGTCTTCCCGTACATCCCAATTCAGATAATCACTGGATTTGTAATGGTTTTGGGCAATGTATTTTGCCATAAAGGTCTTTCCGACCTGCCGGGCGCCACCGATGAAAACCATTTTTTCATCTAAATCGCGGAGAATGTTGTCAACCAGGTATCTTTTTTTCATGTTAGGCATTTACAAGATTTTTCTACCATAGTCAAATATTGTAGCAAGAAATTTGGACTAGAGGTAAATAATTAAGTAGTGAAGTGAATAAAGAAACGGGGTAAATACTGGATTCCGGTCTGCACCGGCATGACGAACAGTGTGGTCATTCCTCGAAATGTTTTTAAATTTTTTTTGGTTCAGGCTACAACCCTGAACCAGCAACGAGGCGTCGTCCCGGCGTAGGCCGGGAACCAGAATTAAACGATTATGGGTTATGGGAAAAAGACGTTCAGTGTTCTATGTTCTAAGTTAAACAAACAACAGGGAAAAGTGAAGAGTGAAAAGAAACAATCAATCCCCCCATATCTGTCTATTTAGGGAAACCGCCGATAAATTTCTTTTCGATGCAGAAATCGAATCATTTCAATATTCTTTTCGGCCATTTTTATTCCAAGCCGATAATCACCAACCCGAATCCTGAAATAACCTGGATACCCCTCCATTTTCTTTACATCTGTCAGGTCTGATATCGTATCAGCTTTCTTAAGTTTTCCAATCAAAGCCAAAAGTCGTTCCTTGATTTTTGATTCATGACGTATGCTGTCAATATCCTTACTGAAACTCTTAGTGTATAGAATATTCATAAATCACATTGTAAGTTTTGACATGACAATCTCTTCTGAGACATACTCCCCTGTATCACCTTCTTCTATGGCCAGTGCAAGTTTCATGTCCAGCATGGCTTCAAAAATGGCGTCTTCAAGCAAATCTTTTCTTTCAGTAAAGACGCTCACAATAACTTCTCTCATCATTTCCTTAAGTTCTGTCTTTGAAATTTCTAATGTTCCCATAATCTGTCATACTCCCATTTTATTACAATCTATATTGTAGTTGTTAAAAGAGGATAGTTACAGTGTTAATATAATAAAGTTTTATCGAAATATCAATGGGTTTGTTGTGTTTGTGGGACCATTATTGGCCTGTCTCTTGCGGAGACCAAAATTCTATATTTGACAAATGCAAAAAGTGAAATGTGAATGGTGAAGCGAAAAAAATGTTCTAGGTTCATATGACCGTAAGGCGTCATGAGTATAAAAACAGGTCATAGGTTATGGGCAATCAGGCTTTGACTACGTTTTTCATTGGTTTTCTGTAAACGCCACGGCTGTCAATGATCAGTTTGGCGTGTTTGGCAATCAGCTTGTAATCAACCGGTGTATGGTCGGTGATAATAATGACAGCATCCTTGGCGGTAATATTTTTTTCTGTCAATGATTGGGATTTTAAAACCGGCGCTTCCGGCCATTGTCTGGTGTGCTTGATTTCGGGAACAAACGGGTCGTGATAAGATATCTTCGCCCCCATGTCATCCAAACGGCGCATGATTTTAAAAGCGGGCGTTTCCCGTGTATCGTTAATGTCCTTCTTGTAGGCAAGGCCGAGGATCATGAGTTTGCTTCCTTTGATGGATTTACCTCTTTCGTTGAGCGCCTGCTGAAGTTTGTCGATGATGTATCCGGGCATGAGGCGGTTGACTTCTCCGGCCAGTTCTATGAATTTTGTATCAATGCCGCATTCACGCGCTTTCCAGGACAGATAAAATGGATCAAGCGGTATGCAATGGCCACCCCAGCCGGGTCCGGGATTAAAACGCATAAAACCGAAAGGTTTGGTGGAAGCGGCGTCCAGTACTTCCCAGACATCGATGTCCATTTTCTCGTAAATGATTTTCAGTTCGTTGACCATGGCAATGTTGATGGCACGGAAGATGTTTTCTGTAAGCTTGACGGCCTCCGCTGTCCGAGCGTTTCCAACACGTACCGTTTGCTGAATGGCTTTCTCATACAGGGCCTGGGCCAGATCGCCGCTGTCTTTATCAACGCCGCCGACTATTTTGGGGATGTTTGTTGTATGAAAATCTTTATTGCCGGGATCTTCGCGTTCGGGTGAAAAAGCCATATAAAAATCTCGGCCGCAGATCATGCCGGTTTGTTCCAGCATGTCTTTGACGAGTTCTTCTGTTGTTCCCGGATAGGTTGTGGATTCCAATACGATCAACTGGCCGGCACGCAGGCATTTTTTAATTTGCTCTGTTGTCTTTACAATGTACGACATGTCAGGGTCCAGCTGCTGCGTAAGAGGCGTCGGTACGCAGATAATGATTGCATCCGGTTCGCCGAGTCGTGAGAAATCAGTTGTGGCGGAAAGTTTCTTTGATTTGACAACCTGCGTCACTTTTTTTCCATCCATATGCGAGATGTAGTTTTGGCCACTGTTGAGCGCTTTGACTTTGTTGGAATCTATATCAAAGCCTAAAACGTTGAAGTTCTTTTCCGCGTAAGCCAGGGCAAGCGGCAAACCCACGTAGCCCAGTCCGATGACGCCGATCAGCGCATCAGCATTTTGAATTTTTTTTATGAGTTTGTTTTTGTGATTTACAGTAGCCATAATGTCTCCGTTATATTTTTAATTTCTTCTTTTCATCCTTGGCAAGCTTGGCGATTCGATTAATGCCTTTGAGGGAATGGGCATCGGTGCCGTAGTGCG
>CAYZLL010000197.1:0-1331 GCA_964479225.1 uncultured Smithella sp.
CCATCGCCAAAGTAAAGGCGGTTACCGGAAAGAAAATGTTCATCGGCGGACATAGTACGGGAGGTTTTGTTGCGTATGCGTATCTCCAGGGCGCTTATCTTGATTACGGCCCCATCAATACGCCGGCAGCAAAGAAAGCTTATTATCAATTTTGCTATACCCTCGGATTCCAGCCACACGTCAAGGCCAGCGCTTCCATTGCTCAGGCAAGGAATGCAGATATAAAAGGCTTTATCGGCCTTGATCCATCCGGTGTGCCACCTTTGCCGGGTCTTTTGGACGTGGATTTAACCTGGACACTTGTCGGTTCCCGGATCTATCTTCCGTTGGATGCGATATCCCAGAACTTATTGCAATTGTTACCGAGCCAGCAACTGGTCAGCCTCGTTGACATCATGTTCGGAACAATTAATGACGCAGACGACCTCATTGCCGCAGCCGGTGTCAGCCCGCAGCGCAACCTTTTCAAATATCTGAACTTCTGGTCCATGGAGGATACAGATCCCTGCATGCAGGATTTCACGGCACGATTTGCTCTGAGCGGTGTTACATTGCGCAGTTTGGGGCAATACATGGATTTAGGCCTGAATTATACCATTCGTGAACACTATTTAAATGGAGCAGAAAACTATTTGTCGGCAAAATTAATTAAAGGCGGGCCGACACCGAATCCCGGTAGCGATAGGTATTATTACTACAGTCAAAATATGTCGCGCATGACCGTGCCGTTGATTGTTTTCTCGTCAACCGAAGGCGCCCTGGTTACCACCAAAGCGACTTATGATACGATCATATCGAAAAAATCGCCGACGCAATACGACGAATGGTATGTTATCAATGGAACTGCGCATATTGACCTGGGAGCGGGAGGGAATAAAGAACCGACGGAGGTATTTCCACAGTTAGGGGCCTGGCTCGATAATGTCGAATCCTTGTCCATGGGACCCGTCGTAAAAACTACCACACCAGCTTCACGCATTGATAGATAGAATCATTTTTTGATTCACGAAACCATTGTTTCACGTTGAGAGGCACACCGTAATCCGGTTGCCTCTCAATTGTTTAAGGGTGAATAAGGATTTACTTTGAGAACGTGCCGGAAAGAGGTGTTCGAAAGAGTTTCGACTTCGGGATCTGGTCAATCTATTTTACGGCAGGGTTGGGTGATTCTGGTTTTAGAGCGGAAACTACGAAACGGCACATTCCGAATCATCTCCCTTGATCTTTTCGATGGCGTGTTTCAGGGCCGGGAGAACGACGGCCAGATTTTCTTTTGCGCCTTTGGGGCTGCCGGGGAGATTGATAATCAGGCTTTTTCCGCGAATGCCCGC
>CAYZLL010000197.1:1431-3841 GCA_964479225.1 uncultured Smithella sp.
CAGCATTTCTGCGATGGCGGGGCCGCTTAAATCTTCACGCTTACCCTGAGATCCTTTGTCACTTATGGTGATAATGCCTGCAAATATCATTCAGTGTTATTCTTCTTCTTTATCTTTCTTGTACGCGGCAACTATTTTTTCAGCGATAAAAGCGGGAACTTCTTCGTAATGGGAGTGTGTATAGGTGAAGTTTCCTCTGCCGCTGGTCATGGAACGAAGATCGGGCGCGTATTTCAATATTTCCGCCAGCGGAACCTGACCTTTAATGATCTGGTTGGAACCGTTGGCATCCATTCCCTGAACGCGACCGCGACGGCTGTTTAAATCTCCAATCACGTCGCCCATGTATTCATCAGGTATTTCAATTTCGATATTCACGATCGGTTCCAGAAGAATCGGCTGACAATCCATAACGCCTTTCTGGAACGCCATGGAACCGGCAATTTTAAAGGCCATTTCCGAGGAATCCACGGTGTGGTACGATCCGAAAGTCAGATTTATTTTAAAATCCACGACCGGATAACCGGCGATCACGCCTTTTGCCGCTGCTTCCACAATGCCTTTTTCAACGGCCGGACGATATTGTCCCGGAATAACACCGCCGACTATTTTGTCATGAAACTCAAAGCCGCCGCCGCGGGGGAGGGGCTCGATATCGATCCAGCAATCACCGAACTGACCGCGTCCACCGGATTGTTTCTTGTATTTGCCCTGCACATTGGTTTTACCTTTAATGGTTTCCTTGTAGGGAATTTTGGGGGTGTTCAGATTGACTTCCACGCCGAATTTTCGCTTCATCTTTTCAATGTTGACTTCGATATGGACCTGTCCCATTCCGGAAAGAATCATTTCCTTGGTTTCCACGTTGCGGGTAAAGACGATGGTCGGGTCTTCTTCTGTCAGGCGGTGTATCGATGAAGCAATCTTGTCTTCGTCGCCTCGTGTTTTTGGTTCCATGGCGTAAGACATGATGGGTGGCGGCACGGGCACTTTTTCAAAGACAATTGGAGTTTTCTCATTGCAGAGTGTATCTCCGGTTGTGGTTTCCTTGAGCTTGGCCACGCCGGCAATGTCGCCGGGGATAAGCGTTTCCGCCTGTTTCTGATTTTTACCTTCCAGGAAGAAAACATGCCCGAACTTTTCCGTAATTTTTCTCGTGGAATTGTAAACCGGCGTGTCGGAATTGAGTGTGCCGGAATAAACACGGAACAGGGTCAATCTGCCTGCGTAAGGATCGGCGATGGTCTTGAAAACGATTGCGGAGAAGGGTGCGTCTTCCGAAGGCTGCCTTTCTTCAACATCATCCGTTTTCGGTTTCTTGCCTTTGACGGGACCGCGATCAACCGGAGAAGCGAAAGCGTCAACGACGACATCCAGCAGCAAGGAAACGCCGATGCCTTTCATGGCCGAGCCGCAGATGACCGGAATCAGATTGCCGAAGGATACGCCTTTTTTTAAACCGGCTTTCAATTCTTCGTCGGACAGTTCGCCGGTTTCCAGATATTTATTCATCAACTCATCATCGGACTCGGCAATGTCTTCCACCATGGAGTCCCGCATGAGTTTTACGTCGTCTTTCATTTCTGCGGGGATATCCACGGCTTTTCCCACGCCTTTGTTATCGCTGAAGAGGTAAGCCTTCATGCCGATTAAATCAACGATGCCGTTAAATTTATCTTCGGAACCGATTGGCAGACAAACCGGTGTAGCTTTTCTCTTGAATTTGTTTTTAATGCTGTCCAGCGCCGTGTTAAAGTTGGCGCGTTCACGATCCAGTCTGTTAATGAAAATAATGCGGGGGAGTTTGAATTCATCGGCCAGTTCCCAGACTTTCTGTGTCTGGAATTCAACGCCGCCGACGGCGTCGATGACCACAACAGCGTTTTCGACAACGCTCATGGAGCAATTTATGTCATAGGTAAAATTAGAGTCGCCCGGTGTGTCAATAAAATTAATCTTATTTTTTTCCCATTCGACAAAATTGGCCGCCGAACTGATTGATCCCCGCCTTTTTTGTTCTTCCGGTTCAAAATCCATACAGGAGGTCGCATCATCAACCCTTCCTAAACGTTCACTTTTTCCCGAGACAAACAACAAAGATTCACACAGGGATGTCTTCCCGGTTCCACCGTGTCCGACTATCGCTAAATTTCTGAGAGATTTGCTATCGTACTTTGCCATGAGAACTCCTTTCGATGCTTTAAAAACATATCAATTTTAACTTGCGGTGTTTAACTTATACAGCAAGTAAAATCAAGACAAATTTGAAATTGCCTTTATTAGATAAACCGTCAGAAAAGATACCTATTGGAAGCTGAAGCTGGTTCAAACTTGCAGCCTGAACCGTACTGTTGTTCCAGCGAGTTTATTATTTATAGGCATCTTTTCTCTGTTCTATGGAAAGAATACT
>CAYZLL010000198.1:0-3830 GCA_964479225.1 uncultured Smithella sp.
CGTCGTCTTCCACAAACACGGGATTATTGCTCTCGTCCATCCCCGAGATCCTTGCCGCCTGGCCCGGAACAACGAATATCACGAACAGCAGCAGGATGATCATTATGAGCCCCGCCCCGCTTCTCTCTCTTTGCTTAACTTTCTTCATCACAAGTCTATGGCTTCTCCATGAGTTTACCGTATAATGTCATGCTTATTAGCTCATTATATTTCGCAGGTCAAGAAATTCCATTTTGTCCGGCAAGAAAAAGGCCATTGCAATAAAGCATAATCTTGTGTAAAAAAGACCCGTCAAATGCTGCGGATTTGAACCGGAATATTGAGAAAATATTTTGGATCAATAATAGTTTCAACCTATTTTTTTATTGACATAACAACAGGATTCTGTTTAAAATCAACAAAATTTATAAAAGGCAGAAAAACAGTATTGCTTATCAATACGCATAATAAATCAAGAAGGTGTTTTTAAAGGGGGATGGACATAATGAAAAAAATGGGATTGAAAGGACTTTTTATCATTGCTTTTCTTTGTTTGGCTGTCATCGGCGTCATGGCCTCTACGCCATGGGTGGCACCGCCGATCGACCACGGGAAGCTGGGCGTTGCGGATACCTCGCTTGTCCGCAGCATTCTGCAGATTACCACGGGGGATCCTGAAACCGAAAATACCAAGATAAAGGACTGGATACCGTGCTGGGGAGTCAATCCCTGGAGCAAAGACGGCGAATGGATTGTTTATCAATCCCGATTCGGCGTTGATAAACAAGATTTCGAAATATGCATTATTAAACCGGATGGATCAGGTTACAAAAGATTGACCGAAAACAATGATTGTGACAGCCACGGTAACTTCACCGCGGATGGGCAAAGAATAATATTCCAGCGTGATGTGGAAGGAGCGGCGGAAATATGGATCATGAACAAAAACGGCTCCGGCCAGCAGAGTCTCACACAGAAACACGGTGGCCCTGTCCATCCGGACGGTTGTGAACAGAAACCTCTGGTCAGTCCTGACGGAACAAAAATATTGTTCCGCGCCTGCACCGGAGATAATGATGATGATGAAAGTGGAGAGCTTTGGGTCATGAATATTGACGGTTCCAATCCCGTCAAGGTGACCAGGGACATTAACAAAGCCACCAAGCACAGCTGGAGTCCCGATTCATCTTGGATTTTGTTCAGCGCCGAAATTTATTACAATGCTCTCGATGATGAAAGATCCAGGATTTACAAGGTGAGGCCGAACGGCAAGGACCTGACGCAGCTTTCTGACAACGACAAAGATTATTGTGAAAACTGGGCGGCGTGGAGTCCGGATGGCAAATGGATTTCTTACCACCGCAGATTAAAAGACGGAGACGGAGACATTAGTGATCTCTGGCTGATGCGCGCCGACGGCTCAGGAAAAAAAGTCCTTGTTACGGGAACAAATGATGCTCTTGATCCGGAAGATGAATGGACATGCGGCCCGCATAGCTGGCATCCGAGTGCCCAATGGATCGCCTTCAAAAGATATGTAAATGGTTGTGACACAAGTATATATGTCATCAATGTCAAAACCGGCCAAATCGATCGACTGACCCAGGGATATGCTGACGGGCGTATGTGGTGGAGTCCTAAAGGCGAACATATTCTTTTCAAAGAATACGGAAATTCCTGCACCAGAGACGGAGGTGCTTTCGATTTCGACCTGCTGATTCTTAATATGTCCAGTAAATTCAAATTTACGGGAAGCGTGACGGTCGATACCGGTTCGATTATCGATGATTATTTTTATGCCAATGAAGGTGTAACGAATGAGGTGCATAAGAGCAAGAGCGGCAATGACCACTGTTTCATTGCCACGGCGGCATTCGGCTCCCCGCTGGCCAAACAGGTTCAGATCCTGCGCAATTTCCGCGACAGGTATCTGTTGACCAATGCTTTGGGGCAGAAATTTGTTTCCTGGTATTACCAGAATGGCCCCGTGGCCGCGGCCTGGATTAAAGACAAGCCTCTGGTCAAAGCGGCCGTTCAGGCAGCGCTGTATCCCTTAATCGGCTTTTCTTTCCTGCTGCTTTCCGGATATATGCCCGTGGCGGCACTGGGAATTCTTCTTTCCGTGCTGTGCTTCATCAGATTCAGACCGCAGGAGTTAAGTACAAGATAACAGAGAAAACTTGAATCAGCTTTTCAGCCCCGGAACCGGAAAAGGTTTCGGGGCTTTTTTATTGTGAGACTTTATTGCGGGTTCAATCATTCTGATTGAACCTTTTATTTGGTGAAACTTACGGATTCAATCGGCAAGATTGAATCCGCAGGCAACTGTAAAAAAAATGAATTCAGTCAGAAAATTATTGACACAGGCCACTGAAGCATTTAAAAGAAACATCGGATATTTAAAAAAGTTAATACCTAGGGGGGAAAATAATGAAGAGAAAATTAGTTTGGCTGATATTTTTATTAACGGCATTGCTGATGGCCGGTTGTTCAGGAAGCGATGGTGGCAGCTCTTCTGCTAAAAATGACGACGGTTACAATGACCAGTATGATTATACATACGGAACTCTGGATTTTCCCGCGTTGAATAATTTTGGTATTGTAGCGCTGAGCAATACGGGATCCATCTGCATTCTGGATGGAAACGCCCTGAAAATCAGCGAACCTCTGCTCAATCATGAATTCGGAAGTTATGGCGGCGGATTATTCGATGTCGCCATTACACCGGACGGTAAAACAGCCATGGTCTCCAATTTCGGTGACTCTACGGTGTACTTTATCGATACCAGCAATCCCTCTATGCCTCATGTCAAAGGGAACGTTCAGATCGACTTCTTTGCGGAAGACATAGCCGTGACACCCAATGGAAAATATCTGCTGGTAACCAACGGTGGTTTTGCCAGCCGGATTGCTGTTGTGGATATAGAGGGTCAAAAAGTGGTTAAGAGCGATGCTCCGAAGGATACGCTTTACCACAATGCCGTGTCCGTATCCCCGGATGGCCGGACGGTAATCACGGCTGATTACTTTGCCTGTCGTATAAATGTTTTCACCTTGAGCAGCTATGGCAATTTGACCTACCGTAAAACGATTGATTTATTAAAAGACGACGAAGACGTTGAAGCTCCTCGTCCCGTCAATCTGGAAATCTCGCCTGACGGCAAGACGGTGATTGTCGCGAGTGCAACTGCCCCCCTGGTTTTCCCCATTCTGACCATCCAGGGACCCGGTGACGTCGTGCTGTCCGATATCGTGAAGCAGAACGCCGGCCTGCGAGGCGCGCAATCGGTCGCTTTTAATCGAGCCGGAACCAAAGCTTATCTGCATTGCGTAACACGTTTTCCCGATGCTATTGGTGTGTCGTACGACGGTAACGCGATTGCTGAACTCCAAAAGAATTTTATGGGGAAATGGGAAGTATCAAAAATAATACCGGTTGAGGTCTATGGCACAAGCCAGCTGTTCGGTGTGGATACCCTGGCCATTAATGACACAAATGGTTATCTTTACGTATCCAATCCGACGTTATCGGGCGGCACGCCTTATGTCACGGTCGTGGACGTGAATCAGGGCAAGGTGATCAAAACGCTCAAAACTGAAAATGCTAAGGACGATGTGTTTCCGCTTTCAGATCCCGATTTTATGTCAATTCCCACAGGCATAACCTTCTGGAACAAGCGGTAGTTCTTCATCTGACATCATCATTATCTCGGGCAGGCTGGTCGTTTTTGGCCAGCCTGCTTTTTTTTGTTGCAGGTTCGACAATGGCACCGATGCCGCCTGAAAAATCCCTTTGCTAGTGTCGTGTTTCAATGATACATTGTCATATCGACCGAAGGGAGATATCTTGA
>CAYZLL010000199.1:0-3797 GCA_964479225.1 uncultured Smithella sp.
ACTTGTCAACAGAACCTTCCAGCAAAATTTTATTCTGGAAACAACCGCCGCTTAAAACCACGCGGTTCAATCGTGTTTCTTCACGCATTTTCTCTGCCATAGAGGCAAAAGCATCTATCAGCGTTTGATGAAACGACGACGCAATTTTTGCGTTACTTTGTCCTCGCTCTGTTTCGGAAACAATAGACTTAATCATGGCGGTGATATTCAGAATATATGGTTTTTCATTGCCGCGAATAATCTTAAACGGATAAGTCTCGCCGGAAACACCAGTGGCCAGCATCTCCAATCCCATAGCTGCCTGGCCTTCAAAACTGACTTGCCTGCGCGCACCAAGCAGAGCGGCTATGCCATCAAAAAGCCTGCCCAAACCCGAAGACAGAGGTGAATTAATCTTGCCGTCGATGATTTTGTCAAACAAATCAAACTGGCGGGTATCTGAAAGCAGATTCAAACGTGTGGCAACGTCTCTCCATTCCGGCCCATAAGCAGTTTTGAGCAGACTGATAGCAATGCGCCAGGGTTCGTGGATGGCTTTTTCTCCTCCGGGCAAAACGATATATTGCAGATGGCCGAAGCGCTCAAAACCTGTTTCGTCGGCAATCAGAAATTCACCACCCCAGGCATTGCCGTCCATTCCATAGCCTGTGCCGTCCATGGAAAGCCCGATGACCTTCCCTTCAATTTGATTCTCTGCCATACAACTGACGATATGAGCGTGATGGTGCTGAACCTTGATAATCTTTTCGGAAGGAAGTTCCTGTGCAACTTTGGTGGAATAATACGCCGGATGATAATCACAGGCAATGATTTGCGGGTCTGATTCGGTGATTCTTTTCATCAGCGTAATGCTTTCATGGAAAAAATCCCGCGCCTGGGGTGTCTCCATATCTCCGATATGCGGACTTACAAAAGCAAAATTTCCTTTCAAAACACATTGCGTAGTTTTTAATTGACCGCCCAATGCTAGAATTAAAGGATATGAATCCTTCAATTGCAGAGGCTGTGGGACATATCCCCGCGCTCGCCGGAGCAGTCGCGGCATTTTATCGGCAACAAAAGCGATGGAGTCGTCACAGCGCACCAGAATGTCGCGGTTGTGCACGAGAAAATAATCGGCAATACCTTGCAGACGTTCCCTAGCCTCGCGGTTGCCGATGCAGATCGGTTCATCCACCTGATTGGCACTGGTCATCACCAATGCCGTGAAGTGATTTTTCAGAATCAAATGATGCAAAGGAGTATAGGGCAGCATGATGCCAAGGTTGGGAACATCCGGCGCAATGAAGTCTGAGACAAGATTGTTTTCTATTTTTTTAACGAGCACTATCGGCCGTTGAGGAGATGTCAGCAATATTTCTTCTTCTTTGCTTATTTCAGCGATTTGTTTGGCTACATGGATATCGTGTACCATTATGGCCAGAGGTTTTTCCTCACGGTATTTGCGCAAGCGGAGTTTCTTCACGGCGTCATCATTTCCGGCATCAACACTTAAGTGAAATCCTCCCAGACCTTTGATGGCCAGGATATGACCGGACAAAAGTAAATCCATCGCCATTTTAACAGGATCATCTGTCTTTACAGGTTTGCCTGTCGCATTATACAATTCCAAGTGCGGGCCGCAGACCGGACAAGCGTTTGGTTCGGCGTGAAATCTCCGATCGGCGGGATTTTCGTATTCAGCGCGGCATTTCTCGCAAAGTTTAAAACAGGACATGGACGTATTCACGCGATCGTAGGGAATGCTATTGATAATCGTCAACCGCGGGCCGCAATTGGTGCAGTTGATGAAAGGATAACGGAAGCGACGGTTACCTGAACTGAAAAGTTCCTTAAGACAGTCAGGGCAGGTAGCCGCATCCGGTGTAATATGCACGTCTGCTTGTCCCTGCACAACACTTGGAATAATTGCAAAAGCATCATCGTGACGAACTTCAATCTCATATGATTCTATATGCGTGATATGGGCCAGCGGAGGAATTTCGTTTTTTACAATATTCAAAAATAATTCCAGGGTTTCGGATTTACCTTCCACTTCCGCAATGACGCCTTCCGGTGTATTTTGCACAAAACCAGTCAGAGAGTTTTTTACGGCTATACGGTGAATGAACGGACGAAAGCCGACTCCCTGGACGATGCCGGAAAAACGGTAAAGGAATCTTTTTGTGGCAACTTTACTGTTTTTTGAATTCATCGATACGTTCAGTCAGCCAGGCAATCCAGGCATCAAGTCCATCGCCTGTTTTGCAGGATACTTCAAATATCTTTAATTTCTTGTTCAGCGCCAGCGAGTCGCGCCGTGCTTTTTTCAGATCGAAATCAACGTACGGCATGATATCCATTTTATTGATCAAAAGCGCTGCTGATTCCTGAAACATGAGCGGATGAACGGCACCGGCTACCCGAGGAACCTGAAAGATAATGAAATTCTTTTAGAAGCTCGCATTATGGCCGTGGCCGACGTCATGGAGGCGATGGCTTCTCACCGTCCTTACCGGCCATCACTGGGCATGCAAGCCGCCTTTGAAGAAATAGAAAAGAACAGGGGTATTCTTTATGATAGTGCTGTCGTGGATTCTTGCCTTAGATTATTCAGGCAGAAAGGATATGAATTTCGATACAGGAACATTCACTGAACAGGATGTAGAGGCAAATTCCATAAACATGTTTTGATTGCTCGTCTCTTTCACCGCGATGAGATTTTGACTGTAATGCATTTTTAACTCAGAACATTCCATACGCAGGATGTCATGGGTTCATAACCTTTGCCCTTTTCCAAGGATATAGAGAAGGCAGCGCCGGATGAACGCTGACTTCTCTAGTATGCCTGCCTCCGATATGTAATGATAATTATGAAACAATGTTGAATCCCAACCCTTAAATATACACCCTTGCTAATACATCGATCTTATATAGCCCGTTGCCTTGTCAATGTGAACCCTATCAACGAGGTCATTTTTCTTCGTCAATATCTCTGCCTCAAAGAATCTGCCCATGTCGTTTATCTTACCTAACTTCAAATTAGGGTTTCTTGAAGACTTCAAATAGTCATTCATCATGGCTTTAGCTTCTTTTGTGTCAATGGCCTTGCCACTTTGCTGATATTGCCGTCCATAGCCGCGACTATTGTCAGCGCCGTAATAGCCACCCATCATTCCGGGACCCATGCCCCATCCCAGCCCATAGCCGCCCATCATGCCATGTCTCATGCCCCAGCCTCTGCTGTAACCGTAACCATGACCCATACGCAAGGCATGGTCAAACATCACCAGATGCCAGCGACTTTGAATGAGTAAGCCATTCAACACCTGAGCCGTGTCGAGATCCTCAGCCTTTTTTATAAGCCATTCATAACGAGGCAATAATTCGTTTTCCATTTTTACACTGAGTTCGTAGGCATCCGTTAATGTCTTATTATCAACGACAGGAGGTTTCTTTCCATTGGCAGTCAAACCATAGGCGGCAAAGAGTTGCCCTATCCATTCAACGTGATTCTCCTCTTGAGGGATCACCATCATGTAAGGCATATAGGCATTGAATTTTTCCTGATCTGCCTCATACTGGGCCAATGATTCTTTTTCCAGCGTCAGAATTTCCCTGAGTTTCTGCACCCATTCCGTGTTTTTTGGTGCGGGTAATTTGTCCGGAACTTCAAGCCAGCCGCCGCCCATCATGCCATAACCACCCATCATTCCCGGGCCCATGCCATAACCATAGCCGCCTCTGCCGGTTTGACTTTGCACCGTAGCGGCACCAACGACAAAAGCTACAGCCACGACTAATGAAATAGTTAAAAT
>CAYZLL010000200.1:0-3745 GCA_964479225.1 uncultured Smithella sp.
TTATCAGGAGGAAATTGACGTGAAGATTATTGTCAAAAAAGGTGTGCTTGCGGAGACAAAAAGTCAGGCGATTATTCTGCCTGTGTTTGAAGACAGCAAAAAAATGACCAATGTCGCGCTGGACATTGATAAAATCAGCCGCGGCTTAATCACCGATTTAATCAGCATTGGCGATTTTGCGGGCAAGCCTTCTCAAATATCTGTTATCTACACCAGAGGGGCGTTGCCGGCTAAAAGAATAGCGCTGGTCGGTCTGGGAAAGCAAAAAGAATTGAATCTGGAGAAGCTGCGGGGCGCTTATGCCTCGGTTATGCGCCATCTGCGGGGTATGGGTGTCAAGGAGGCGGCAACGTTCATTGATTTAAGTTTGCTGGCCGATCAGCAAGAGCAGATCGTGCAGGCGGCGGTGGAAGGCGCATTGCTGGGGCTTTATCAATATACGCCTTATAAAACCGTCGGTCGCGAAGATTTAAAAGAGATGGACGAGCTGAATATTATTGCCGCGGCGAAAGATTTTACTGTCGTGGAAGCGAATGTGAAAAAGGCGCGAATCATTGCCGACGCGGTTTGTTTTACGCGCGATCTGATAACCGCTCCGTCCAATGACATGACGCCTTCTATTCTGGCACAGAAAGCCGGTGAAGTGGCGAAAAGAAAAAATGTTTCCTGCCGGGTTCTGGATAAAAGCAGGCTGAAAAAGATGGGCATGAACGCGCTGCTGGCGGTTGCTTCGGGCAGTCATGAAGAGCCGAAGATGATTATTCTGGAATACGCGGGGAGCAAAAAGAAGGAGGCTCCGATTGTGCTGGTCGGGAAGGGGCTGACCTTCGACAGCGGTGGAATTTCCATCAAGCCGGCTGACAAAATGGACGAAATGAAAACGGATATGTCCGGCGGTGCGGCGGTGATCGGCGCGATAATGGCGGCTGCTGATTTGCAGATTCCCCTGAACATTACGGGAATCATTCCTGCGACGGAAAATCTGCCCGGCGGCTCGGCCTATAAACCGGGTGATATTATAAAATCATATTCCGGAAAAACCATTGAGGTTCTCAATACCGATGCCGAAGGCCGTTTGATTCTGGCGGACGCTCTGGCTTATGCGTCGGAGTTCCAGCCGGAAGCGGTGATCGATCTGGCAACGCTGACCGGCGCCTGCATCATCGCGCTGGGTGACGATGTCATCGGCATGCTGGGGACTGACGATAATTTGAAAAAGGAACTCAACAGCGCCGCACAGAATTCCGGCGAGCTGGTCTGGGAACTGCCGTTGTGGGAACAATATCACGAGCTGGTGAAAAGCGAAATCGCCGACTATAAAAACAGCGGCGGACGGCCTGCCGGCACGATTTCCGCGGCTGCTTTCTTAAGCAAATTTGTCGGAGAGCATCCTTGGGTGCATTTGGATATCGCCGGTCCGGCCTGGACGACGAAAGACAAACCTTACATTCCCAAAGGCGCGGCGGGAGTCGGTGTCCGGTTGCTGGTGGAGTTCATGCGCCATCGCGCTCAAAAATAATTCATGCAGACGCCTCTTCTGGAAATAAAAGATCTGGTGACGGTTTTTGATACGGCCCGGGGCAGAATCAAGGCGGTGGATGGTGTTTCGTTGCAGGTTCGTTCCGGCGAAACGCTGGGCATCGTGGGCGAATCCGGTTGCGGCAAAACCATGCTGGCTCTTTCCATTATGCGGCTGGTGCCCGGCAACGGCAAAATCACCCATGGCGAAATCATCTTTTCCGGTCAGAATTTGCTGACATTATCCGAAGAAGACATGCGCGCACGTCGCGGCAGTGAAATCTCGATGATTTTTCAGGAGCCGATGACGTCGCTCAATCCCGTTTTGCGCATCGGTGAACAAATCGCCGAGGCCATCCGTTTGCATCAAAATCTCCCCGCAAAAAAAGCGTTGGAGCGAAGCGTTGATCTCCTGCGCGAGGTCGGCATTCCCGAGCCGCAAAAACGTGTGCGCGATTATCCGCATAACCTCAGCGGCGGTATGCGGCAGCGGGTGATGATTGCGATGGCGATGTCCTGCAATCCGAAGCTGCTGCTGGCGGATGAACCCACCACGGCGCTGGATGTCACGATTCAGGCGCAGATTCTGGATTTAATTTCTGCTCTGAAACAGAAAAACAATATGGCGGTGATTTTTATCACGCATGATCTGGGTGTCATTGCCCAGAATGCCCGGAACGTTGCGGTGATGTACGCGGGCAAAATTGTGGAAAGTGCACCGGTGGAAGCGCTGTTTGCCAGACCGCTGCACCCCTATACGGAAGGATTGCTGGAATCCATTCCGGCTGTCTGCGGAGCGTCCGGCAAAAAAGGGGAGCATTTGAAAACGATCCCGGGGACGGTTCCCGGTTTGTATGATTTAGCAGCGGGCTGCCGATTTCATGATCGCTGCCCGTACGCTTTTGCCGATTGCCAAGCGCAAGAACCTGCTCTGGCCGAAATTGAAACAGGTCATTTTGTTTCCTGCTGGAAATACGGCGGGGAAAATTCAATAAGAGAATAAATAATGAACGGCGCGTTGGTTGAAATCAGTCAGTTAGATAAACAGTATGCTTTGAGCGGCGGGTATTTCAACGCTCAGAAAAGAATCATTCATGCCGTCAGGCAAGTTGACCTGCAGATATTCAAAGGCGAGACGCTGGGTGTGGTCGGCGAATCCGGTTGCGGAAAATCCACGCTGGCACGTCTGATGACGAGACTGGAAAAACCAACCGGAGGTTCCATTAACTTTAAAGGTGAAAATATTTATTCGTATTCCACGGAGGCGCTGAAGTCTTATCGCCGCGGTGTTCAGATCATTTTTCAGGATACCTATTCTTCGCTCAATCCACGCAAATCAGCCTTGAGCATGATTAAAGAACCGCTGACCATTCATCGCCTGGGGAGCCCAAAGGAGCGCGAGGAAAAGGCGCTGGAAATGATGAGCAAGGTCGGTCTGCAAAAGGAACAGGCAAATCGTTATCCTCATGAATTCAGCGGCGGCCAGCGTCAGCGCATCGGCATTGCTCGCGCGCTGGTGTTGCATCCGGAGTTGATTATCGCCGACGAACCGGTTTCTTCACTGGATGTTTCCATTCAGGCGCAGATTCTGAATCTGCTGCTGGATTTAAAAAATGATTTCAATCTGACGTATATGTTCATTTCGCATGACCTCAACGTTATCCGTTTCATTTCCGATCGGATTGCGGTGATGTATCTGGGCAGAATCGTTGAGCTGGCCTTCAATGAAAATATTTACAGCCGGCCGCTACATCCCTATACCCGGATGTTGCTGGATGCCGTGCCTTCGTCCGATCCTCAACAGAAGGAACGGAAAATTAAAATCAAAGGCGAGGCGCGGCTTGACAACGATCAGGGCTGTGCGTTTCAGAATCGCTGCCTTTACAGGGTGGAAATTTGTGAAAAAGAAGAACCGCCTTTGAAAAAGTACGACGAGCAAAGTTATTGCGCCTGCCACCGGGCGGGATCGTAAACTGTCATTCTCGCGTGCTCCTAGCGGGAATCCAGATGTCTTCCCGGCGGAGAAGACCTTCAGGTTACGCAAGCCGGGAACCAGGAAAAATAATGGATCCCCGACAAGCCCATTCGGGGATGACAGGTAGCTGGATGCCGGTCTGCATGACGAATGTTGAATTCAATGCTGGATAGTTAAAATTATGATTGAAGAAAAGATATTCATTAAAAACGGTTCTCTGCTGCTCGAAGGTTTAATCAGCAGATCTTCCGG
>CAYZLL010000201.1:0-3732 GCA_964479225.1 uncultured Smithella sp.
TAAAAGCGGACATATCATGTGCTACAAAATAGGACTTTTCTATTTGCTGCTAACAGCAATATTAGGTTTTAACCGCAGGGGCATCCCTGTCCGATTTAGAATTCAAAATAAAAATTGATTTGCGGTTCAATGAGGGTGCCGATGTTTCCCAGCGTTTTTAGTTTTGAGTCGTCATAAATTAAATCTGTTACGGCATCAAGAAAATCTGATAAGTGCTTATCCTCCGTATCGGGGCGTTGTTCAGGCGCGTTGGCCATCAGTTTTTTAGAGGCGTACAGTTTGATTTTAATATTTTTCCAGAGGGCTTGATTGACTGCCTCTGTCTCCGAAGGTCTGCCTTGGTCTTCTTCTAATGCATCCCCAGTCTTTAAATATACATCAAAGATGTTTTCTTTTACGCTGAAATAACTGAGGTCTTGAATGGCGCTTTTTTCTGGAACAACATCTGCAGAAAAATCTTTTTCAATGACAAAAGGTTTCCAGTTAAAAGTGAATCCCGCGGCATTCACCGTCGAGGCCGATGTTAAAAAGATCATCCCCATGATTGAAAATAATATGATCTGAACGAAGATTCTCATTTAATTTCTGGTATCATGGAAAGGAATCTTAATTCTCCTTCCGTAAAACAGGGGATCGGAAATTTCCATCTCATTGAGCCTGAGTAATTCTGTTAATGTTGTTGAATTATTTTTTGCGATCATCGACAGATTCTCTCCTGCCTGGACGGTATAAAATTTAAAGGCTTTCTTTCGTGCTGGTGACTTTTCGCTTTCATCCGCGGGTACCATGATTTTTTGACCGGTAAAGACAACATCGTCCAGTTGCATATTATTGATCTTTAAAAGTGTTCCAATTTTTGTATTAAAGCTGTTCGCAATGGAGAAAAGAGTATCGCCTTTTTTGATCATGTATTCTGTTGTCGCAATTTTATAGTCACGCTCCGGTTCTTTACCGTTTCCCGTAAAATAATCTTTGATAGACGATGCTATGGCCATGGCCATATCTTTTTGAAAACGGTGTTTTTTTAACAAATGTTCTTCCTGTGAGTTGGATATGAAAGCTGTTTCAATCAACACCGCGGGAATATCAGGGAGCTTCAGAACCCGGAAGGGCGCTTCCTGGACGGTCTCGAATTTCAGGCAATTAACCGAATTAAGCTGTTTCATTAAAAATCCGGCATAGATTTTAGATACATTAATCGTGTCGGTTTGAAACATGTTCATCAGAATCTGATTGGATTCGTTGTTGCCTTCGCTGTCGGGAACGCCACCCAGAATATCAGCCAGGTTTTCATTTCTGGCCAGTAATTTGGCGGCTTCATTGCTGGCGGCGCCCGTGGAAAGACTATACACGGAAGCGCCTCTGGCGCTGCGGCTTCTTTCCGCGTCGGCATGAACGCTGATAAATAAGGCGGCTCCTGATTTTTTAGCTTTTTGCAGGCGTTTACTGAAGGAAACGTAATAATCTCCTTCCCGTGTTAAAACCGCTCGGTAGCCGGGCATTTGATTGATCGCTTTCTTGATTTCACGACTGATTGCCAGCACAATATCCTTTTCATAGGTTCCGTTTTTTCCGACAGCGCCCGGATCGTCGCCGCCGTGACCGGCATCAATGACAATGGTTTTCTTCTTTTTCAGCTCCGGTATTCTCTCAGGTATCTTTTCTTCCGGAACAATTTGTTCCAGAAAAATATCAATCACCACCCGGTCAGGTTTATCCTGAAACTTTTTCAGTTTGAAAATTTCGACTCTCTGGCGTTTCGCCAGCATGAATTTGGCCAGGATGACATCCTCGTCAAGACTGTAGAAATTAATCTTTTTAATGCCGGGTTTGTTGATATTCATTTGTACCGGAATGGTTTTGTTGAGGGATGACTGCTTAAAATTCACAATGAGAAGATGGTCGCCTTCTTTAAAATCATAATCCGGGGTTCCATCGACATCCAGAACAATTCGGGTGTGATCAGGCGCCGTCCAGTGACGTACATTCAGTATTTCTGTGGTGGCGTAACACCTGCTGGAAACAATGACCACCATGAAAAATGTCAGGACAGAAGCAATGCGTTTGAAAATATTTATCTCTTTGAAAATCATTTTTTATAAATAGCAAATTTGTTTCATAACTGCAACTGTTAGGTAGAAAAGATATTGACAAGCCATCATTATAGTGTCATTTTCTCAAAAAATCTGAAGCAGAACCAAGAATATCCATGCGGAAAAATCACTTTAAAGAAGCTTTGTTGAATCCGGATTTCTTTCCGGTAACCTGGGAACTGGTGCCGGGTCGGGGCGCCCGGGAGGCGGCGCAGGAAAAGGCACTCGCTCTGGCCGGACAGGCCGCAGCGGGAGGGAAGATTGCCGCGTTGACCCTGACGGATAATCCGGGTGGAACACCGGCGATGTCCGCGGATTACATGGCCGGTGAAATAGTGAAACTGGGTATTGAGCCGCTGGTCCATTTCACCTGCAAGGATAAAAACCGCAATCAGATGGAAAGTCAGCTCTACGCGTTGGATCGTTCCGGTGTCCGGAATATTCTGGTCATGAGCGGCGATTATCCCGTGTCCGGTTTTCAGGGAAGACCGGCGCCGGTCTTTGATCTGGATCCGGTTCATGTCCTGCAACTGATCGCCCAGATGAACCGGGGATTGGAATATCCCGGCATGAAAGGGGTTATCCGTCAACAACCGGGCGACTTTTTTGCCGGAGCCGTTGTTTCCCCTTTTAAAGCCACCGAAGCGGAACAGATGATTCAGTATTACAAACTGAAAAAGAAAATCGCCGCCGGTGCGCAATTCATCGTCACCCAGCTCGGGTATGACGCCCGAAAATTTCACGAAATTCTTCTGTTCATGAAACAAAATAATTTGAACGTTCCGCTGGTCGGTAATATTTACCTTCTTCCTTACGGTGCGGCCAGAATGATGAACCGCAACGAACTGCCCGGCTCGGTCGTGACGGACAAACTGCTTGCGGAAATTGACCGGGAAAGAAACGATCCCGATAAGGGAGAAGGGGCCAGAATGCTGCGCGCCGCCCGGATGTACGCGATCATGAAGGGAATGGGTTTCCATGGTGTGCACATCGGCGGGCATAACATGAAATATGAGCAGGTCGAAAGAATCATTGCCCGGGGAGAGGAACTTGTTGCGCAATGGCCGGATCTGGTCCGCTACTTTGATTTTCCGATGGAAAACGGTTTTTATTATTATGAACACGATGCGGTGACAGGCTTGAACAAGAACAATCCTGTGGAAAGAAAGAACAGACCGCTGGATGCACAGGTGGAGAGCGTTTATGGTTTATCGAATTTCTTTCATCAGTTGATGTTTGAACCGGGCGAAAAATTATATGGTTTGATGAAACGGTTGTGTGGCAGGGTCGCCGGCACTAAAACGGAAGCTTTATTTCACAAGCTGGAACACCTGAGCAAGGTAATGTTATATGACTGCCGGGATTGCGGTGACTGTGCTTTGCTGGATCTGGCTTACGTTTGTCCGATGTCGCAATGCCCGAAAAATCAGCGCAACGGCGCGTGTGGTGGCAGTTTTCACGGATGGTGCGAAGTTTATCCGGACAAGCGGCACTGCGTTTATGTCCGTGCCTATGTCCGGTTAAAGAAAAATAACGAGGAAATCAAACTGGAGGGAAACATCATCCCTCCCTGCAACTGGGATCTTTATCAGACGTCGTCCTGGATAAATTTTTATCTGGGCAAGGATCATCATGCTCA
>CAYZLL010000202.1:0-1472 GCA_964479225.1 uncultured Smithella sp.
AGATCAACCCGGATTCCTTTTTCCTGAACCTGTCTGGCCGTTGCCGGACCGATGCAGCAAATTTTGATTCCCTTCAAATCGCGGATGTCTTTTCCTTTTGCCGAAAGTCTCTCAAAGAAATAAGCGACTCCATTGGCACTGGTGAATATCAGCCAGTCGTATTCTTCCAGTTTTTTAATTGCAGCATCCAGTTCGCGCCAGCTTGCCGGAGGAACAATCTTGATGGTCGGAAAATGAATCGGGTTGGCGCCTTCCTTCATGAGGAGTTTCGCCAGATCATCAGCCTGTTTTTCGGGTCTCGTGATGACCACGCCCTTGCCGAAAAGCGGTTTGGAGTCGAACCACTGCAAAGTGTCACGCAAGGCAACGACCTCGCCGACAACAAGAATCGCCGGCGGCGCAAATTTTTGCTCCTTGGCAAGCTTTACAATGCTGGACAATGTGTCGGTAAGAATTTCCTGTTTTGCCGTCGTGCCCCAGCGAATCAACGCGGCGGGTGTTTTCGGTGAACGGCCGTTGTCCTGCAATTCCTGAACAATCTTTTCAATATTCTTTACGCCCATCAGAAATACCAGCGTGCCGATGCGGGACAGCGCCTGCCAGTCGATATCGCTTTTTTCTTTGTTCGGGTCTTCGTGGCCGGTGACAAAAGCCACTGTGGAAGTCAGCCCGCGATGCGTAAGCGGAATGCCGGCATAAGCGGGAACGGCAATCGCGGAGGTCACGCCGGGAACAATTTCAAAAGGAATCTTGTTGACAGCAAGTTTTTCCGCCTCTTCCCCACCGCGTCCGAAGATAAAAGGATCGCCGCCCTTGAGACGTGCAACAATGTTTCCGGCCGTTGCTTCTTTCACCAAAAGATCATTAATCTGCCACTGCGAAAGAGTATGAGCGCCGCCCTGCTTGCCGGCGTAAATAAAGCGGGCATCGCTTTTTGCATATTTTAACAATTCTTTGCTGACCAGATAATCATAAACGACGACATTTGCTTCTTTCAGGCATTCAATTCCCTTGAGCGTAATCAATCCTGCGTCGCCCGGCCCCGCACCAATGATATAAACTTTCCCTATTTTTGTTTTCTTCATAACTACCTATTGTGTCATTTTCGCGCAGACGGTAATCCGTTCATCCTGTCATTCCCGCGTAGGCGGGAATCCAGGAACATAATATCAAATTATTTCATTATACAAATCCTTCCACTCAGGATTATTTTCTTCAATTAATCTTATCTTCCACTTTCTGTTCCATTTTTTCATCTGTTTTTCTCTTAAAATAGCTTCTTCAACTTCTTTATGAGGTTCATAGTATACAAGAGCATGAACATCATATTCCTTTGTGAAACCGTCTATTAAGTTTTGTTTGTGCTCGTAAATTCTTTTAACTAAATCACCTGTAACGCCGATGTATAATGTTCCATTCTTTTTGCTTGCCAGAATATAAACATAATATTGTTTCATGAGAAAACTGGATTC
>CAYZLL010000202.1:1572-3632 GCA_964479225.1 uncultured Smithella sp.
CCCGCCTTCGCGGGAATGACAACGTATTGTTTAACAAATTAAGTCTAAAAGTCTTTTGCCGCCTTTATCCAGAATGATTTCTGCCAGTTTTTTACCCATTTCTTCTGCATCTTTTATAGTGCCGCTTATTTTTTCACGAATCACGGTGGTGCCGTTGGGCGCGGCAAGCAAGCCCTCCAGTGTAAGCATCTGACCATCGATTTTTCCCAGTGCCGCGATCGGCAGGCGGCATCCGCCACCGAGAGTCCGCAGAAATGAACGTTCAGCGGCAACTTCCGCCGCGGTTGTCGCGTCATTCAATCCGGCGCAGGCATTGGTCAGCTCAACATCGGATTTGCGAATCTGCAAACCCAGTGCGCCCTGACCAACGGCTGGAAGCATTGTTTCCACCGGCAGATACTGTGTAATCTTTTCAGCCAATCCCATGCGCTTCATTCCCGCCGCTGCGAGTATAACACCCGTAAGATTCTCCGTCTCGATTTTTTTCAGCCGCGTGTCAATGTTGCCGCGCAGCGGTACAATATTAATGTCTGGAAGCATCGCTTTGATCTGCGCGCCGCGCCGTTGCGAACCGGTGCCGATTTTTGCGCCCTTGGGCATGAATTCCATTTTAATATTGTCTCGCGCTACAAGCACATCACGAACATCCTCGCGCGGCAGAACCGCCGCGAACATCAGGCCTTCCGGGGTATCTCCCGGAACATCCTTCATGCTGTGCACCGCCAGATCAATCTTATTAGAGAGCAGGGCTTCCTCAATTTCCTTGACGAAAACCCCCTGTCCACCGATGGTTAGCAGTGATACGTCCTGCATGATATCGCCGCTGGTCTTGATAACGCAAATCTCAATGTCCGCTTCCGGCTTTATTTTCTTTAATTTATCGGCGACAAAATTTGTCTGCGTCAATGCCAGCTTGCTGCCGCGTGTGCCTATTTTTAAGTTCATACAAATCCTAATTTAATAAAATAATTTCCCCTCTTTCTTAAAGAGGGGTGAGGGGAGACTTCTTTCTTTATGAAGCTTCCGGCTTTTCAAATATTTTCAGGCGGTATGATTTTTACCTTTCCTTTGTTCCAGATAGCTATAGGCCGTCCGTTTCGTTTATGTTCGGCTATCGCCCTGGCGACGGCCTTTTTAAAAGCAAGTCCAGCTTTACGCTCAATAGGAAGTTTTTTAATATCCTGGTCGATGACTTTTTTCACTCTCGGCATTGCTTACTGCTCCTTTCAATCATTGTAAACAATGATTCATTGATAATCGTCAGTTTTCCATTCTTTTCATAAGCCAGTTCCTGTGGTGTCGTCCCTGAATTATCAAAAATCATCCAGAAATCAAGAAGTGGCCTGTATAAATGAAATAAGTTGTGAATCCCCCGATAAAACCGTCTTTTGACGTCTGAAGACGGAACATCATGACCACCTGCTTTTACGCGCGTTTCAATTCGTTTCATCGCCAGTTCCACATCCTGCAACCAGAGAAAAAACAAGTGAATTCTGTAACCTTTTTCTCTGACCGTTTTCAGAAGACGAACATAGCTTTTACCGGCAAGCGTTGTCTCGAAAGCAAAGTCATGTCCTGAATCAACATGGCGTTCAATTTCGTCCAGTACAATTCTTCCGGCCTTAATGGCGGCAGCTTCAGGTGAGAACGGTGAAAGACCCGCCGCAATCAAATCAGCATTAACGAAATGAAGACAGTCTGCATAGTTTGGAAGAAATTCCTCCATGAACGTTGTTTTGCCGACGCCATTGGGACCGGCCACAATGTATATGTTGGGTGTTTTTTTGATGTTCATTTTATTCCTGGACGCTTGTTTGCTCCCCGCATTATTTTCTTTAATTTTTCGGCGACAAAATTTGTCTGCGTCAATGCCAGTTTGCTGCCGCGTGTGCCTATTTTCAAATTCATAAAAATCCTTTCAGTTCTTAATCCAACCGAAACAATCTCCGCACTGCGTCCACGATATCGCGGGAGCTGATATCGGAGCTTTCTTCCTTTAAAACCGCCACCGGAGCATGCAGTACCTTGTTCACGACGGAATTAACCAGAATATCAATTTT
>CAYZLL010000203.1:0-3617 GCA_964479225.1 uncultured Smithella sp.
TAAAGATAATTGATGAGCAGCGTCAGCGCCAGCGTGACGGGAACAGCAACGGCCACGACAATGGATTCGCGCCATCCGAGAAAAACAGCGATCAGGATAATGACCGACACGGTAGCGATGAGCATGTGATACAGCAGTTCATCGGACTTGTCTTTGGCCGTTTCGCCGTAATTGCGGGTTACCGTCACCTGCACATCGTGGGGAATCAAATGCTTCTTCAGCGCTTCCACTTTTTGCAAAGCCTCTTCAGCAACAATGCTGGCGTTGGCGCCCTTTTGCTTGGCGATGGCGATGGTCACGGCTTCGTACTGACCGGCGGGATCACCGGTCAATCCTTTTTGGGACGCCGCCGGTCCCATGCCCATGAAAACGTAATTGGAAGCTTCTTCAGGGCCGTCGCTGATTTTAGCGACATCCTTCAGATAAACAGGACGTCCGTTGAAGGCATGAAGCACCAAATTGCCCACGTCCTGTGCGTCTTTCAGGAAACGCCCCGTTTCCACAACTGTTTCGTTGTTGTCTGCCGAAAATTTACCGGAGTGAACGACGATATTGGATTTTTCCAGCGCGTTCATGATCTGAAAAGCCGATAAATTGTAGGCGCGCAGACGCTGGGGATCAAGTATTACGCGAACCTGACGGCGCTGTCCACCGATGATGGAAAATTCCGAAACATTGGCGTTCTTCTTGAGTTCACCGCAAAGTTCCAGCGCCACCCGGCGCAGTTCGTACCCCGTATATTGTGGGGATTTGCTCCAGAGTGTCAACGCCAGGACGGGAACATCATCGATGGATTTGGCCTTGACCATCGGCTGGGAGACACCGGGAGGGATCTTGTCGTAATTGGACATCAACTTGTTGTAGAGCTTGACCAGGCTGTCTTCCATGTCTTCGCCGACATAAAAGCGCACAATGGTCATGTTGAAGCCCGGTTTAACAATCGAATAAACGTATTCAACGCCTTTGATTTCCGACAGCAGTTTCTCCATCGGAATGGTCACCCGTTCTTCCACTTCTTTGGCGGATGCGCCGGGGTAATTGACAAAAACGTCAATCATGGGAACGACGATCTGCGGCTCTTCTTCGCGGGGCGTAACCAGAACGGCGAATGTGCCGAGGAACAATGCGGCAATGACGAGCAGCGGTGTCAGCTTCGATTTGATGAAAGCTCTGGCGATTTTTCCGGAAATCCCGATTCCTGTCATTTAGCTCCCGCTCCTGAGATGATGCCGCCATCAAGGACTTTTTCGATGCCTGACGTGACGATCCGGTCACCGGTTTTCAGGCCGGAAAGAACTTCCGTCCCGGCCGCAGATGATTTGCCGTTTCGGACAAGGCGGTAAGTCACCAGTCCCTGATCATCAACCGCATACACACCGGTCAACTGACCTTTGCGAACAATCGCCTGCTCTGGAACAATGATGGCTTCTTTTTTACCGATGGGAATCCGCACGCGGGAAAACAAACCGCTGCGTGGATTTACGTTTTTCAAGCCTATCTTGGCTGTAAAGGTACGGGACGCGGGATCAATCGCTGGAAACACTTCTTTTATGAATCCGTCCAGAGGACCGGGCATGGTATCCACTTCAACTTCCACGGGCATGCCTGTTTTTACCTCGGAGCCAATACCAGCATCAATCGAAACTTCAATGTAAGAGCTGCCGCCGCCTTCAATGACCAGAAGCGGCATGCCGGGCGTAGCCATGCTGCCGGCCTCAATCCGTTTTTCCGTGATTCTTCCGGAAACCGGCGCGGTAACCTTACTGAAGGACATGTAGGTTGCGGCTTCGTCCGCCATGGCCTTGACCCGATTATATTCGGCATCCGCAAGTTTCTTCTGGGTATCCATCCGGTCCATTTCCTGCTGGGAAACGACTTCTTCATCATGGAGCTTTTTATAACGCTGCCAGGTCTTCTCTGACAATGATTGATTTTGCTTTGCCGCTTCTGCCGACATATTGGCCGCTTGCAGCCTTTGTGCGGTATCCCGGTCATCAAGGGTCAGAAGCAATTGTCCTTTTTGAACAAAGTCTCCTTCGCGCACAGGAAGCGAAGTTACCGTGCCCATCACACGGCTGGCAACAATGCTGGTTAATGTTGAGCGGACGGTTCCGGTGACTTCGTAAATATTATCGACCGTTGCAACAGCAACCGGTTCAATCTTTACTCCGGAGATCTGCGGACGCTGGACTGCATCTTCTTTCTTGTCCTTGCAGCCGGTCGTCATCAAGACAAACGGAATAATCAATATAATTAAAAAAGAGGCTAACCATCGGGCTCGATTGTGTATTTTCATGGTCGTTTCTCCGCGAGTGAGTTTATTATCCAATGATATAAGGAAAAGATTTTTGCGGTAAACCATCATTGCATAATCATAGGTTTATGTCTCCTGTCATCATGTAGTTCAGGTCGTTGCCTTTTTTATAATACAAACTTTTGCGGCTGTCCACTAAATCAGGAGAACGTTCACTCAGGCTTTTTCTTCTTGTCCTGGACCGGACAAGCCGGTTTCACTCAGGTCGAAATACCCATGCGCGGCAATAGCCAGCCCTGAATGAAAAACCATCCGGCCAGAATTAACAGAAAAATTAATAAATCGGACATTTTTGACTCCTTTCGTTCAGATTTTATCGATTAAAGCCGCCAACTGATTTTTAGAAAGTAAGCCGACCTGAGTCTCAGCGATCTGACCGTTTTTAACAAATATCAGTGTCGGTATGCTTCTGACGTTATACCTCGATGCCGTCGACTGATTATCATCAACATTCACTTTTACCACATTAATTTTTTCCTTGTACTCGGCCGCAATCTCTTCAAGAATTGGTCCGATGGCCCGGCACGGACCGCACCAGGGCGCCCAGAAATCAACCAGTGTCGGTTTCGCTTCCTTTAAAACCAGTGCATCAAAATTACCATCATCTGCGTGTTTGACAAATTCCGAGTTGCTCATTTTTATTCTCCTTATCAATAATTTATTTTGTTTCTCCCGTTTGTGTATGGTAAAAACCAATTGCTTTCGATCTTTCAATACATGGAGATGTTGAAGATTGCATTGATCTGAATCAATGAGGGAGACTTTTTAAAATGGATATCAGCGGACAAATAAAAGACATCGTCCTGTTTCAGGGCGTTTCACCCGAAAAAATCAAATTTCTGATCTCGCAGTCCCTGGTCAGAAAATTTAAACCGGGCGAAATGGTTATCGGAGAGGAAGATCCGATCAGGTCTTTTTACGTGGTCATTTCCGGAAAGTTAAAACTCTACCGGAGTTCCGTCGAAGGAAAAGAGCAAACCTTACAATTGCTTGGTCCGGGAGATCCGTTTGGTCTCTGCACAGCATTCGCAACAAATGCCTTTCCGGCCAATGCTATGGCGATTGAAGAAAGTTCCGTCATCCTGATTCCCGGTACAGTTATGGAGGAGACAGCCAGGCAGGAACCGGCCATTCTGTTCAATATCATTCAAATCCTGTCCCAACGCCTCAAGGATTCCATGGAACTTATCGAATCACTTGCCTTAAAGGAAATTCCCGGAAGACTGGCCTCTTTTTTGTGTCATTTATTACCCCAAGACGCCGAAAATAAAAAAACCAGCGTGGAATTGACTATTTCGCAGCG
>CAYZLL010000204.1:0-3616 GCA_964479225.1 uncultured Smithella sp.
CGCTGTGCAAGCAATCACGGATCGCCATAAACATATACAGGTGCTGGTGAATAACGCCGGCATTACGGCTGACGGTCTTTTCATGCTGATGGGAGAAGAAGAATGGGACAGCGTTATTAATACCAGCCTGAAAGGCTTTTATAACATCACGAAACCGGTGTTGCGGGAAATGGTCCGCAAAAAATGCGGTTCTATTGTTTCTGTTTCCTCTCTTTCGGCGCTGATGCCCAATCGCGGGCAGGCCAATTACGCGGCAGCCAAGGCGGGAATCATTGCCGCTTCCCGTGCATTGGCCACGGAAGTCGCCCGTTTCGGCGTCAGAGTCAACGTTGTCGCCCCGGGGTTGATAGAAACCGATATGATCAAGGAAGCACCGGTGTCCGAAATCAAAAAAATGATTCCGATGGCGCGCCTCGGCACACCTCAAGACGTTGCCGGTGTCATTCGTTTTCTGTGCTCCGGGGATGCTTCTTATATTACCGGCCAGGTCATCGGCATTAATGGAGGAATATGTTGATCAAACATTATCGATCCTGGTGTTTGCTGATTTGTCTGTTCTGCGGAATCCTATTCATTCCTGATGGATTTTGCGTTGCCGGTGAAAATGATTTTGAAAAACTGAGCCGGGAATCCGCTCAAATCAAAACCCTCAAGGCCGATTTCATTCAAAAGAAATCCATGAAAATCCTGGCCAGGCCGTTGGTTTCGGAAGGTTATTTTTATTTCGCAACACCGGATTCGCTGCGCTGGGAATATTTCAACCCTTTGAAAAGCGTTGTCATTTCCCACAAGAATAATACCAGGCGCTATATGTATTCCGAAGGAAAAATGGTGGAAGATAAGACCGGCGGCGCGCAGTCGATGAAGATTGTCTTAAACGAAGTCGCCGGTTGGATGAGTGGCAGGTTCGACCGGAACCCATCCTTTAAGGCAATCATCAGTAAAAAAGAAAATACTGTCGTCACGCTGACCCCTGTTGAAGAAAAAATGAAGGGCATGATTGAAAGAATTGAAATTACGCTGGCCTCAAAGGCGGGAATCGTTAAATCGGTGAAAATTTTTGAGGGCGCCGATAGCTTCACACAAATCAATTTCAACAACGTCAAAATCAACGAAACGATTGATGCCGCCGTGTTCCGGGAAGTGAAATGAAAAGATTGTTGTTTTTATTGTCCGTCTTTTTTCTTTTTTCCTGCAGCACCTTGCCGTTTATTCAATCCTCTGTTGTGCCGTCTCGGGAGCAGTCGTTTACCTGTCCGTCCCCTTTTTTAAAAAAACCATATCGTTTGGTGCACACGATCGAAACAAGAATGGCCGGGAAGACCCGTAATGTGATTATTGGCGTCATCCTGATTGACCCCGTCACCCGTTCACTTTCCTGTGCCGTTCTGACCGCGGAAGGAATGGTTTTATTTGAAGCGGAATCAACGCCGGAGCAACTGAACGTAACCCGCTCGCTGCCCCCTTTCGATTCCAAAAGTTTTGCAGAGAATATGGTGGAAGACATCCGGCTTGTTTTTCTGGAACCGCAGGGAAAATTGCAGGACAGGGGTTATTTATCTTCTGGAGAAAGAGTCTGCCGCTATCAGACAGCAAACGGCGATTGGATTGACGTCACCCAGACCGAAGCACTGAAAGCTGAAATTAAGAGATATTCGTCTTCCGGCACACTGAAACGACACATCACTTTCGATGTAGCGGGAAACGATACTTATCAGCGCATTGAACTTCAGGCAAAAGAAACATTTGATTATTCATTAATGATGACCCTGATCGAAGCCCAACCGGTAAATAACAATTAATAGCCCTTCCTCTTTCAATCTCTGGAGACAGTAATATCATACAAAGAAAATAATACCGTTGTTATAGAAAAAGATGTAAATGACAAAGAGGCATAAGAAATAAAGGATCATCAATCAATGCTGACGAACACATTCTGTCATATTCCCGGCATAGGCATAAGCACGGAGGTAAAGCTCTGGAACGCCGGTATCTATAACTGGGATATGTTTCATGGGGAAACCCATATTCCCCTGTCCAAAAGAAAAGTGGAGGCAACATCGTTGCTGCTTGCGGAATCAAAGGACCACCTGATCCACAAAAATCCTTTGTTCTTTGGTCGTTACCTTCCAGTCAATCAGTACTGGAGGCTATTCCCGGAATTCCGTGATTCGGTGGCCTATATCGATATTGAAACGACAGGGTTGGAAAACTGGTGCAACGAAATCACAACCATTGCCCTGTATGACGGCCAAACGATTCATACCTATGTCAACGGACGAAACCTTGATGACTTTGCCAATGATATTGAACAATATAAGATCATCGTCACCTATAATGGAAGATGCTTTGACGTTCCTTTTATCCAGCATTATTTCAGGATACAGTTGAATCAGGTTCATATTGACCTGCGGTTTGTTCTGAGGAGTCTCGGTTTTTCCGGAGGCCTCAAGAGCTGTGAAAGACAGATCGGAATAAACCGTGGTGACCTTGCCGACATTGACGGATTTTACGCTGTTATTTTATGGGAAGAATACCGGAGAACCGGCGATGAAAGAAAACTGAAGCTGCTCCTTGATTATAACAGCGCCGACGCGAGAAACCTGGAAGCGCTGATGGTCATGGCGTATAATATGAAACTAAAGAGCACCCCATTTTATGAGGAGTATAGAATAGTTTAAAAGAGCCTAAACAGGGCTGAATGGGTTCCGGTGCGTATTAAGGATAAATTTTCTTCATCATATTTGTAAATCAGAAGCCAATCCGATTCTATATGACAATCTCTGCAGCCATAATAATTTCCTGTTAATTGATGGTCCCGATATATTTGATCCAGCTTTTCTCCACGTACAAGAGAACGTATTACGGATTTAAGCTTTTCCATATCTTTATTTCTTCTAACCAGTCTTTCAACATCCTTTTCAAAAGCAGTGCTGCTATTGATTTGCTTCATCATCAAATACCAAGATGCTTGAATAATTCATCCGCATTTTTAAATTTTTTACCGCCGCTATTTTCTATTTCTTTCATCGCGGCTAAAGTTTCCGCATTGGGAATATTAATTTCAAAAGGTAAGCCGCGATGAAGTTCGACTTGTTTGTAAAACAGCGTAATGGCCTGCGTAGTTGATAGACCAAGCATATCAAAATATTTTTCGGCTTTTGTTTTTAATCCGGGCTCAATACGGGCGCGAACCATAGCGCTTTTGATTTTAGTAGTTGTTCTATTCATGATGATATTCCTCCATGAAATTGAATGTAGCACATACGGGATACATAGTCAAACATTCAAAAAAAACACCCTATGATATAGGTAGAGGACAGGACAATCATTAAATAATTTCGGAAAAAGATAAAAAGCGAACGCGGAAGACCGAAAAAAACAGAAAACTAGATCGGATATAATAGGTCGCTGTCGCTATTTTAAGAGAGTTCCCGCTGAAAAACACAGGGAACTGGTGCTCCGATCTGCTGAAGAGAATGTCTCGGTCAATCAGTTTATTTTGTCGAAATTGTAAAGAGATAAACTTCCATCGCATACGTTTTGCAGAACCCATGCCTATTCAGAAGATAAAACAGACACCACATAAGGATATGGTTCCAAAAAATAGAACCGT
>CAYZLL010000205.1:0-3610 GCA_964479225.1 uncultured Smithella sp.
TTCCAGAAGACGATTTTTGTCAAAATCTTTCAGTTGAAGATACTCGGGAGTCGTATCGGCAAACGCACATTTTGGCGCCAGTCCGATTAATTCCGATTCCAGTATTTCCACTTTACCTTCGGCCGCCATTTCCTTCACCCGGTCAAAAACAGCCCTCAGCGTTGTTTCCCTGCAATCGGTCAGATTCACGGATACTTGCGCCAGACCACGACTCTTGAGCATTAAGCCGATAGCGCGCACACCTTTCAGACCGCCGCCCTTTTCCCGGATTCGCGACGCGATGTGTCGCGCCAGTAAAAAATCATCGGATGCCAGATTGATGTTATAGGCTACCAGCGGTTCGCGCGCGCCAACAACAGTAGCGCCGGCACGGTCATTCCATAGCGTCCCCACATCCGGACATTCTTCCGCACAGCCCAGCTTATCCTTCAGTCCTTCATATCCGCCGCGACGGACATCAGGCAGTGCCACCCGATTGTCGTTTCGTGCCGCGAAACCGTAATAATAGACTGGAACGCCAAAACGCTCATAAAACTTTTGTCCGAAAGCATGAGCCACAGTGACCGCATCTTTCATCTTCGTTCTGCCAACGGGAATGAAGGGCACGACATCAACCGCCCCGAGACGCGGATGCGCTCCGGTTTGTTGCCTCATGTCAATCAACTCCAGCGCTTTGCCGCAGGCGGCAAGAGCCGCCTCCAGCATATTTTCCGGATCTCCTAAAAAAGTAAAAACGCTGCGGTTGTGATCGGCATCAGCGCTGAAATCGGCCAGTCTGACTTGAGGAAAAGATTTAAAAACATCGGCAATGGAGGAGATTTTCTGGAGATCCCATCCTTCACTGAAATTCGGGACACATTCGATGATTTTCATATTGGAGCCTGATAGATTTTAATCTCCGGCAATTCAACGCCGGTGAGCTTTCCGCCATACACCGCGCCGGTATCGATGCCTATTTTATTCCTGTTAATCAAAAGATTTTTCATGGGCGTATGGCCGAAAACAACTGTTTTACCGAAATCATTTTCGTTTTCGATAAATTCAAAGCGTATCCATAACAGGTCATCTATGGCCTGGTCACACAGCGGCATTTCCGGCCGGAGACCGGCATGAACAAATATATATTGATCCGTTTCGTAATAGGGCAAAAGTGACTGGAAAAAATTCATATGTTCTGGTGGGATTTTAGCTTTTCTTGCTTCAATATCGTCAGAAAGCAGAATCCCGTAGGAATCCAGCGTTGCCCTGCCTCCGTTTCCCAGGTATAAACCTTCATTCACACCCTCGAGATAATCCATAAACATCTGTTCGTGATTTCCCCGCAGACAGATAACATTTTGATACTCACCCTGCAACCTGATGAGATAACTAACAACTTCTCGGCTGCTTTTGCCACGATCAATATAATCGCCGATAAAAACAAGCGTGTCTCTTTGCCGGTCCACAGCCATCTTCTCCACCAGCTCTTCCAGTTTTTCCAGACAGCCGTGAATGTCACCTATGGCAAAGATTTTATTCATGCAAACCCTTGAGAATTTTAATCCAGAAGTGCCTTTGTGAAATGACTGCTTTCAAAAACTCGCAGGTCATCCAATCCTTCCCCCACGCCGATGAATCTCACCGGTAGGCCGAGCTCCCCGGCAATGCGCACCACGACGCCACCTTTGGACGTGCCGTCTAGCTTTGTCAGAACGATGCCGGTTGCCCCGATTTCTTCTTTGAAGGTTTTCGCCTGCATAACCGCATTCTGACCGGTTGTCGCATCGAGAATCAACAAAATTTCCGGCGTCAGCCCGGGCAACTCTTTGTGAAGGATCCGCTTAATTTTCTTGAGCTCTTCCATCAGGTTGACACGGGTATGCAGTCGTCCGGCCGTATCGACAATCACGACACCGGCATATCCGGCTTTAATTTTAGCCATCGCGTCAAAAACCACAGCCGCCGGATCGGCCCCTGTTTTCTGTTTGACAACCGGCGCCCCGACGCGCTGTCCCCAGACTTCCAGTTGTTCGACAGCCGCGGCCCGAAAAGTATCGGCGGCCACCAGCATGACCTCGTGACCTTCACTTTTCAGCAGGTTGGACAATTTGCCGATGGTGGTTGTCTTGCCGCTGCCGTTCACGCCGATGGTCATAATGATAAAAGGCTTGCCACGGGGAATGACCAGAGGCTTATCTATTTTTTGCAAAATAGCGTTCATTCTGGTCTGCATTACCTTTTTGATTTCGTCCGCGTTCTGCAGATCATGACGGCTTACCCTCTTCTTCACATCCTCAATTAAATCGTAGGTAAATTGAGGCCCCATATCCGCTGAAATCAGCAGTTCTTCCAACTTGTCATAAAGATCTTTATCGATAACCTTTTTAGCAAAAAGGTCATTCAAATCCGTATTCAGAACATCCCGCGTTTTGGACAGTCCTTTTTTAATTTTTTCAAAAAAACTTATTTTGGCCATAGATACACCTTTCTTATGCGATGACCGTTCATAACCGCTTTTTATGAATAAGTAAAGAATGGATTAGTTCAGATTGACGGAAACCAGCGTTGAGATGCCCTGCTTTTGCATGGTGACCCCGAACAGCGTATCGGCAATTTCCATGGTACTCTTGTTGTGCGTAATCATCACGACCTGGGATTTATCGGCAACATCTTTAATCAACCGGTTAAACAGATTGGTGTTGGCGTCATCCAGAGCGGCATCCACTTCGTCGAGCACCAGAAAGGGTGACGGGCGGTACTTAAGAATGGAAAAAATCAAAGCAACCGCCACCAGCGATTTTTCGCCGCCGGAAAGCAAACTGACATTCTGTTTTCGTTTGCCGGGAACCTGGACATCAATATCCACACCGGTTTCCAATAAATCATTTTCATCGTTCAGCAGCAGTTCCCCGTGACCTCCCGGGAAAATCTGCGCGAACACTTCCTTGAAACAGGCATTGACCGCGGCAAAAGTCTCGGCAAACCGGGCGCGGGAAATCTTGTTGATTCGGGTAATCGTTCTTTGCAAAACATTGAGCGAAGCGTTCAAATCGGTTATTTGCGTGGACAGAAAATTATAGCGCTTGTCCAGTTCTTCATATTCGCTGATGGCCAGAAGATTCACATCGGTAAAGGTATCAATTAACTGTTTGTTCTTTTCCAGCAGGGCAATCAGTTCAGACAGTTTTTCTTCGGAGACTCTTTCAAATCCGGAGGTCAGGGCTGCCAAATCCGCATTGTGTTTTTCAAAAACGGCTTTCCTCAGATTTTCACTGTTTAAGGTCACTTCCCGGCACTGAATATCCATTTCATTGATGCGCTGACGCACATCATCGAACTTCTTTTTTATGTCTTTGATTTCATTTTCTTTGATTTTCACCTGAGCGTCTTCACGATTTTGCTCGGCTTTCTTTTCGGTCAGCAGGGCTTCCTGGACAGCGAAACCGTCATACAAATCTTTCAATAACGTCTGTTCGTTAGCGATGGTCTGCGTCAATTCCACAATCTGTCGCTCACAGGAGATGATTTCTTCCTGCTTCATTTTGTGCTCATTTTCCATCGCGGTGACATTATCCTGCAGTCTCGATACGGTCCTTAAGTCAGCTTCCTTTTTTTCTTCCAGCGCAGCCTT
>CAYZLL010000206.1:0-1967 GCA_964479225.1 uncultured Smithella sp.
GGCTCCTGAACGTAACCTTTCGGCCACTGAACAACAATCGTCAGGCCTTCGTTGGGTCTCAAAGATCTCTTGGTTTGAAAATAGACGCCGTCTTCTTGAGTGGAAGAAAAAAAATCTTTTCCCTGGTCTCCCTTGTATCCCGTGTAAGCGTCGATTTCCCGGATTTTGTCCACAGCATCTCTGGGAAGCCGGACGGTTGCGGAAACCTTTTGCATAAAAAAAATCCAGGCATTGCCTGTGACGTTCCAGTACAGTTCGTCGAAGTCCTTAAAAAATCCCAATTGCCTGTTGGTTGAATACCGGATGGTGTATTGATACGTGCCGGGATTGAGAAAAACATTTTCGTTGCCGACATAGACACGGACACCGTTGCTCAGATTCTGAAGACGATAGTTTTCCGGCGCGTTATCCCTCAGAACCTCTTTCACGTCAAACTGGACTTTATAATTTTGACCGTACCTGTCTTTGTATTTTGTAGGAAAATCCCGATAAATCCCCCTTTTGATTTCATTGCCCGCGGCGTAAACGGTTATGGTTTCCGTCACAGTCATGCCGCCGTCCGCAAGAACCTGTATATCGCTGTGGAACGACAGGATTTCTTCCTTCTCCTGCTGGGCTGCTCCATAGCAGACTGATGTTACGCAAAACAACGCCAGGAGGATCGTTTGAAGAAACAACAGGCACTTTGTTTTCATCATGCTTTCAGCAAAAAACTTTTGCATCAGGAGAACTTGACTCCGGGAACTTCTCTTTCTGTCGCCAGGTCGATTTCGAAAAAATCAGCTTTGTTAAAACCGAACAGTTTCGCCAGAATATTGTTCGGGAAAGATTCGACCATGGTATTGTAATCTCTGGCCGCGCCATTGTAATATCTTCTGGAAAGCTGAATCTGTTCTTCAGTATCCGTGAGAGTGCGCTGCAGTTCTTGAAAATTCTGATTGGCCTTGAGGTCCGGATACGCTTCCGCCAGAGCAAAAATGCTTTTCAATGCCTGCGAAAAGCTGTTCTCCATTTCTCCCTTTTCCTTCATGGTTGCGGGGCCGGATAATCTTGAGCGCAGATTGGTGATTTCTTCGAGAACGGACTTTTCATGCCGGGCGTAACCCTTGACCGTTTCCACAATGTTGGGAATCAAATCATGACGGCGTTTGAGCTGGACATCGATACCGCTCCAGGCTTCATTGAGTATGTTTCGCTGACGGACGAAACGATTATACATAAAAACGGCAAAAAGCAGCACAAGAGCAATAATGATCATGATCACAAACATATATTGAGCCCTCCTGATGTTTAAGTGTTTCTTAATATTGACCTATGCATGGTTAATGTCAAGGAAAAGTAGGAGGTATCAAACGCAAGATTAGCTTGACATATCAAGATCCGTTTCTTACAATTCACACCAAATGACAGAGTTTGATAAGGTATCAAACGGAAGATTTCGATCATGACCTTTTGTGATTGGATTAAACATGAAACCAAGGAGGAAAACTGATGAAGAAATTATTTTTCAAAGCATTTTTTGTAGCGCTGGCATGCTTCACGCCTGTTTTGGCTATGGCACAGCCCAGTGTGCATATAAACATTCCCATTCCTCTTCCTCCGCCGATTATCTTTCCGGCGCCGCCTGAAGTTGTGATTGTGCCGGGAACGGATGTTTATGTTGTTCCTGATGTAGAAGATGAAATATTCTTTTACGGAGGATGGTGGTGGCGTCCCTGGCAGGGGCACTGGTATCGTTCGCGATACTATGACAGAGGTTGGGGTTATTACAGGGGGAAACCAACTTTTCATAGACATTTTTATCGTGGCTGGAGAGATGATTTCCGCCATAATCGATGGAGAGGTCAACCGTGGGAATATAATCGGATCCATCACGGAGATCTAAACCGCAACTGGCGCGACTGGGAAAGAACCAGATACTGGCACCGGCCGCCTCAACCGCGGCCATATCGTGACAACCTGCACAG
>CAYZLL010000206.1:2067-3571 GCA_964479225.1 uncultured Smithella sp.
GGCGACCTTTTAAGGGAGATATGTTTATGGTCCCGGTCGCCACCAAACCGTATTTAAATAGCGTTCCTTTCATAATTCTTCGGCAGGCTGTCCCTGCCTTTTTTATTGATCAAAGAAAAAATCAATCAGTATCTTTCTTTCGACAAGACGGGATTTGCGGTTATCAATTTCGTCGTTTATGCTTTTCGTTGTCACGGCATCATTCGAAGGACGCGTCAAATTATTGCTTTTGTTTCAAGCAAGTCTGATTAAAAAATAAAGGAGGATTTCAATCATGGCACAAGTATTTGAAAACAAAAAGCCGGTTCTCGGCATCAACAGTCTGGGCAGAATCGGCAAGTTGACCTTATGGCATCACATCAGCAGAAAATATTTCAAAGAGATTTTTGTCAATCAGGGAAGGGAAGTCGGCACGGGTCTGGATTCCGTCGCCGAGGCCATTGAAAAAGATTCCACCTACGGCCTGATGCATAAATTTTTGTATGGCATAAAAGCGGAACGCATTATTCAGATTGTTGATGAAAAACAGGGGAAACTGCTGATTGACGGCATACCGGTCACCATTCTGCGCGAAGCCAGAAATCCTGCTGATATTCCCTGGAGGCAGTACGGTGTGGACGTGGCTGTCGATTGCACGGGAAAATTCAAGGATCCAACCGTCGCGTCGGACAACAAGAGCGGCTCCATCAGGGGGCATTTGCACGGTGGCGCCAAGGTGGTGATCAACTCGTCTCCCTTTAAAATCAAAAATAAGGCGCTCTCCACGCCGGATGACGCGATCACCATGATTTACGGAATCAATCATACGGCTTTTGATCCGAAGAAACACAAGATCGTTTCCGCCGCGTCCTGCACGACCACGGGGCTTGCGCACATGGTCAAACCTTTGCTGGATCATGAAGAAACGAGCAACATCCTGACGGCTTCCATGTCCACGGTTCATGCCGTGACCAATACCCAGAGCGTGCTGGACAGCGTTCCCAAGGCCGGTGAAAAAGATTTGAGAAAGAACCGGAGTATTCTGGACAGCATTATTCTAACATCCACCAATGCCGCCAAAGCGCTGGCTGAAGTTATCCCGCAGGTTCAGAATATCGGGTTCATGGCCGATTCCATCCGGATACCGACCAGCACGATGTCCCTGATTGTCCTGAACGCAACTTTCCAGTCCCGGGCCAGCAACCAGGGTGCGGCGATGAACATCAGCACCAAAATGATCAACGATTTGTACGGTAAGGCCGCCGCCAACAATCCTGAAAAACTGATTCGATTTACCATGGAACAAAACGTGCCTGCTGATCTTTTTGGCGTTGACGCGGCCGTCATCATTGAAGGTCAGTTCAATCACACACGCACGGCCTTTATTAATCTGGATCTGGCACACATTCCCAATATGCCGGCGGATATTGCAAAGGCATTTCCTGAAAAAGTATTGAAGGTGCCTGTTGTTCACGCCAAGATCTTCGGCTGGTATGATAATGAATACGGCAGCTACACCAACCGG
>CAYZLL010000207.1:0-3542 GCA_964479225.1 uncultured Smithella sp.
CGGATAACCGGTGCGGCAGGTTAAACGGAATTTTGGAATCAATGCCGTTTTTTCTCAAGAAATCTCGCAGAGCTTTAATCTTGACGGCCAAGCCGTCTTTGGTCACGCGGTCATCATCCAAGTAACACCGTCCGAAATGACGCTCCATCTGCAGAGGGAATGATTTTTCAAAATACGATTCCAAAACAACAATGATGGATTGTGCGCCAGCCAGAATATTTTTCGGATCCGTACCGGCAATCAACCCCAACCCCACGGCCTCCGCCCAGCCGTAGGTTTCCTGACTCTTCATCAGGTACTCTCTCTGAGATTCAAAAGGTTCGGCAGTTGTAAAACCGATATCGGCAAAGTTAAGCCGCTTCGCTTCATGAATGATGTCCTGTTTGGTCAGCATAAGACTCCTTTCTTTCACCATTAGGTTTCAGATATTTGCTTCTGTCCACCATCAGAGACTTTATTGATTAACAAGAATATACATTTTTGGCAATGATATTAAAGACGACGCAAAATGATTTGACAATCTCCATTAAAATTATAATAAGGAGACTGTTCTATACATTCTGACAATTTAGTGACATTTAAAGGAGCAAACAGGATTTTTAAACATCAACCGGACAAAAAAAAGTTGCGATATTGGCTGCTGGCCGTACCCATTTTTCTGCTGTTGACCGCCTGCGCGGCAGAACAAAAACAACTTCAAAAAATTGAACCACCGCAAGCCGGCTGCGAGGAAACGGCGCCGGTCGTCACGAAAGCACCCGATGTCACTTCTGAGGCTCCCGGAAAGATCGAAGAACTGAAACAGGCGCTGATGATGAATGGCGTCCCCGGGGAATGGTTTGACACGCAAATCAAGCATGAAAGTTTTCAGCTTTATTCAAATATCGATCGATACTTTCAGAAAGCTGCGGAAAAACAAATCGATCATGATAAAAAATTTGATGCTTCATGGTATTTCAACCGCCTGGGGGTTGATGCAAAAGTTGAAAAGGGAAAACCTTTCATTCAAGACCATCTGGACATTCTGAAAAAGGCTGAGGCAAAACACGGGATACACAAGGAACTGATTGCCGCGATTATCGGCATTGAAACCAATTTCGCTGATCGTCACCAGCGCGGCAGCTTCTATGCGTTCAATGCTCTCGTTTCACAATATATTTTCACCAAACGGAAAAATTTTGCCGTTCGGGAAATCACCGCTCTTTATAAATTTTCCATTCAGACTGGGCGATCGCCGCAGTATTTTACCAGTTCATATGCCGGTGCAATCGGCTGGGGACAATTCATTCCTTCTTCACTGTTGGCGTTTTTCATCGATTCCAACGGAATCAGGACGGACATCGACCCCTTTTCCATGGAAGATACGATCTTCAGCGTGGAAAACTATCTGTATAACAATAAACTGTCGGGAGAAAACATTAACAATTACGACAGTAAGTACAAGGCTGTTTTTGCCTACAACCACAGTGACGTTTACGTTAAAGCCGTTCTTTACATTTATGACGGATTAAGAAATTATTTTGATCCACCTAACGCAAACTCAAGGAAAAATTAAATAATAAAAGATCTTTAAACAAAAGTTCAGTTGTCGAAATAAATGGAATACATTTTACCAGCAATATTCTTCATTACCTTAATCAGAGACAGCGGTTTCAGTATTTTCGCCTGACAGCCAAACAAAAGAAATTGTTCCAGGACCTCATTTTCCGATGTTGCGGTAAACGCGAGACGAATTTTATCATCTTTCAATTTTGCAATCTTTTGATCTTTACTCCATGTTCTTTCCGCAGCACGTCGAGCAGCCCAGCCACTTAACTCTATTTCCACCCTGAAAGGTTTGTTCCTTATTATTCCAAAGGTTTTATTGAATGTTTTCTCAAAGTCATATTTTCGAAGAGGACTGAAATGCTTATCTGTAATTTTTATCTCATTAATTCGATGAATAGCCAATACAGTATCGTCATCAGATTCCCAATAACGTTTTCCCGGTTCACCGGTCATACGTGCATGCAAATAAATACCATCTTTTCGGGCAAATAGTTTGAAAGGCTTGATATAAAGAATCGCAGGTTCCTTGCGATCCAGCCCATGATAGGAAACACGGCATACAAGCTTTTTGTCTATCGCCTGAATAATGGCATACATCGTTTCGTTGTGCCGCGTATAATCTATTGTTCCCATGCTATACGATGCAAAATGGTCGGGTGGCGATACCATTTCCCCCGGAAATAATGCTTTGCTTTTATAGAAAGCATTTGTTGCTTCGCCAAACAATTTATCACCAAGAATATTTTTCGTAAAAATATGGCACATCTCCATGATATTGACTTCTCTTTCCGTTAGACCGCATAATTTGGGATGATGCATCAGTTGGGAAGGCTTAAGACGGAAACGTTTTTGTCTCTTATCAGATTGATCATCAAAATATTCAAATTCCACGCCAAAGGCCTTTTCAATGTCATCTTTCAATCTCAGAACAGTCTGTTTGGAACACCTGAAGCGCCGGGACAGTTCTGATAAAGAGTAGCCGCTTTGTTTATTATAAAACAATAGTTCTACAAATAAACTGATTAACTTTTCCCCATAACTTGGTTTTATTTCATCATTTTTATTTATCATAAACACCCGCAAAAAGTTTCATAATCGTTACGTTAGGCGGAATGATAACATACTATACTAAAACCAAACAAATAATATTTACGAACGTGAAGGTACTATTCATGAAAAAAGATGAAGATGAAGCGGATTGCTTTGCAAGGATATTTGCTGATGAATATGTTTCCAGTGCCTTGGGGTTCAGAAACAGAGGTGCCGCAAAGCATGCTCTGGAAAGATACGAAGAAGCAATTAAAGATTACAATCAATCAATAGAACTTGATCCGGATAGTTCAGGTACCTTTATTTGCAGAGCTAGGGCATTTTTGAAAATAGGCAGTTTGAGTCATGCATTCTATGACGCGGTTCATGCCTATGAGATAAAAAAAACAAATAATTCTCCAGAAGATTATATGCGTCTTGCGATTATATTTGAGGACTGTAAAAGATTCGATTTTGTAATTGATTGTATTAATCAATATCTCCGCCATGTGAAAGAGCTTGAGTTTTATAGTGACGACATTGGAGATTTGTGGGCTGTAAAAAAGGGCTACAAATCAACAAGCTATTGCACGACTGGAAATATTGTCCAGATAGATTGGCTAGGTGATGCGGAGGAGATACTGAATCAGATTCAGAAACAATTTGAATCCGATGATAAACAGCAAAAACTATTTCCCTTTTCAATAATTGATGAATTGAGAAAGGATTTATCTATTACTAAAAAGAAAATGAATGAGTCAATAAAGAAACTTGAGGTTCAGAGCAATGATTAAGCCACGCAAAGTGGAAGTAGCAGGAGATTATCGATGCCCTCTCTGCATGGAACTTGGGGATGAGAGTTACTTTATTTGGGAAGAGCTTATTGAAACACCAATTTGTGATACCTGTGGCTACGAATTACGTTGGTTTCTGATGACACCTCCTGATGAGGGAATCTGGTTCGG
>CAYZLL010000208.1:0-3542 GCA_964479225.1 uncultured Smithella sp.
TATAATGGATTTTGAAACAGTCATCGGGCTGGAAGTTCACGCCCAAATGTTAACGAACACCAAAATATTCTGCAGTTGCTCAACCAAATTCGGCGGAGCGCCCAACAGTCATGCGTGCCCGGTCTGCCTGGGCATGCCCGGTGTTCTGCCGGTATTAAATAAAAAAGTTGTCGAGTTCGCCATGAAAATGGCGCTGGCAACAAATTGCACCATCAACAAATCCTGCGAGTTTGCGCGGAAAAATTACTTTTATCCCGACCTGCCCAAAGGCTATCAGATTTCCCAGTACGCTTATCCGCTGGCGGAACACGGACATGTCATGCTGGACGTAAATGGAGAGCCAAAGAAAATCGGCATCACCAGAATCCACATGGAAGAAGACGCCGGAAAATTGCTGCATGATGAGCACAATCCCGTCAGTTATGTTGACCTGAACCGTACCGGTGTTCCGCTGATTGAAATTGTCAGCGAACCGGACATGCGCTCGCCGGAGGAAGCAGCCGATTATCTCAAACGCCTGCACGAAATTCTGGTGTATCTGGAAATCTGTGACGGCAACATGGAGGAAGGTTCTTTCCGCTGCGACGCCAATGTTTCCATCCGTCCCCGGGGTCAGAAGGAATTCGGCACGAGAGCGGAATTAAAGAACATGAATTCCTTCCGCAATGTGCAGCGCGCGCTGGAATATGAAATAAAACGTCAGCAATATCTAGTGGAAAATGGCGGGACCGTGGTTCAGGAAACACGTCTGTGGGATGACGCTCAAGGCGTCACCAATTCCATGCGCAGCAAAGAAGAAGCGCATGACTACCGTTACTTTCCCGATCCCGATCTGGTGCCGATTCTGGTTGATGACGTCTGGGTGGAAAACATTAAAAAAGATCTTCCGGAACTACCGCTGGCCAAACGGGAAAGATTTATCAATGATTACCAGATTCCCGCATACGACGCGGGTGTTCTGACGGCCGATAAGGCGCTGGCTCATTACTACGAGGCTGTGGTTAAACTCTGCGGTCAACCTAAAGTCGCCAGCAACTGGATCATGGGCGACGTCATGCGTTTTCTTAATGAAGACAAGCGTGATATCCGCCAATGCCCCATCAAGGCTGAATCGCTGGCCGAGATGATTAAATTGATTGAAGAAGGCGCCATCAGCGGAAAAATGGCCAAAGAAATCGTTGAAGATATGTACAGAACCGGTAAAGCGCCCCAAACGATCATTGAAGAAAAAGGACTGGTGCAGATCACGGATGAAGGTGAGCTGGTCAAAACTATCTCGTCCATCATAAAGGCCAACCCCGGACAGGTTAATGATTACCAAGGGGGAAAAGAGAAAATTTTTGGTTTCTTTGTCGGTCAGGTGATGAAGGCAACCAAGGGCAAAGCCAACCCGCAGTTGGTCAACGAACTTCTCAAAAAAATGCTTGCCTAACCACCGCTGTGCGGGATTGTTCAACTTGCCAATTCCGCTGCGCTTCGCTTGCGTAATTGGAGTTTCACAATGATTAAAACAATCTTTTGGAAAAATAACACCGTCGTTTTAATTGACCAGAACGCTCTGCCGCTCGCTGAACGATACGTAACCTGTAAATCTTACAAAGAAGTCATTGCCTGCATCAAGGATTTGACCGTACGCGGTGCACCCGCCATAGGTGTCGCCGCCGCGATGGGCGTTGCCGTGGGAGCGCTTCACATTCCCTCTTTATCACCAGAAAGATTCCGACATAAATTTTTCGCGATCTGCGATGAAATTGCTCAGGCCCGGCCGACGGCGCGCAACCTCTTTTGGGCACTGGAACGCATGAAGAAAGTTGTTGATCATTCAAATCAGACATCCCAACGAGATTTAGTCAAAGAACTGATCCATGAAGCCAAGGATATCAGCTCTGAAGATATAGCCATAAATAAACAAATGGGAAAAAACGGCAGTTCGCTCATTGCTGACGGCGATAACATCCTGACTCATTGCAATGCCGGGGCGCTGGCAACAGCCGGATACGGAACGGCGCTCGGCGTCATCCGTGCAGCAAAAGAACAAGGAAAAAAACTGCACGTTTACGTGGATGAAACCAGGCCTGTCCTACAGGGCGCAAGGCTCACCGCGTGGGAATTGAAAAAAGAAAGAATCCCTCACACGCTGATCACGGATAATATGGCGGGGTTTCTGATGAGTCAGAAGAAGATCGACAAGATCATCGTCGGCGCTGACAGAATCGCCGCCAACGGAGATGCCGCGAATAAAATCGGCACTTATGCTCTGGCCGTCCTGGCTAAAGCGCATCGGATTCCCTTTTATATTGCCGCACCTGTTTCGACAATCGACTTCTGCTTAAAAACAGGCGCAGGCATTCCCATTGAAGAACGAAAAAGCGACGAGGTTACTCATTTCAAAGGGGTTCGCAGTGCGCCGGAAGGAACCAAAGTTTACAATCCGGCTTTCGATGTGACACCCGCGCGTTTCATCACGGCGATTGTCACGGAAAAAGGAATTTTGAAAAAACCCTTCCGCGTTTCCATCGCACGTCTTAAGTAAAGGAGAAAAGCGTTCATGAAGTTATTCCTTTTTGATTTTGACGGCGTTCTGGTTGACTCTCTGGAGGTTTACGAAAAAACGGTCAAAGATAATCTCCAGAAAATACATCAGCCTATCGTGCGCAGCAGAGAAGAATTTCTGGAGCTCTTTGAAGATAATTTCTATGAATCGCTGAAAAAGAAAGGCATCGATCTGGATGAGTTCATGAAAGCCGCAGAGGACATTCTGGCACAGGTTAAAATCAAAGATATGAAACCTTTTCCCGATATCACTCCGGTCATCAAAGAACTACATAAGAAGCATTGCCTGATCGTTGTTTCTTCGAATGATTATGCCTCGATCAAAGAGGCCCTGGATCATTTTAATTATGATGATTATTTTCGTGACATCCTGGGTTCCGATTTTATGTTCAGTAAAAAAGAAAAAATTCTATACGCCGCGAAAAAATATCAAACCCCACTCGATGACATTTACTACATCGGTGACACGACAGGCGATATCAAGGAAGGCAAACAGGCCGGCATAAAGACCGTGGGAGTGACCTGGGGCTGGCACAGCAAAGAAAAAATGGCCACCGCCCAACCGGATTACCTTTTTGATAAACCTCAGGAATTATTGCAACTGAATTAAAGCGTGCAGAAATGATGAACGACTTCCTTGAATATATCAGTACATGGTCTGCCCTGAAATGGATCGTTCTCGTGCTGATTGCCGGATTCATCGGCCAATTCGGTAGAATGGCCGCTGAAGCAATCGCCGCGAAAATCCGTGCGCGCCATGAGGGAAAGGAGCCTGTGCCGGAAGTATCCCGGGAACCATCGGTATCACCACCTCCTGCAACTTCGTCAACCAACGTCCCTCCCGACAAAAAACTTCTCAAGGCAATGGCTAAAGCGAAAAAGAAAGAAGCCAAGGGGAAAAATTAGATTACCGGGCAAAATGTTGCAAATGAGTTTCCAGAAGACGATTTTTGTCAAAATCTTTCAGTTGAAGATACTCGGGAGTCGTA
>CAYZLL010000209.1:0-3528 GCA_964479225.1 uncultured Smithella sp.
CTGCGACATAGGACAGTGCTGTCCGATCTGGTCTTACATTCTTGTGGAAGTACTGAGTTATAAAAACGTCCGTCTTTACGACGGGGCCATGCAGGAATGGATGCAGGACCCGCAAGCGCCGGTGACCATTAACAACAATCAAAATTAAAGGTTTGGTTCAAATAAATTAAGCAGCTTTCAATTGTCCGGTTTCAGGATGACAAGAAAAGCATTATTCATAAAATTACAAAGTCGCTCCCGTTAAATTCAGGAAAAACAGAACAAGATTATTTCATGCTCGCGAGATAATCCTTCCCTTCTTCAAGTGTTTTACACAAGACAAGATTTTTCCTGCCCGTAAAGGCCAGAACGCCTTTAAATACGACCTCTTTCAGGCCATCCACGCCATAGACTGCCGCGCATTTGATATAAGGAGCATTAGCCTTCATGAAATTCTTCAATGCAGTGGTGATGGTCGTGTCAAAGCTTGCATCTTTGACATTTACAAGAGCCAGTATTGAATTTTTAGGCTGACTGGCAATGATGGCTTTGGCTCCTTCAATAAAGGATAATATGTCATTTGTTTTGCTGTTCGAAACATCTTCATATAAAATCTTGACACCTTTATGCGTGATAAAACTTATACCGGCCATCGCCTGCCTCCCTTTTTGAAGTTTTTATTTTGATTCACGATATACCTGAAGAGCCTTTAAATTTAAAGATAATTATTTAAATATAGCTGTGCAGGCTGGTCAGGAAATTTACCCCCAGGTAAGTAAACAACACGGAAGCAAATCCGATGATAGAGAGTATGGCCATTCGTTTACCGCGCCAGCCGCGGACAAAGCGGGCGTGCAGCATGATGGCATAAATGAGCCAGGTGATCAGTGACCAGATTTCTTTAGGGTCCCAGCTCCAGTAAGAACCCCAAGCATAGTGCGCCCAGACAGAACCGGTCACAATACCCAGGGCGAGGAACACAAATCCGAGTGTGGTGCTCTGGTAAATGAGCGCGTCCAATACATCCAGCGAAGGCATACGCGACATCCACCCGGAAGCATCAACTTTGGCCGCCTCTTTTTTTCTTTTCCAAAGGTAAAGAATGCCACAACCGAAAGCGACCGTAAAAGCGGCATACCCCATAAAGCAGGTTAGAACATGCGAGGTCAGCCAGTTGCTTTGAAGCGCGGGAATCAGCGGTTCAATGATGTTGTTGACGCCGGGTGCAATGGACGCGTACGCCATAATTAAAAATGCTACAGGCACGACAAACGCGCCCAGCATCCGGTTCTTAATGCGCCATTCAATGGTCAGGTAAAGAAGCATGATCGACCAGGCAAAGAAAATTAATGACTCGTAAAGATTGGTAATCGGGACATGGCCGAACCCGAGCTTGTACGAATCCTGCCATCTTAAAATCATGGCCAGCGTTTGTGCGGCAATGCCCGCCCAGGCCGCAATAGAAGCCGCGATTCCCCAGAACTCTTTTTGCAGAATCATTCTGAAAAGGTAGAAGACGAAGGCGGCAAAATAAATAAAGGTGACGTAACTCAAAATCAATGTGTGGGTCATGCAGTCAGCTCCCTTTTAAGTTTGATGCATAAATCATCGATTTGTCGCTGCAGAGCTTCCTGATGACGGTTGCCACGTCCGGCAAGACTTATTTTTATTCCTTCAGGTTCATGATTGATCAACACCCAGACACGTTGATGCGCAAAAAAGAATATCATGATAATACCGCCCAGAAGCATCAGCCCGCCAGCCAGGACAAAAGGAACTCCCGGATCTTTTACGACACGCAAGCCCGTGTAATATTGTTTTTCTGTGCGTTTGAGAGAAAAGACCAGCGGTTGGAAAAGACCCGGGTCAAACATGGGGACTTCAGAAAACAAACCGGGATTAACTTCCGCGATTTCTTTGATATGCTGAAAAACCCAAAGCTGCATATTTCCTTTATCTGTGGCGATATTCAATTTGACGGCCGGACCCATTTGCATCATATTTTCTTCCACACGCAAAACAGTTGCCTTCGCATTTTGAACGGGCAGATCGAATGTTTCTCCTGCTTGAACCGGTATTTGAGGACTTTCAGTACCGGCATTCTTGAAGGCCACTACCGCCCTGCCCGCCTCGGCCAGACCATAACTTGCCTGATAGAAACGAATCCCTTCAAATTTGATCGGGTGATTGACGAGCAGATTTCCCTGATGAATGACCTGACCACTTTTGATGAAACTCAAATCGGAGCGGTAAGTTTTCGGCGCTCCGGTATCGTATAATTCCATAACAAACTTGTCACAACGCACGGAGAAATCGAGTTGGCGCGTTCCCTTCCCCCCGGCGAGCTGAGCAATGTTCGATTCAACGCCTTCTGACAGATTCATGTCGGCTTCAAAACCCATTATTGATCCGATGACGCCTCCGGTAATGATCACCAGTATCCCCAGATGAACGATATACACACCCAGCAGTGAAAAACGTCCCCGTTCCCGGCAGCAAAGAAGTCCTTTCTCCGTGTCTGTTCTTTTTATCCTGCTGATGGGCGATGAAAGAGTTGATGCGATTACGCGCTCGACGTCTTCCATTTTTTTATCCGTAAAAATGACGCGTTCCTCTGGAAGGTTTTCAAAAAGCCCTGATGGCGCCGGAAAGCAGCGAGCCTTGAATTGCTTCATAGTAAAGGGCCAGCGGTTGATGGAACAGACGATCATATTTACAGAAAAAACGGCCGTCAACAAATAAAATATTTTAGAATGATAGATGTCAGCCAGCCAGGCAAATTCAGGAGCGAGATTCTGCTGGGGAATAACAGTGGCAAAAACAAAAAGGATCACCATCAAAAAAAGCAAAACAAGGGTAAGTTTGATGGAAGAAAAAAAAGACCAAAGAAAATTTGATTTCTTCAAAAGATTCTACCTTAAAAACAGGAAAATTTTTGGGGGAAATTTAACATCTAATTTTCGTTCTGTCAAAGATTACATTGAATCTCCAATACCCCTACAAATACCTTGACAACAGAACTCATTTCTCTTATCTTTTAGCCGTCTGATGTTCATGTTCATCGCGTTTTCAACAACGAGGATATTTCATGGCAAGCTTTAGCAAAGAGCTGTTCATTTCCAACATCAAACCTGCCATTCAGCGCATTTTATCCGGAGGGCCAATCTATCTTTTTTTTGTGGCCCTGTTCGGTATTTTACTGCTCGTTGGCATGGGCAGCGGCATCCATGCTTTGTTTATTGCCGGCTCTCGTCACGCTTACGCGACGTTTCGCGAAGTGCCCGTGGCCATTCTTATTTCTACCTATATTTTCTTCGTTGTTGCCTCCACGGGATTGTGTCTTGTTTCTTCGCTGGGACACGTCTTCGGTGTTAAGGATTTTATGCCGCTGGCCAAACGCTGTGTTTATTTGTCCATTGTCACGATCTTGTCGGGTTTTCTGGTGATCGGACTCGAAATTGAAAATCCTTTCCGCATGGCGTTATATAATGTCATTTCTCCCAACTTTTCCTCCAATATCTGGTGGATGGGCACGCTGTATGGATTTGC
>CAYZLL010000210.1:0-3522 GCA_964479225.1 uncultured Smithella sp.
TCATAATAAGCGCGGGCATTTCTTTTATAGTATTTCGTCGTGGATGAATGATCAGAATAGTTTTTTATCTTCATTTTGTTTTCTATCATGAATTGATTTCAAGAATAGCTTTTGTTTGCGCTACCAATTGTCATAATCACTGATGTCAATCTGATCATTTGTAAAAGTATCTATAATTGTAATGACTAATCCCATCGAACTTGGCAAAAACTTATAAATATATCGAGATGTAAACTCGTCTTGCGCATTCCAGTTTTTCCATTCTTGAAGAGTTCTATATCCTTGATCTTCTATTACAAATCCCTTCTTAAAGTCATCATCCATTGTCGATGCATCTATTTCGTTAATTATTACCGAATCTTCGTATGTTACTTTTTCTTCCGCTACTTGATGCTCAGCCCCAACAATGCATGTCGGTGGTGAGACTTGCAGTGTATAGACACAAGCATTTCCGCTGGTGGCTCCATAATATGGTTGGATAACGCCTTTTTCCAGTAATCCCTGCATTCTAGCGCGTCGATTATCATCAATTGGAAAGCGACCGTGAAAACTACCTGTCTTGATCTGTTCATCAAAAACCATCTTATTCAAAGTTGCTTGCCAGTCCTTAATCTGTATATTTATGTTTTCTGAAAAAGAAATACTCAAAACGTATTTGTACCACAAGGATTCATTACTGTTTTTATAAATAGTTGCCATAACTTAAATACCTCAAATTTGATGCCAAGATAGTAGCTGGATGTGTTTAATTATCACTATTTGCATTTGAAATCCATTACAGCAATAATATTATTTTCCATAACATTTTTCAGGAAGTTGCCAATATAAACACAATCAGACAAAATCCCATGAAATTAAGGGAACAGCATACTTAATTATAAGAAAGATTACGTTCTTTCCAGTTCCACCCGTGTCGATTCCAGGAAGCGGCTCACGAAATTGAAAAAGCTTACGCAAAGAATCAACTCGGTCGCCTGGCGAGTCCCATAACGTTCAAGAATTTGAGCAAGGGCGTCATCGCTGAGACGCACATCGTTGCTGATTTCATCAGCCACGCGACACAGCAGATTGCCATCTTCATCCAGCGATTTAACCGGCATCTCGGTACAAATAATTTCTATCTCCTGATCTGTCACGTTGTAATGTTTCGCCACGTTGACATGATGCGTCCATTCATAAACCGCTTTCGTCACATGAGCCACTCTCAATATGGCGATTTCGCGCTTACGGGGATCGAATTCACTGTTAAACAAAATGGATTGCGCCAGATCCAGAAAACCTTTTATGCTGGCCGGAGCATTGGCAACCATCCTCGCCACATTCAGGGGAAACGACTCTACTAAAGATCTGACTTCCGGAGTCATGCTTTCCATCTCCGGACATGGAATACGAACAATCATTTTATCTGCTTTCAATACTTATCGCTATTTAGGTCAAACCATGTCGTGCCATCCAGAGAAATAACTTTCTGCCGAATTTATTTTTGAGGGTAAAGGCAATGATTCGGTAAAATAACTCCGGCGAGAAACGCTTTTCGAGCCAGATAAGTTTGGCATTAAATCCGGGAACAACGTAGAGACGTTTTTTATCCATCGCCTTCATGACATCCGCTGCGATATCCGCGGCGCTTAGACGGCCGTGCTGGAAGGACGTCTCGGTCAGCTCTTTCTGAAAAGCATCCTGACAGCGCATGGCTTTGATAAGATTGGTTTGAAAAAATGAGGGACAAACGACGGAGACACCGATATTGTGCGGGGCGAGTTCTGTCTTAATCGTTTCGGATAAAGCGATGATGGCGGCTTTGGCAACATTGTACGGGGCCATTTCGGGCAGACAGATCAGGCCGGCTTCGGAGGCGACATTTATTATGTAACCGTCGCCCTGTTTCTTCATGAGCGGAATAAAATAATGACAACCGTAAATCATTCCCCACATGTCGATGTTAAGACACCATTCCCAATTCTCGATGGGCACATCTCCGGTAAGTCCGGCACAGCCCACACCGGCATTATTGATGAGCAGATCCACTCGCTCAAATATATCGAAAGCATAAGCGGACATTTTTTCGACCGATTCTTTCTTCGTTACATCGCATTCGTAAACCTCGCCGTCACCTCCCGCTTTTTTCACCAGCGCCAGCGTTTCCCGGGCCGCGATGGTGTTGACATCCGCCAGTAGAATTCTATATTGGCGCTTAGCAAGTTTAAGACACAATTCCCGACCCAATCCGGAACCAGCCCCGGTGACTACTGCGTTTTTCATCATTCCCCCTGTCTATTAGAAGAGCATACGCTCAGTGTTATGGCATTCATACTGCCCACGCCTTTGAAATATTTGACAGGGTAACATAGAAAACAATGATTTATCATCTGAAATTCTCTCTAAACTCATAAAAAAGAAATAGCTTTATTGAAAAACTACAAAATGGTGGTTAAATTATTTGCAAAGGAAGGAGAATATTGCGGATCAGGTAGCGTTTGGTATGATTATTCGGTGACGTCTAAAAGATGAAAGGGGCAATAAATTATGTCAGCAATTACCCATAAAACACACCCACCCGTCTTTAATCCATTTCATTTTATTATAATATTTTCGGCTTGGGGGTTGGCGCTGGTCATTTCTTCTTGCTTGTTCCTTTGGCTGGGTTATCTTCTGGATGAAATGCTGGGCACGTCTCCGATATTCATGCTGAGTCTTCTTTGCATTTCCATCATCGGGTGCTTTATTGAAATATTTGAAGAAGCCACAAAGATCATGAAGGAAAACTGAAAGCCATCCTAAAATACGCGCCGGCTCGTTCGGTTATCAAAACTGAATCAGTTATGATTAAGTAAAATGTTAGATATTGCGGTCAATCTGTAAATTTGAACCAGTCATGGATGATGTGATTTTCTTTATTTTTTGACTTCGACTGTAACGATGACTCCATCGGAGTGGTGAATTCTCACATAAGCTCCTTCATGTAAAACTCCGCCGCGTGCAATGGTATCCTTATATCCCGGAGCAGCGCTAAAGTAGTCCACCTCGAACGACTGACCTTCCACAGTAATTTTGTCACCGGACGTGTGTCCCTGGTAAGGCTGCATGTGAGAAACGTGAACAATGCCTTCTACCACTTGAGCGTTTTTCGCATTGTTCATAATTGCATAATTGATAACATCGATATGCTCTACACACCACCAGATCCCAAAAAATATTAAAATGCCGAATATGCTTCTGGGTACTCGTATTTTTAATTTTTCAATGATCCATCTGTGAAAAATGACTCCGGCAAAGCCGCCAACAATCAGCACAATGCTGCCAATGAGATGAGGGATGGCTTCGGTTCTCACACTCTTCGATGTTAAATCAAATACGGTAGTAAATTCGTTCATCGCAAATGCCTGTAATTTTATATATTGAACCACTCCGGGATGACAAAGGATTCTCGTTTAAAAATTAGCTTGGAAACTTCACCGCATCACTGTCGGCATCCTGCCATGCGGCAAAGGTTTCGCGGAATTCTTTTACTCTTTCATAATG
>CAYZLL010000211.1:0-1812 GCA_964479225.1 uncultured Smithella sp.
ACGGGCGGCGGCGGAGTATCCCGTTGTAACCATCCTGGGGCCTCGTCAGTCAGGTAAGACGACGCTGGCCAAAATGACATTCCCGGATAAGCCCTACTTTTCCCTGGAAGACCCGGATGTCCGGATGGCGGCTGAGGCTGATCCACGGGGCTTTTTGGGCGGGGTGGCAGGAGGAGCCATTCTGGATGAGATACAACGTCTGCCGGTGCTGCTTTCCTACATCCAGGGCATCGTGGACAAGGATAAAAGACGCGGACAGTTTATCCTGACAGGCAGCCATCAACCACGACTGCATGAAGCGATAAGTCAGTCGCTGGCCGGCCGTACGGCCATGCTTACGCTTTGGCCTTTTTCCAGTCACGAACTGGGACATTATCCTTATGCGAAAAAGGATGTTTTTGGCGCAATCGTCCGTGGCTGTTTTCCACGGCTTCATGAAGAAAACATCGAATCGCGCAGGTTCTTTAACAGCTATCTGCAAACTTATGTCGAGCGGGATGTGCGCGCTTTGATTTCGTTGCGCGATCTGTCACCTTTTCAGAAATTTCTCACGCTGTTGGCCGGCCGGGTGGGACAGATTGTCAATTTGGCTTCTCTATCGAACGATACAGGGGTGTCCGCCACAACCATCAGAGATTGGATATCGGTATTAAAAGCTTCTTATATTGTATTCGAGCTGCCGCCATTTTTTGAAAATATTCAAAAACGTGTGATCAAATCTCCTAAAATATATTTCACAGATGCGGGCCTGGCGGCTTTTCTGCTGGGTATCAGTACGACAGAACAGGCGATCCGTGATCCCTTGCGCGGCAACCTTTACGAAAACTTCATTATTGCAGACATTATGAAAAGTGCACAAAATAAAGGGATTCGCCCGGAATTGTTTTTTTTTCGCGATTCCCACGGCAATGAAGTCGATCTACTGATCCGGGAAAAGGGCGCGATGACGCCGGTCGAGATAAAATCTTCCGCAACGTTTTCTCCGGATTTTACCAAATCCATCGAGCGTTTTGCTGCGCTGAGCGTCAAGGGCATCGCTCCCGGATTTGTCTTATATAACGGCGAGCAGACGTTTAATGTCCGGGGCATACGCATTTTGAATCCATGGCTGATGGACGACACCTGGCAAAAACTGACTTCGGGGCCCTGATGAGATCTATTCAGACATAAAGGTCAAATGGTAAAAAATTTTAATTTATGAAAAAACTGCCTTATAAAATATTACTTTATCTAACCCGGAAACTGGGGTTGTGGTTTTTCCGCATTTTGTCCTGGTTTATCGCGACCGGTTATTTTTTTCTTTTTCCGGTCCGCGTGGCGAACAGCTTCGAATTCTACCGCACGTTGTTTCCCGGTCACGGCTTTTTCTATCACCTGCGGTGCGCGTGGCGTCAGTATCACAAATTTACCGATGTTTATATTCACCGGTTCATCCGTCTTGACGAGGAAAATATCCAATATGTCAAAGAAGGCTGGGAGTATCTGGAAGAGGCCGTGCAGAAAAAGACGGGCGCTATCTTACTGATGTCACACATCGGCAACTGGGAGCTGGCCGCGCAGACACTCAACAAAAAAGGCCTGCCGATCATGCTTTATCTGGGTGCCAAACACAAAGAGCAGATCGAGCAGATTCAAAAACAGATTTTGGCCAAAGGCGGCATTCGAGTTGTCGTAACAACGGAAGATGAAAAATCGCCTTTTGCTTTGATTGAAGGAATTAATTTCCTGCGCGAGGGTGGCATTGTTTCCATGACGGGAGACCGACTTTGGGGGGAACAGACTTTTGTTCCCGTGAATTTTTTAGGTCATGAA
>CAYZLL010000211.1:1822-3421 GCA_964479225.1 uncultured Smithella sp.
ATCTTCCCGATACGCCGCATTTGTTCGCCCTGATGACCGGCGCGCCGCTGATGACATTTTTTGTGTATCAGGAAAAAATCGGCAAATATCACATTAAAGTTTCGCCCGGACGAAAAGTGATTGCCACCTCACGAGCGGATAGAAAAAAAGCGGTGCAGGAGTCGGCGCAGGCCTATGCGAAAGACCTGGCGGAATTCGCCCGAAAGCATCCCTTCGAGTGGCATCATTTCGAGCCGTTTTTAGGTAAAAAAATCAATTAAATTTCATCTTTTTTCTCCATTGATTTTAGTATAAGAAACACGTTATAAAAATAATGACTACATTTGCCAGGAGTTTCCGATGAAAGTGAATGATGTTCCACAGGATGATGTATTCGATTATTCTCAAGGAATAAAAAAAGGAAATTACGCCCTGGATGACAAGGGGAAATATGTCATGGTGCTCAGCAAGGGTTGGGTGGTAGATGAAATGAGCAACAGAATGGCTTATGATGAATATAAGACCAAAGAAGAAGAAGTCAGGCAAGCGGTGCTTGCCGGTAAAAAAAGCCCGCTTGCTTATTATATGGAACTGCGGCAGATGACACCGAAGATTTTGGGGCAAACGGCAGGGATTGCCACATTCCGGGTCAAAAGGCACTTGCGTCCGGAAATATTTGCCAAACTCAAGGAAGCTGTTCTGGACAGATACGCGAAAGCCCTCGCGATTACGAGCGAAGAATTGAAAACCGTGCCCAAAAATAACAACCCCGCGTAGCTTCGCTCGTGGGATAATTCGTCCAGCAAGTTTCAGTGCGCTACACTTCTGAAACTTGGGACTCATTATAAAGGTAAACATTATTCATGACGACAGAATTTATCACAGAAGAAACTTTAGCCAATGGCAGAAAATATATCCATCAAACAGCCGCTCATTGTGAGACCGGAGTTGCATCCGCGCTGTTTCGCGATAAGGGTTTGGATATTTCCGAACCGATGATTTTCGGCATTGGCAGCGGTATTTTTTTCGGCCATCTGCCGTTTATCAAACAGACAGGACTGCCCATCAGCACTTTCAGATCCATTCCGGGATTGGTTTTCAAAAAAGCCGCTAAAAGACTGGGTGTCAAGGTTTACAGAAAACGGTTTCGCAGCCCGCAAAAAGGCATGGACGAGCTGCGCCGCGTTATCCGCACCGGTCAGATTGTCGGGGTGACAACCAATGTTTACTGGCTTTCCTTCTTTCCCAGACGTTATCGCTTTAACTTCAACGGACACAACTTTATTATTTTGTATGAAAATGAAAACGGGTTCCGGATAAGCGATCCGGCCTTGCTGGAATACACGACGGACTGCCCGGCTTTTGATTTGGAAAGGGCGCGTTTCGCGCGCGGGCCGCTCGAACCACGCGGGTTGATGTATTATCCGATCTCCGTTCATCCCCATCCTGACATCAGAAAAGCCTGCCTTGCCGGCATGAAGGATACGTGCAAGCAGATGATCGGGATTCCCCTACCTATTTTCGGTGTCAAGGGGATACGCCATGTTGCCCGGAAAGTTATTCAGTGGCCGGAAAAGCTGGGCTATGTCGAAGCCTGCCGGCAACTTGCTCACATCCTGC
>CAYZLL010000212.1:0-3414 GCA_964479225.1 uncultured Smithella sp.
TGTTCACTATCCCGCGTCGCTTCGCTCCTGGGATAATTCGACCATCAAGCTTCAGTGCACTTTGTTTCTGAAGCTTGGGTCTCATTATATTTCTATTGAAATTTTCCATTAAGGCCGTTATACATTGAATCAAAATAAGATGATTGATCAGAAGGATTATTATGCAGGAACTTTTAACAGCGATAACTTATCCCGTTGTGTGGCTTATTTGTTCTTATGTTTTAAAAATTGACAGTGGTTTGGCAAAACTTCTTATTTCACTGACAGCGTCAATCCTTGTTTATGTCGTCGTCGGCATAAAACTCTCCCATCAAGAAAATAAAGAGGATTAAAGAAGCGTAGGTGACTTTATTACTTAATAAAATAAAAATCCTTTTCTATCGAGCTGTAAAATTACGCATCTGGTTTGCAAGCATTACCGTCATCATCTTATTTTTGCTTCTGGCTTTAACCGTAAACAGCGCCCGGGAAAAGGATGTTGTCAATATATTCAGCCGGCAGCAGCTTGTCAATGTTCAGAATACCTCCAAAAGAATAACGGATGTTTTTTCCCAGATCGGGAAAAACATCGATTTATTTTCCCGTCTTTATCCTGATTTCAAAACCAACGAAGAAGAATTAGATCATTATTATAGAATGCTGTCTTCCGGTTGGGAAGACACTATCGATACGATTGTTTTATTTGATGCAGCAGGAAAGGTAAAGAGTGTTTACCCGAAGAATGTTTTACCATCGATTGATTTATCCGATCATTTTAATATTCTCCAGAAAGAGCAAAAACGCTATGTGGATTTGGTCTTGCCTGATTCTTCCTCGACGCCGGGCTTAAAACAAAAATATGGACGATACCTGATCTTAGGTTATCCTTTCCGGACGCGAAATGGTGAATTCGATGGGGCGTTATTGATCACTTTTTCTTTTTCCGCTGTCGTTCAAAAATACTGGCAACGACCTGCTGATGATGAATTTGAAGAATTGTGGTTGATGAATGATAAGCAAGAAATCATTGTGCATCCTAATGCTGCTTTGATCGGAAAAGATATTAAAAATTTTATAAAAGGCGTTGACGAAAAGCAATTTGATTTTTTATCAGAAGACGGCGGCAATTTTGAATCCATTGTTCATCAGACGGATAAAATAAAACAAAGAAGCATCATTTCCTATTATCCCTTCAACGCCGGAGATAAAAAATGGGTGATGCTGATTGTTGCCAGCTACAGCAAGGTCATTTCACCGCTTCGAAAAACTTTCTACTATACCCTTTTCAGTTCGTTATTACTTATTATCGTCGTGATCATTACCAGTATGTCTTTCGCCTATAAGGAAGGAAAACGATTACGGATCAGAGAAGAGAAGAAAAGATTAGTTGAGCGCTTGGACTGGCAGGAAAAACTGCTGAGGGAAAAGAAAACAATCGAGGGTGTGATCGAAGGTTCGCCCATTCCCAGTTTTGTCATTGATAACGAACATAAAGTCATCTTATGGAATCGGGCCTGTACCGAACTAACCGGTTATTCCGCGGCAGAGATGCTGGGGACCAGCAATCACTACAAGCCATTTTATTCCGTTTCCCGGCCCATGATTGCCGATTTAATTGTTGACAGCGATATGGACGGACTGGGCAAGCACTACGGCAGCAAAAACGTTAAAAAGTCCAATAAGGTGATTGGCGCTTACGAAGCGACGGACCATTACGCCAAACTTGGCGGACAAAATCGTTACTTATATTTTCTGGCGGCGCCCATTTATGATGAAGAGGGCAAGATCATTGCGGCGATCGAAACGCTCCAGGATGTTTCGCATGAACGAGAAATGAATAAAAGTATGAGCGAGTATGCCGAGACCCTGCAAAATGAGTTAAAAGAAAATATTGAGCTGCAGCGGAAAATCCAGGGATTGAACAATTATCTGCAAACAATCATTACCAGTTTACCGGATAAAATTTATGAAATAGATGAAAACGGCATTATCAATTTTATGAGCCGCAGTCTCAAGAAAAAAGAAGAACACTCTCGTGAGTATCGAAACAAGCATTTTACGGAATTTGTTCCTTCCGAACACAAGACTCTCTTCTTGTCCAAATGGGAGGATGCCCAGAAAGGAATTCATAAGCCGTATGAAATTGAAGTGGAAGGGAAAGACGGCCGCAAACGCAATCTTTTAATCACGACATCTCCCATTATCGGGACCGTTCATTATATCCTGGTTCAACGCGATATCACCGAGTTCAAAGATCTGGAAAAGAAACTTTATGATAGTCAGAAACTGGCGGCTTTGGGTCAGCTTTCGGCAGGCATCGCTCACGAAATACGCAATCCCCTTTCTTCTATAAAAATGAGTTTGCAGATCCTGACCAAGCGAATGAATCCTGAAGGCAATGATTTAAAACGATTCAAAATTGCGGAAAAAGAAGTGGATCATCTGGAAACCCTGGTGAATGACATTCTGGCTTTTGCCAAACCGGTGGAGCCGAAAAAAATACCGGTGGATCTATCCAAGGTTCTGGAGCAGGCGATCGACCTGGCGGAAAAAGGGATCACCGATAAAAAAATCGCTATGCGGACGGAATTTGCCGAAGTGCCTTACGTGACGGTGGACCCGGCGATGATGGCGGATGCTTTTTTAAATGTGATTCGCAATGCCGTGGAAGCGGTATCAGAAAACGGCAGGATTGATCTTTCATTGAGCTATGCCGATGCAACCCGTCAGGCGGTCGTTGTGGAGATCAGGGATAACGGCAGTGGTATTGCCGAAGAGGATATGCCGCATATATTTAATCCTTTCTTTACACGGAAAAATTATGGTACAGGGTTGGGGTTGTCTCTGGTAAAGAAAGTCATTGATATTCATCAGGGAACGATTAGTGTTTCCAGTAAAAAGAAAGAAGGGACGAAGGTGCTGATTACGTTGCCTGTCGCCACCGAAGGCGCACATTCATTCCACATAAACAATAAATAAGGTAAGGTCTTATGTCGAGTATTCTTGTTATTGATGATGATGCTTCAATCGCCGAAACACTGGATCTGTATTTGACGGAAGAAGGATACAAAGTCCGAACCGCGCCCACCGGAACGGAAGGTCTGAATAAATACGTACAAGAACAACCGGATGTCGTTATTCTGGATATTCGTTTGCCGGATATTGACGGATTTACTGTTCTGGAAGATCTTAAAGAAGAGAATGAAAACGTCAAAGTCATCATGATCACTGCTTTTCACGATATGGAGACAACCATTAATGCGATGAAGTGCGGCGCGTTTGATTATATTCATAAGCCGATCAATGTGGATGAACTGGATCTCGCCATTAAGAAAGCCCTGAAATCTCTGGAGATGGAAAAAAAAATTGACGGACTATTAATGGAACCTTCCCGAAGTTTCCGTGTGGGGGACATTATCGGCACCGGCAACGAAA
>CAYZLL010000213.1:0-3400 GCA_964479225.1 uncultured Smithella sp.
GAACTGGAAGACTCTTCCATATTTATATTCTCATCACGAACTAATATTTCCAGTCTTTCGGCTAATTCTTCCAGGTAATTTAAAATAACCTCGTCATCCATCGTTAGTAGTTTTCCTTAATAATGATCATACCAGTCTATCCCTCCTGCCTCCATACTATTTCAACATATCGTTCAACCATTTAAACATTTCATTTAAACAAGTGGAAGAAAAAGGGCATATGAGATAAATATTGTAAGTCATCTTTGTCGTTTATTCATATCAAATATCAATACTTTACAATCTTTATTTATTTTCTTGAATAGTTGGCACACTATTTTCATTAGTATAAAGGCAAACAACAAACAAATTACCCAGGAGGTAACAGATCATGAAAAAAACATTAGGAACAATGATAGTAGCAGCGGCAGTTATTATGATTACGGCAACTTTCAGCTTTGCTGAATACGCGGCCGCCGGAACAACCAATTTCCCGTTCTTCCAGTTGGGATGCCTGATTGTCGGCGGGTTGATCATGGTTTCTTTGAAACGTAAATATGACAAGATGTATGTCGGCGAAGTGGTCGGTGTGTTCGCTCTTTACGCCGTGCTGATGGCCCTGTTCACCAACCCGGTGATTGAAGCTGTCAAAACAATGGTCAGCTAAAACGAAGCAACAGGATCATCAGAAAAAGGAGTTAAAACTCCGTTCAAAAAAACAAATGATCTGCTATAATGTGACCCCTCAAGCCCTGCATGACTTGAGGGGTTTTTTTGAGTGCTACAATCCTGTTCAGGAGTTAATCACAAATGAGTATGATACAGGCAGATATTGAAGGCTTAAAATATGCGAAGGAACTTCTGGAGAATCCCGGTCTGGCGGCCAGGCTGACGAATATTATCGGTATGCCGTTTGAGAAAGCTTTTGACTACCTGCCGGAAAAATGGACCGGAACAATCCAGACCGCTACGCAGAAGTCCCTGCGATACGCGCTGGACGTTGCCATCAAAACCATTGATCATAATGACCGGAATTCCTCTAAGGATATTCTGCACAAGCTTCTGGTTGTAACTTCCGGCGGAATCGGCGGCGCCTTTGGTTTGCCTGCCCTGACTGTCGAGCTGCCGATAACGACCGTCATTATGTTCCGTTCCATTGCCGATATTGCGAGAAGCGAAGGTGAAGACATCAGGCATATAGAAACAAAACTGGCCTGTCTGGAGGTCTTTGCGCTGGGAGGTACATCAGAAAAAGATAATGCCGCCGAGAGCGGATACTTTGCCGTAAAAGCGCTGTTGGCCAAGCAGGTATCCGAAGCGGCAAAATACATTCTTCAAAGAGGCATTGCCGAGGAAGGTTCGCCGGTGCTGGTAAGATTCATCGCAACCATTGCCTCACGATTTGGAACAACCGTTTCACAGAAAGCGGCGGCATCAGCCGTTCCGGTGATCGGAGCCGCAGGCGGTGCTTTAATCAATTCTATTTTTATGGATCATTTTCAGAATACAGCCCGGGGACATTTTATTATCCGGCGACTGGAAAACCAATACGGACAGGCTGAAGTTCAAAGAACGTACATGAACATCTAACGCGATCCTGATCCGCACGAATCCCTTAAAGCAGCAAGAGGGTCAGCCGATAAATCAGCAAACCCCCTGTTTTCTTAATGGTGCCGAAGACTGGACTTGAACCAGCACGGATTTTGTCCACTACCCCCTCAAGATAGCGTGTCTACCAATTCCACCACTTCGGCATCAAAAAAATCAAATGTCTTTCATCCCGCACCCTGTAAATGATCTGCTACAGTTGGCTGCAGGAGTCTCCAAAAAGCTCTTACTTGCTCACCGGTGCGGGAGGTGTTGCGGGAATTTTTGCTGCTTCCGGACTGGCCACGGGAACCGGCACTTTTGCCCCTTGAGGAATGCCGGTTACAGGAATCGTCGTTTGGGTTGCATTCGGCATTTGAACAGGAATGGTCTGCTCAGCAGCGGGCATTTTCTTTTGTTCCATCAAAGAAGATGAGCTTCTGTGGGCTGACATATAAGTAAGCGTTAGCGATGTCAGCATAAAGACCACAGCAACACCGGCCGTCAATTTGCCCAAAAATGTTCCGGCTCCGGTTGAACCGAAAACCGTTTGACTGGAGCCACCAAATGCCGCTCCCATATTGGCTCCTTTGCCTGCCTGCAGAAGCACAACAGTGATCAGGACAAAGCAAGCTGAAATGTGTAAAATGGTTAATAATGCATACATAATGTTTCTCTTTTAAATGTTTATTTTAAAGCGCGTGGGACAATACCAAAACGGTATGGGCTAGTCAACTTTTTTCTTTTTGCGGTTATTGGAAGAATGTAATCCCGATAAATCATATTCTGACATATTTGTTTCTATCCAGCGTGATATTCTCCTGCTTCTCTAAGTGTTCGATATGTTTAACAACAAGCGCCCGCTCGTTAAATTCGAAAAATTCTTTGGGTTCCCTTGGTCTGCCATACATGAGCCAGGCGGCCAGAATTTCTGCCAGCGTTTTGGGCTCTTTGAGAAAATTCACAATTTTTTCTTCACGTTGATAGATGACGTTTTCGTAATCATCCCAAAGTTTTCCCGGATTAGTCTCAAAAAGTCCGGTATTGTGCGAAGCAATCCACCGGCGGGCAGGAATGGATTTAAGACGGCGAAGGGATTCTACGGTTTGTTCAATGCTGGAATGTAGATCTCCATACCAGGGACCGAATGTCGTTAAATCATAATCACCGAGAAAAAGAATTTCCTCATCGGGAAAGAAAAAAGATAAATGCCCCGGTGTATGTCCGGGCGTGGCAATGACTTGAACTTTGAGCGACCCCAGATCAATGATTTCGTCATCCTGAAGAAACAACGCTTCTTTTTGCGGACGATAATTAAAATTATTCAGCATGATATTTTTCCAGAGTTCGCGAAGTTGATCTTCCTTGATTCCATACCAGTCCATGAATATTTCCATGTCGGTCAAAGGAGGAAAATCCCTCTCAGAGATACGCAGAGCACAACCCTCAAAAAGATTTAAAAATCCCATGTGATCTTCATGCCAGTGCGACAACCAGACCTGGTCAACACCGTCTTTTTGTTTAAGGTCCGTAAGTTTTTGCAATCCACAGGAAGGATCGATGACGACCCGGCAATCCTTTCCCTCCAGATACACAGAATGATTAAAAGGATATTTACCGCCATTATCACCCCAGATAAAACGAACGTTTCCCAATTGGACATTCATGATTAATTCATCTTCCTTGAAGATTATTCATTTTGATTTATACTTGAATTGACAATGAAAGTCCAATCAGGTCATTGCTACCTACTGAACTGGTACAGTCGTGATCAGTTTCAGAATTAAGGATTACGGATGGAAAGAGAGCAAAACAGATATTGGCTAAAGACCGT
>CAYZLL010000214.1:0-3393 GCA_964479225.1 uncultured Smithella sp.
ATGATCATTGGCGGAGCGCCGGTGCCGATCACCATTCTGCGGGAAGCCCAGGAAAAATTCGGCGTTAAATGCTACCAGGCCTATGGGATGACGGAAACCTGTCCGATGCTGACCCTGTCCACGCTGAAAGACCATATGAAGAAACTGCCGTTTGAAGAGCAGCTTGTTTATCGCGCGAAAACCGGCAAACCGGTCTTCGGCGTCGAGTTGCGCGTGGTTGATGAAGACGGCAGGGATGTGGAGCCTGACGGCGAGGCCGTCGGAGAGATCATCGTTCGCGGCAACAACGTCATGAAAGGTTTCTGGAACGATCCGGAGGAAACCTCCAAAATCATCGTCGACGGCTGGTTGCACACCGGCGATATTGCCAATATCGACGGGGAGGGCTTCGTTCAAATTGTTGATCGTGGCAAGGACATGATCATCAGCGGTGGCGAGAATGTTGCCTCCGCCGAAGTGGAAATGGCCATCCACAAGTTCCCCGCCGTCATGGAATGCGCTGTGGTCGGCGTCCCCGATCCCAAGTGGGGAGAAGCCGTCAAGGCGCTGGTTGTCCTGAAACCGAAAAAGCAGGCAACCGAAAAAGAGATCATTGCGCACTGTGGCACATTGTTGTCCAAGTTTAAGTTGCCGCGCACCGTGGATTTTGTGAGCGAACTGCCGAAAACAGGCACCGGCAAGATCCTGAAGCGTGAATTGCGGGCAAGATACTGGGCGGATCAGGAAAAGAAGATCGGCGGCTAGTTCCGTTCGATAATGTATTGTCGTTTTCATTCTTCGTTGTCCATGTCCTTGTGATTTTCGGATGGCTCTTCGCGGAGAACCGCCCAAGATGGATATAGGTAGCCTCCGGATAATTACCTTGATTATTCTTTTTAAATCAGTATTACTTGACATCAATGACATTCCATAATGATCTGTTGAACGGGGTGACAGGTGTCTCCAGCTAAAATAACAAAAAAAGATTTGATTGAACCGACGAAGAATCTCCGGACGGAATTGGCCGGAATAAAAACGCCTGCGCCGCTCAGGGCGTTCGGGGAAGATATTTACAAACTATTGGCGCACAGTTCTCAGATCGGTTTTTATATTATGCAGGACGGACATTTTAAATTTATCAATTCACATTTCCGGGATTATACCGGATGTACCGAAGAAGAAATGCTCAAGATAAAACCTGCGTCGTTCATTCTGCCGGAGGACCGCCGCAGGACGGCTAAAAACGCGATCATGATGCTCAAGCAACAACGCTTTTCTCCTTATGAATTTCGCATTGTGACCCGGGACGGAAGAATCAAGTGGATCATGGAAACAGTGATGTCCATAAAATACAAGGGCAAGCGGGCTATTCTGGGCAACTCCATGGACATTACCGAACGCAAAGAAGCGAGCCGTCGGCTTGAAGAACTGGAAGCGTTGGAATCCTCTATCCTTGACGCCATCCCCCAGGCGGTGGTCGGCCTGCATGAGCGGCGCATTAATTTTGCCAACCACGCGGTCAAGGTCATTTTCGGCTGGCACCGTGAAGAACTGATCGGCAAAAGCATCCGCATGATCTATCGCAATGAGGAAGAGTCTGATAAAATTGCCGATGTCTTTTATTCCACTCTCGAAAATCAGCGGACATACGAAACCGAGTTTGCTTGTGTGCGCAAGGACGGGCAGGAAATATGCTGCCGGATGAAGGCGTCGCGCATCGGAGAAAACCTCCGGGAAAAGCGTATTGTGGTCACTTATGAAGATATTACGGCAGAGAAAAAAGCGCAGGCGGATCTGGAGCGTTCCCGCGAAGAATTGCGGAACCTGTCCATTCACCTTCAATCAGTGCGCGAAGAAGAAAGCACGCGTGTCGCGCGCAAGATTCACGATGAACTCGGACAGTCGCTTACCGCCCTGCAAATGGACATCTCCTGGCTGGAAAACCATCTTCAGGCCGGGAGCAAAGACATTCACAAAAAAACTCAAAGCATGTTGGAGCTGGTTGATTCAACGATTGAAAGCGTGCACAACATTACGACAGAACTGCGTCCCAGCCTGCTCGATGATTTAGGCCTGCCGACGGCCATTGAATGGCAGGCGGCGGATTTTCAGAAGCGATCGGGCATACGCTGCCAGGTGCATATCCATTGCTCCGACCAGGCCATCGATAAGGAACTGGCGACGACCATTTTCCGTATTTTTCAGGAAACACTTACCAATATCGCAAGGCATGCCAAAGCCACGCAATGCAGGGTGAAACTCACGGAAACCGAAACGGACCTGTGTCTGGAGGTAACGGACAACGGCGTCGGCATCACCCCGTGGCAAATTGACGATCCCCGGTCCTTTGGCATGATCGGCATGCGTGAACGTGCCCATCTCTGGGGCGGCACGGTTCATGTCCGGAACACCAAACCCTCCGGAACCAAAGTGAGAGTTTTGATCCCCATGACCAAAGGAGAAAAACAAGCATGATAAGAATATTAGTCGCCGATGACCATGCCGTGGTCCGGCAGGGCGTCATGCAGATTCTGGCAGATGTTCAGGATATGCTGGTCAAGGACGAAGCGCAAAACAGCGCAGAGACGCTGGATAAGGTTCTTAAATATGAATATGACGTGGTTCTGCTGGATATTTCCATGCCGGGCCGCAGCGGTCTGGAAGTTTTGGAGGATATTAAAAACCAGTGTCCGAAGCTGGCCGTGTTGATTCTGAGCATGCACCCTGAAGAACAATATGCGGTGCGCGCGCTTCGTGCCGGTGCATCGGGTTATCTCACCAAAGCCAGCGCACCGCAGGAACTCATCGGCGCCATACGCAAGGTGGCGCAGGGTGGAAAATACGTCACCGCTTCCCTGGCGGAAAAACTGGCTGACGAGCTGGAAGTGAACGCCGAAAAACTTCCTCACGAGCGGCTTTCCAATCGCGAACATCAGGTGATGATCATGCTCGCTTCCGGAAAATCCGTTTCTGATATTGCCGATGAACTCTGTCTGAGCGTGAAGACGATCAGCACATACCGAACACGAATTATGTCCAAGATGAGCCTGAAAAAAAACGCCGAACTGACGCTTTACGCCGTCCATAACAAACTCATCAATTAACCTTTTTTAAGCCTTCTATATTCAAAGCAGCAAGAAAATGCCGTTTCTCTTTTTAGGAGAAACGGCATTTTGAAAGGAAGAGAATAACTATGCGGAGAACAGTCGAAACGTTCTCCGCATAGAAGATGTGCTATCCGATAGCCTTTCTATTGTTCACCAAATCATCGACCACCGCCGGATCGGCCAGGGTGGACGTATCGCCGAAGTCTTCGAACTTTTTAGCGGCAACGTTTCTCAAAACGCGGCGCATAATCTTGCCGGATCTGGTTTTGGGCAGACCATCGGCCCATTGAATCTGGTCGGGCGATGC
>CAYZLL010000215.1:0-3385 GCA_964479225.1 uncultured Smithella sp.
TTATTTTCCGGGTGACCGCAAAACGGACATTTCATGATTCTTCAACCTTCGTGTTCTCGCATTGTTCAACTTTGATGCCGGCTTCCTTTGTCAAGAATAAATATTTGATCCCATATTCTTTCCCGCAAAAGAGCTTCGGAAAATTAATTGCCTTGCCTTTTTCTGCATTGGGTTTAAAATTTAATATCTCTAATTAAAAAAGTAAAAAAATAGTTTTTTTGAGTGCCATTTATCTCAATTGGCATAAAGACGCTAAAGGTTTTTCCAGAAAAATGTTTTGCCTGTGGACCTTGCGGGAATATGTCAATTTTCCTCCAATGATCATATTGCCCCGAAACATAGTAAATGTTATCAGTGGGAAATACAAAATCCTCTATTTTAGCAGTAGGTGGTATAGTTGTTGGAGATAAAGAATTATTTTTGTCTATATACTTGACACCTTCATGTATAATCTTATGTGATTTATTTAAAACATCAACATAAGATATCTTATTCCAATCGATTATTAATGGGTTATCTGTTTTATTTCTTAGAATGAAACCTATTTGTTTTTTAGAGATGTTAAAAGCTATACTGACAAAATTATCCTCAAAATGAAGATCTTCGCTCGCATTCGGTTTGATCATTGAAAAAAAATATTGTGTTGGATATGTACACTCTTTCAATTGGATTTCGATTCTTGAAATGGAATTACTATCCGAACCCGCCTTGGTGCCATATAGAGGTGTGCCGTAAACCTTTTCTTCTTGATTTTTCTTGCATCCTACAACTGTAAAAGCGCCGAACAATGACATAAGTGGTATTTCATTTCCAGATGAATCAAATGCAAGTATTTTAAAGGTGACGCTATCCCAGTCTTTTGATGTATTATTTACTATGATGCCTGTAAGTAATGGTGGGCCAATAGATCGTTTATCCACGTTAATGTTTTTAAAAACGAACTCACCTTCATCCACCTTCACCCTAATATCGCTATGCTGTGCTTCGCTCTGTGCTGATAAGAATAAAACAAATCCGATTACCAGCAGCAGTAATGATTTTGTTCTCATAATCGAACCTCTTTTTGTGTAATTATAATTTGCAGATAGTTTGCCAGTTTCAAAATATGTAATGATTTTAACTCTGAAAAATGCCGTTTTTCTTCAGTTGATTATTGCATGCCTTACAGAACTTTGATCCTTCGCCAGATTTTTCAAGAGTTACTTTATAAAATCTAGGGTCTTTACAAGCATTAGATAATAAATCCCATTCTTTATTGCCTCTCGCTTCTGTATCATCTATAATGCTGGGTCGGCAAATCTTGTGATTAAACACAATGTGAATTTTCCCCCCTTTTGAAATAAAATCACCATCATTATATGTTTTCTTGACTTCGCTTCCTTTCATTAAGAAAAATCCTTTCGACTGGTTCTTTAAAATTTCTACAACGAGCACCATTTATTGACCAAGAGTACGAGAGGAGTCTCATTACTTAATTTACTTATAGCGTAGCATGGAAGGGTATGTCAAAGAAATTATCACATCTACAAAACGTTCTGGATCGGTCATGGGCGCGGAAGTCCTTGGCGAACGACTTTTTTGTGATGATTGCCGATTGAAATGTCGGATACTTGTCAACCTTCCTTGATGCTCTATTATTTAGGGAAATATATGTATTGAAATTATCCTTTTTTAAATCTATTTCAAAACCTCAATTTTTTTTTCCACTATCAATATCTTTTCCACTTTTATCTTTGCTTCTTTGAGCATACCAGAGGCCAACTTATCACTATATCCATCGCGGATAACAACACGGACAACACCGGCGTTGATAATCATTTTGGCGCAGATGACACACGGATGATTGGTACAGTAAAGCGTTGAACCTTTGGTGCTGACCCCGTGAACCGCCGCCTGAATAATCGCGTTTTGTTCCGCATGCAGGCCGCGGCACAATTCATGGCGCTCACCGGAAGGCACTTTCATCTGCTCACGCAGGCATCCGATATCCAGACAGTGCTGCAAATTGGAAGGAGCGCCGTTATATCCGGTGGCCAGTATCCGGGTATCGCGCACCAATCCGGCCCCGACCGAACGACGGCAGCACGTACTGCGTTTCGAAACAAGCTCGACAATGTCCAGAAAATAACTGTCCCAATCGGGTCTTGTTTTCTTTTTCTCCGGCGATCCGGCCGCCGATGATTTCTTTTTAACCATGGTTCTTCATTATTTCATTCTACCCTGGTAAAGAGGAAACTGATCGCAAAGCTTTTTCACCTGCCCGGCCACAGCCTTGATTTTCTGCTCGTTGTTGATGTTTTTCACCACATCGGCAATGTACGAGGCAATCAGACGCATCTCATTTTCCTTCATCCCCCGGGTCGTCACCGCCGGCGTACCAACCCGGATGCCGCTGGTGACCTGGGGGCCTTGGGTGTCAAAGGGGATGCCGTTTTTGTTGACGGTAATGCTGGCAAGATCCAGCGCTTCCTGGACGTCCTTGCCCGTGACATTTTTATCGGTTAAATCGACGAGCATCAGGTGGTTATCCGTGCCGCCGGAAACCAGTCTGAATCCCTGGTTCTTCAGTTCATCCGCCATGGCCTGAGCGTTGTTGATGATCTGCTGCTGATACGCTTTGAAGTCCGGTTGGAGCGCTTCTTTGAAAGCGACCGCCTTGGCCGCAATGACATGCATCAATGGGCCGCCCTGCATGCCGGGGAAAACCCTGCTGTTCAGCGTTTTGGCGTAAGCTTCCTTGCACATGACCACACCGCCGCGCGGTCCGCGCAGCGTCTTGTGGGTCGTGGTTGTGACAAATTCACAAACCGGAACAGGGGAAGGATGCAATCCCGTGCAGACCAGACCGGCAATGTGCGCGATATCCGCCATAATCACCGCTCCGACTTCATCGGCGATTTTCCGGAATTTTTCAAAATCAAGCGTTCGCGGATAAGCACTGGCGCCGACAATAATCATCTTCGGTTTATTCTCTTTGGCTACTTTTTCCAATTCATCGAAATCGATGGTTTCTGTATCCTTGCGCACACCGTAGGGAACAATCTTATAAAACTTGCCGGAAAAATTGGCGGGGCTGCCATGAGAAAGATGCCCGCCGTGGGACAGATTCATGCCCAGGATCGTGTCGCCCGGTTGCGCTACGGCAAAATAGACCGCCATATTCGCCTGCGTTCCGGAATGCGGCTGCACATTGACATGGTCCGCACCGAAAAGTTTTTTGCAGCGATCAATCGCCAGTTGTTCCACGATATCCACATATTCACAGCCGCCGTAATAGCGTTTTGCCGGATAACCCTCCGCGTATTTATTGGTCATCACGGAGCCCTGCGCTTCCAGGACCGCTTCGCTGACAAAATTTTCCGAAGCTATCAGTTCTATTTTTCCG
>CAYZLL010000216.1:0-3343 GCA_964479225.1 uncultured Smithella sp.
CCAACGCTGCCAGAAATCGATGGAATACTCCCAGGCGTCCTCGGAAAATCTTGCCGTGGTTAAATGCGACAGCCGGGTGCCCAGATCAACCCATGAAGCCAGCGCACCAAAAGGCTCGACCGGAGCCTCGTCTTTGATTTTCTTATTGCAGGCAAAGTCCGATGTCTGCGTCATCAGTTGATGCCAGGATTTGAAAATGTCTAAAGTGTTCATGTTTAACTCTCTCGGAAGTTTAGATTTTTTTACTATGATATTTTATGTCAAGGAAATCTTGACCGTTCAACGTAAAATAAGGCTGACGAAAATTCTATTTTTTGCCCGCAATATTCTGAATGATGCCCAGAAATCCGTCAGCTTTTAAGGACGCACCGCCAACCAGCGCGCCGTCAATATCTTCCATACCAATCAGGTCGCTGATATTATCTTTCGTCACACTACCTCCATAAAGGATGCTTATAGCATCCGCCGCGCTGCCGTAAGTTCTTTTTAAGATGTTGCGAATGAAAGCGTGGACTTCCTGCGCCTGTGCGGATGTGGCGACTTTACCCGTGCCGATCGCCCAGACCGGTTCATAAGCGATGACAATATTATCAAGGGTATGCAGTCCGGCCAGACCGTTTTTCACCTGCCGGCCGACGACATCCTTCGTGATGCCTTTTTCTCTTTCTTCATCGGTTTCTCCCACGCACATAATCGGCGTCAATCCGGCACTCAGAGCTTTTTTGACTTTCAAGTTAACATCCGCGTCACTTTCCTGAAAATATTTCCGGCGCTCGGAATGACCGATGATGACATAGGTACAGCCGGCATCTTTGAGCATGGCTGGTGATACTTCACCGGTGAATGCCCCCTTGTCTTCATAATACATATTCTGCGCAGCCAGGGACAGGGATGAACCCTTAATCATTTCGCCAACGATGCAAAGAGCGGTAAAGGGTGGCGCCAAAATAACCGTTCCGTCCTGAATATCAGAAGCGCCTTCTTTAATGGCTTTCGCCAGGGCCAATGATTCGGCAACGGTGTTGTTCATTTTCCAGTTGCCGGCGACAATCCATTTTCTCATAATTAGATCCTTTATTTTTCTAATGCGGCGATGCCGGGCAGCGTTTTCCCTTCCAGCCATTCCAGGAATGCGCCACCGCCGGTGGAGATATAAGACATCTTGGAACTCAGTCCCGCCTTTTTAATGGCCGTGTCCGTGTCGCCGCCGCCGATGATGGAGAGCGCGCCGGAATCGGCCACTGCCGCTGCCAGCTCAAAGGTTCCCTTGCTGAAAGGGGCGATTTCGAACATGCCCATCGGTCCGTTCCAGATAACCGTTTTTACACCTTTTAACGCGTCGCTGAATAAAACAATCGTTGCCGGACCAATATCCAGGCCGATCCATTCTTGGGGAATTTCCCCCACGCCGCAGACTTTGGCTTCGGCTTCCGCCTTGGCTTCCTGCGCAATCACGGCATCTACCGGCAGCAAAAAAGGCACGTTTTTCTGTTTGGCTTTTTCCACAATCTTGCGCGCTGTATCCAGCATGTCTTCTTCGCAAAGTGATTTTCCGGTTTCGTAGCCTGCCGCCCTTAAAAAGGTGAAGGCCATACCGCCGCCGATAATAATTTTATCGGCCTTTTCAATGAGATTTTCCAGGAGGCCGATTTTATCGGAAACCTTTGCGCCGCCGATGATCACGACCAGCGGTTTGGCCGGATTGACCATGGCTTTTTTGAAATATTCAACTTCGTTCTTCAACAGGAATCCCGCCGCGCAGACGGGAACAAATTCGGTAATGGCCGCGTTGGAAGCAGCGGCGCGGTGCGAGACAGCGAAAGCGTCGTCAATATAAACATCGCAAAGCGCTGCTAATTGCTTGGCAAACGCGGGATCGTTTTTGTCTTCGCCCGACTGAAACCGGAGATTCTCGAGAAGAATAATGTCTCCTTCCTGCATTTTGCCGACGGCTTCTTCAACGGCCGGTCCCACGCAGTCATCCAGAAAAGTAACCGGCTTATTCACCAGGTCGGAAAGCACTTTCACGACCGGCTGGAGTGACATTTCGGCCACTCTTTTACCTTTGGGCCGGCCCAGATGAGAAGCGACAATCAATTTCGCTCCCTGCTCCAGCGCGTAATGGATCGTTGGAATGCTTGCCCGTACGCGCTTGTCGCTGGTGACATTGCCCTCTTTATCCATCGGAACATTAAAATCGACTCTCAGTAAAACTTTTTTGCCTTTCATTTCGATTTGATCAATGTACTTCATATCCCAATCCTTATCTGGTCTATTTCATTATAAAAGAAAGCAATTCCAGCATTCTGTTGGAAAAGCCCCATTCATTGTCGTACCAGGACAGAATCTTCACCATGTTGCCGCCGATGACGGTTGTGTTGGGCATGTCCACGACGGAGGAATGTTTGTTGCCGTTGAAGTCGCGGGAAACCAGTTCTTCGTCCGAACAGGCAAGGATCCCCTTCATCGTTCCACCGGCATATTCTCTGAATTTGTCGTTGATTTCATTCCGGGTGGTGTTTTTTGAAAGGGTGGCCACAAAATCAACCAGAGAAACATTCGGTGTCGGAACACGAATAGCCAATCCGTCGAGTTTGCCCTTCATTTCGGGAATCACTTCCGCAATGGCCCGGGCCGCGCCGGTCGTGGTGGGAATCATCGAAAGAGCGGCAGCGCGCGCTCTTCTCAAATCCTTGTGCGCCTCATCCACGACAACCTGATCATTGGTGAAGGAATGAATGGTCGTCATCAAACCATACTGAACGCCGAATTCCTGATTCAGGATTTTGACAATCGGCGCTAGGCAATTGGTCGTGCAGGAACCCATGGAAATAATGTGGTGTTTGTTTTTATCGTAAACTTCCTGATTGACACCGAGAACAAAAGTCACATCCGGATTTTTTGCCGGAGCGGAAATGACGACCTTTTGTGCTCCCGCCTCAATGTGCTTTCCGGCCCCGGTCTTGTCGGTAAATCTGCCCGTGCTCTCCAGGACAACATCAACCCCTAAATCTTTCCAGGGCAGGGTTTCCGGTTCTCTGACGGAAAAAGTCTTCATTTCTTTTCCGTCAACGCTGATGACATTATTGCCGGCCTTGACCTCCGCATCGAGTGTGCCGTGCGTTGAATCATATTTGAGCAGATGAGCCAGTGTTTTCGTGTCGGCCAGATCATTGACGGCGACAAACTCTACATCATTACTTTTATATCCGGCCCGAAAAACAAGCCGTCCGATTCTTCCAAAACCGTTAATCGCTATTCTAACTGTCATATCAACCTCCTTGATTGCGAAAAATTATTCATTAAAAGGGTTTGTTTGTCAACCTGTTTTGCCGGGAATGTT
>CAYZLL010000217.1:0-3327 GCA_964479225.1 uncultured Smithella sp.
GAAATGTTGAAAGGTATCAGCACGGAAGAGGTTGGTTTGTCTGATGGCAAAAAACGTAAAATTGAAAGCTTTAATCCTATTTACATGATGGCCGATTCCGGCGCGCGCGGTTCCGGACAGCAACTCAGGCAGTTGGCCGGTATGCGTGGTCTGATGGCCAAGCCCTCCGGTGAAATTATTGAAACTCCGATTACCGCCAATTTCCGCGAAGGCCTGACGGTTTTACAGTACTTTATTTCGACACACGGCGCCCGCAAAGGTTTGGCCGATACAGCGTTGAAGACAGCCAACTCCGGTTATCTGACCCGAAGACTGGTGGACGTTGCTCAGGATTGCATTATTACCGAACATGATTGTGAAACGGTAGATGGTGTTTATGTTTCCGCACTGATGGAAGGCGGCGAAATTATTGAAACCGCCGGAGAACGGGTGCTGGGCCGAGTGGCGCTGCAGGAGATCAAGGATCCGTTTACCCAGGAGGTCATTGTCAAAGCCAACCAGATGATAGATGAGGCGCTGGCGGATAAAATTGATCAGGCCGGTATTGAACGGGTTCACATCCGATCCGTTTTGACCTGTCGTTCCAAACACGGCGTTTGCGCGATGTGTTATGGACGAGATCTGGCCCACGGCCATCTGGTTAATATCGGGGAAGCGGTTGGCATTGTCGCCGCACAGTCCATCGGTGAACCGGGAACGCAGTTGACCATGAGAACGTTCCATATCGGTGGTACGGCGAAATTCGATGAGCATTCCACCCTGGAAGCGCATCACGACGGCATTATCAAGTTTGTCAATCTTAGCACGGTGAAAACCAAAGAAGGCGATCTGGTCGTCATGAAGCGCAATGGTGAAGTCCATGTTTTGGATGAACAGAAGCGCAGTCGTGGTAAATATGTTCTGTCTTACGGTGCCCATTTGAAAGTGGTCGATAACAGTGAAGTAAAGAAAGGTCAGTTGATTGCCGAATGGGATCCCTTCTCCATACCGATTCTGGCGGAAGTCGATGGAACCATTAAGTTTGATGATATTATCGAAGGCAAAACCATGCAGGAGCAGGTTGACGAAGTCACCGGTCTGTCCCGTAAAATCATCGTTGAATATAAAGGCGGAGATTTGAGGCCGCGCGTTTCGATTAAGGACAGCAAAGGCAAAACGGCCAAACTGGCTGATTCCAATGCTGTTGCCCGTTATCTTTTGTCGGTGGGTGTCAACCTGGCTGTGACGGAAGGTGATGAAGTTAAAGCGGGGGACATCCTGGCTAAAATTCCGCGGGAAACAACAAAGACAAAAGATATTACGGGTGGTTTGCCCCGTGTCGCCGAGCTTTTTGAAGCCAGAAAGCCGAAAGATTTCGCCGTTATCAGTGAAATCAGCGGTACCGTTTCTTACGGTAAGGATGCCAAAGGCAAGCGTAAGATCATCGTCACACCGGATGTTGGTGAAGAAAAAGAATACCTGATTGCCAAAGGAAAGCATATCAGCGTGCAGGAAGGTGATACGGTTATACCGGGTGACGCTCTGATGTCGGGTGTCAACAATCCCCACGATCTCCTGTCCATTAAGGGAGAAAAAGAACTGGCGAGATATCTGGTGGACGAAGTACAGGAAGTTTACCGTCTGCAGGGTGTCAAGATTAACGATAAGCATATGGAAGTTATTGTCCGTCAGATGCTCCGTCGGGTTAAAGTCACTGATCCGGGGGACACAACGTTCATTGCCGATGAAAAGATAGAGCGTTACCGTTTCCAGGAAGAGAATGAAAAGATCATTGCTCAGGGCGGACGACCAGCCATCGGGGAACCGCTGCTTCTGGGTATTACCAAGGCGTCCCTCAGCACACAGAGCTTTATTTCTGCAGCTTCGTTCCAGGAAACCACGAAAGTGCTGACAGAAGCCGCTCTTTCCGGCAAGACGGATTACTTAAGAGGCTTGAAAGAAAACGTTATTATGGGCCGATTAATCACGGCCGGCACGGGCTTGGTCATGTATCGGAAGCTTGGCATCAAAATGGAAAATGAGACGCCGGAGGCGGCTGCAGAATAATTTAAAAATAATTATAAAAAAGCTTGACATATAAAATATTAACTGGTACGTACCACCGGTTCGCTGCTGCAAATAGTTTATCAGCGGTGATGTTGCGAGGAGGAAAATGCCGACTATAAGTCAATTGATCCGGAAAGGCCGGATGAAAGTAAAAAAGAAAACAAATACTCCGGCGTTGGCGAGTTCGCCACAGCGTCGTGGTGTTTGTGTAAGAGTTTACACGACGACCCCCAAAAAGCCGAATTCCGCGTTGCGGAAAGTAGCCAGGGTGCGTCTGACCAGCGGATATGAAGTTTCTTCTTATATTCCCGGTATCGGTCACAATCTGCAGGAACATTCTGTCGTGCTGGTGCGCGGAGGAAGAGTCAAGGATCTGCCCGGTGTCCGTTATCATGTCATCCGGGGAACGCTGGATACAGTGGGTGTGCAGGATCGAAAACAGGGTCGATCAAAGTACGGTGCGAAAAAGCCAAGCTAAACGGAGATAAGTAAATGCCGAGAAGACGGGAAGTAGAAAAGAGAGATATTTTGCCTGATCCCAAGTTTAACAATAAACTGGTGGCAAAATTCATTAATTCCTTATTGAAAAGAGGGAAGAAAAGCGTTGCGGAAAGTATTCTGTATGGCGCTTTTGATATTATCGAAAAAAGAGTCAAGGAGCAGCCGGTAGAGTTTTTTGAAAAGGCTGTTAATAACGTCAAGCCGGTTATCGAAGTGAAATCGAGAAGAGTCGGTGGTTCCACTTACCAGGTGCCGACGGAAGTTGTGCCGAGCAGAAGAACCGCTTTGGCCATTCGCTGGCTGATATCGAACGCTCAGGATCGTGCGGAAAAAACCATGCGGGAGAAACTGGCCTCGGAATTGATTGATGCCGCCAACAACCGCGGTGGAGCGATTAAGAAAAAAGAAGCTGTCCATAAGATGGCGGAGGCCAACAAAGCCTTTGCGCATTATAAATTTTAGGTAACAATTTAAACGATAAGGAAACCAACCATTCAAAGTTAAGGAGGAAAGGTCAAATGGCAAAGAAAAAATTTGAAAGGAATAAGCCGCATTTAAATATAGGAACAATCGGTCACGTGGATCATGGTAAGACCACATTAACGGCCGCCATTACAAAATATCTGGCGAAAAAAGGTTTCGCGGAATTCAGAGCTTTTGATTCCATTGACAACGCTCCGGAAGAAAAGGAGCGCGGCGTTACCATTAATATCTCACATGTGGAATATGAAACAGAGAAAAGACATTACGCACACGTGGACTGCCCCGGCCATGCCGACT
>CAYZLL010000218.1:0-1464 GCA_964479225.1 uncultured Smithella sp.
GCGCCCGCGCGGGGCGCGACGGTTCATATCTAAATATTTAAAATATAAATCTTTCTTCTAACTACTGCGCGAACCATATCTAATTCAACATGAAAATATTTAATTTTCAAAGAACGCTTGCTAAAATTTCTATAATTACAACTTCTTGGTTGTACCGCGAAGCTCTTTTGCAAGCGCCGAAAGCTGTAGGTTCGCGGAACAGTTTTACACAATTAAAGGCCCCTCCTGATCAACTGTCTTTTTTGCGCCTATATGTTCGACACGCCTCCTCCAGTTAGAACCAAGAAAATAAAAACGCAGGCTGTCTTCATCAGGATTTATTTCTTTGATCAATCGCTCACGTAAAACAGTCCACTGTGCCGGATCTACAATGCATTCAAAGACAGAATATTGCACGCGCTGACCATAATCCTGACAGGCTTTTGCCACCCGCCGTAATCGTTTAGGCCCTTTTTCATTGTTCATGGCAACATCATAGCTGACAATCACAAGCATCTTAGATTCTCCTTATTTCCAGATAAAGGGCGGATAGCCATCCAAATCACCCCGCAGACATCGCGCCAAAAGCAATGCCTGAACATGAAACAGCAAACCGATTGTCACCTTTTCATCCAGAAACGGATGAATAATTTCTTCCTGTTTCCTTTCCTGATAAGCCACTAGCAATGTTTTTCTTGTTTCATCATTCATGATCACCGCGCCAGCCTCGGTTTTCTTAAAACCATTATCCTGAACCTGCCGCAGATTAATCAGCGAAAGCGCCAATCGATCCGCAAGCAACGGCCTAAATTCTTCCATCATATCCAGCGCAAGACTCGGTCTGCCGGGACGATCACGATGCAGAAAACCACATGCCGGATCAAGACCGACTGATTCCAATGCGGAGCGGCAATCGTGGACAAGCAAGGTATAAAGAAAAGACAAAAGGCAATTGACATTGTCCAGCGGCGGGCGGCGGTTACGTTCCTGGAAAGAAAAACTTTCCTTTTGGGCGACAATCAAATGATCAAACACACTGAAATACGTGTGGGCGGCATCACCTTCCAAACCACGAACAGAATCAAGCGTCTGATTCAATGTCAGCGATTCAAGTGTCCGGTTCATATCCACGACACTCTGGCGAAGGATATCTTCTTCCATTTTTTGAGCATGATCACGTAACGCGCGCTGAATAACAGTCCGGCAGTTTGCTACTTTACCGATGACAAAAGCTTTGGCCATCTGTGCGGAATATTCAAGATCATCCGCCCGGCGATACTGTTCGCGGCGCAACAGAATATTGCCGGAGACAGGTCCATGCACGCGTGCCAGAAATCGCCCGTTCTCAGTCAAAAAACTCATCCCCACGCCGTTTTCACCGCAGAATCCCATCAAAAATGGACTGCACGACACATTCCCGAAGCAGACAATCCCGCCGATTGTGTGAACAGGCACACGCAGCCGAACTTCCTGATTTACTTTGAC
>CAYZLL010000218.1:1564-3298 GCA_964479225.1 uncultured Smithella sp.
TGCAACATTCTGCGTTTCCTGTCTCAGTGCTTCGTCGAATTGAACATCCAGACGTCGTCTTGTTTTACCATAGAAGAGCGAACCCGCTGGAATGTGAACATTTAACATTTCTTCCAAACAAATGGCCTGAGCACAAAGTTGAATTTTATCGCTGTGGTCAGGTTTGGGCTTACCCCGCTTGTACTCAACAGGGAAAGCTTGCCACGTTCCATCAGACTGACGGTGATATTCCACAACATCTGCCTTACCGATCAATCCCAGCCGCAAAGATCGCAATGATGCGCCGCGTTCGACGCGCACATCCCCGCGCGATTCATTGCCTTCTTCATGCACATGTTCATGCATGATTCGTCCTTCGGCAGTCAGACGGTTTTCTGTCCAAACCTGCTCGACATGAATCAAAGCGCACTGCCTTGGACAAAAGGCATAGTGCTGCAATGCGGAAAGCTGAATTAAATCTTCTTCATTATACATATCGCCGGTTATTACCTAATTTACGAGTTATTACCTAATTTCGCAGTCACGCCATTTGGCGGCGCGACTGCGGACGCCTAAAGGATTTACCGGATAATCGACAACCTAATCGACAACCTAATCGACAACCGGTCATCTCATCACATAATAACTTGCCCGGGCTTGCCCTTCACGTTTGACAACTTCCATATCAAGCAATTTCCCGATTTCCTTGAGCGCCGCCTGCCGGCTTATCTTAAACATCACGGCTATGGCACTGATACCAATCTTCCCGTTTTTATTAATGGATTCCACAATCCGCATCTGTCTTTCGGTCAACGCGATCTGGCCTTTCTTCTTTGTTCGAACACGTTCCACACTCAGCCGGGCGACGCGCGCACGAACAGCGTCAATACTGACCGCCACGCCTTCCGCAAAATATTCCAGCCAGCGGGTCAGATCGCGCTTTTGGGGATGGACGGCTCTCAACGCCTTGTAATATTCGCTTCGATCCATATCGTAATAATCATCCAGACAGAAAAATTGTTTGGAATCGAAACCCCGGATTCGCAGGATTAATGCGGCAATGACACGCGCTGTTCTGCCATTGCCGTCAACAAACGGATGGATGCGAACAAACTCATAATGAGCAATGCCCGCCATAACAACCGGATCAAGATTACGCGCTTCGTCTGAATTGATCCATTGCAGGTAACCCGCCATCAAGACGGAAAGTTCTTCATTGGCGGGCGGACGGAAAGAAATTTCACCGGTCATGCGATTAGCAACCACCACATATTTGTCTCTTTCACTACGGTAAGCGCCGCAATCCAGAGCATCTTCAAGCGTATTGACTGTCAACATTTTCTGGATTTTTTTAATGACCATTTCGGTAATGGCGCCTTTTTGCGGGAAAGCGTCCAACTTTTCCAGGACGCGAATGTAATTGAAGACTTCTTCCTTGTCCTTTCTTTGGGCCATAATTTTACGTCCCGAAGCAAGAGCGCTTACCTGCTCCAGAGAAAGGTTGTTGCCTTCAATGCTTGTGGAGGAATGAGCGCTACGGATAATCGCATCCCGGCGCAAGGATATCTCCCAGCGGGGGATCAACGGCGAATTGAGGATGACCTCCCTGGCCGCTGCTATTCGGGTGAGAAGACCAATCATATGGTCCGTATACTTAAAATTTGGTTTAAACATGAATGTCGTCATGATTCATCCTTTTCGGAAACCGGTTTTTCTTCGTTCTTATCTGTCTCACGCCGGAGCCGGTTAGATTCC
>CAYZLL010000219.1:0-1373 GCA_964479225.1 uncultured Smithella sp.
CCGTGGTTCGTGATAAAGATATGGTCGGTAAACTCTTCGGTGAACTGACTGAACGTTATCGTAATCGCGCGGGCGGTTACACGAGAATCGTCAAGGTCGGTTACCGTTACGGGGACAATGCTCCTGTTTCCATTCTGGAATTCATTTCGGACGAAAAAAAGAAGGAAAAAGCAAAAGCCAAGGGCAAAACAAAAGCCAAAGCCAAAAAAGAAGAATAAAAAATCTTCCTAGATAGTCAGAAAAAAGGCGGGTCAAAACCCCGCCTTTTTTTATGGTTGTTTTTTAGTGGTAAAAGAAGTAAATTGCAAAAAAATAACAATGGAGGTTGATCATGGCAGAAAAGAAAATTGGCGAAGTCATGAAATTCTTCTCAAAACCGTCTGTCGCGGCGGTAAAAATAACGGATGATGAAGTGAATGTCGGCGACAGTCTAAAGTATTCCGGACATACCACCGATTTTATCGATGTGATTCAGTCGATGGAGGTGGACAATAAATCGGTACAAAAAGCCGTAGCCGGCGATTTTATCGGCGTCAAGGTCTCCGACAAAGTTCGACCCGGTGACGAAGTATTCAAGGTCATACCGGATTAAAATTTGCCTTTCAAGCGTTACCGGTTTTTATAAATATTCGATAAAAGTCAGACAGATCTTAATTAAACAATCTTTCCGGCGGTTCAAGTTTTTATGTCTAAAATTCTGATTGTTGACGACGAAAAAGATATCGTTGAGCTGATTGCTTACAATCTGGAGAAGGAAGGATTCTCTGTTGTCAAAGCCTCCGACGGCGAGGCTGCCCTGCACCTCATCAAAACACAAAAACCGGATTTAGTCATTCTGGATCTGATGTTGCCGAAAATGAATGGAATGGATGTTTGCCGCAATGTTCGCCGCAATCCGGAAACAGCCGCTGTTCCGATCATTATGCTGACCGCGAAAAGTGATGAAATTGACAAAGTGACCGGTCTGGAAGTCGGAGCCGATGATTACGTGACCAAGCCCTTCAGCGTGAAAGAACTGGCTGCACGGGTGCGCAGCATCTTGCGTCGTCTCAAGGAAACAGAAAAATCTGATGCGAAGCAAGAATTTTTACATAAAGGTCTTAAAATCAATTATGTTTCCTGTCTTGTTTCAGTTGACGGGAAGCAAGTGATGTTAAGTCCGACCGAACTGAAACTTCTTTTCTTTTTGTCGCGTCATCCCGGACGTGTATATTCCAGAAACCAGATTCTCGATCACGTCTGGGGCGATGAAACTTTTATCACTGATCGTGCCGTTGATGTGCACATACGGCGTCTTCGTTCCCAGATTGAAAAAGATATGGAAAATCCTCATTATATTCGGAAATGTCAACCTCTATATCTGAAAATGCCAT
>CAYZLL010000219.1:1383-3291 GCA_964479225.1 uncultured Smithella sp.
AAATCCTCATCATATTCTAACGGTTAGGGGATTTGGTTATAAATTTGCCGATCTTCAATAGTCTGCCTGTTGTTTTTTCAAACTTTCTTTAAGCCGTCATCAAACTGTAACATTCATTCTGTACATTAACGCCAAATAAAAACAGGAGGAAACTTGAATGTTCAAAATTTTCAAAAAAACAATCTTGGCAATGGTAGGCTTTGCTCTGATGAGTGGAGTTGCTTTTGCCGGTTCATCCATTGTGATCAAGGGATCAACCACGGTTTTGCCGGTCGCTCAGGGAACGCTGGAAGCTTTTATGAAAAAGAATCCGCAAGTACAGATGTCTCTTTCGGGTGGCGGTTCCGGGGAAGGCATTAAAGCATTGATTGATAAAACGGCGGATATTGCCACATCATCCCGCGAAATTAAAAAAGAAGAAGTTGAACTTGCCAAGACAAAAGGGATCTATCCTGTCGCTCATGTCGTGGCCAATGATGCCATCGTTCCGGTTGTTCATCCACAAAACAAAGTTAAGAATTTATCCATCGATCAATTAAGTCAGATCTATCAGGGCAAGATTACGAACTGGAAAGAAGTTGGTGGTGAGGATCTGAAGATTGTGGTCATTTCACGAGATTCTTCTTCGGGAACTTTTGAATCATGGGATCATTTTGTCATGAAAAAAGCAAAAGTGTCACCCAGAGCGCAGATGCTGGCTTCCAACGGTGCGATCGTAACGGCGATTGCCAAGAACCGTTATGCGATCAGTTACCTGGGTATCGGTTATCTTAATAAAAGTATAAAGCCATTGCAGGTAAACGGTGTAACCGCTTCCGTTGCTTCAGCTCTTTCCAGGGAATATCCGCTTGCCCGAGAACTTTACATGTACACGGATGGAAAAGCAAAGAGTGATGTGGTCAAGTTTATTGATTTTGTCAAATCACCGGAAGGACAGAAAATTGTTGTCAAAGAGGGATTTGTTCCTTTGATGGATTCCAGGAAATCGGGGAAAGGCAAAAAATAATATCAAGGGATTGCCGTGAAAACAGATTCTTTAAAAAAGAGAGTTCTCTTTGTCTGCACACATAATGCTGTCCGTTCACAAATGGCGGAAGCGTTGTTAAATGAAATTTACGGGGATCGGTACGCGGCCTTTAGTGCCGGTTCCGATCCCACGCAAATTGATCCCCTGGTCGTATCGGCCATGAAGGAAACAGGCATGGATGTCCGTCATTATCGATCAAAGGGATTGGATATGTTCAAAGATGATACCTTCGACTATGTGGTTACCGTCTGCGATCAGGCCAGGGAGGCCTGTCCATATTTTCCCGGAGGGAAATTCAATATCCATAAAGGTTTTTCTGATCCGTCCGGGTTTGATGGATCACTCGATGATAAAATGAAAGAATACAGGAAAACACGCGATGAAATAAAAACATGGATAAAGAAAGAATTTCAATCATAAATATGAAGGACAAATCGTGACCAGACACATTAAAGAAATTATTATCAAATACATCTTTTTCCTGTTTTCACTCGTGTCCATTATTATTTTAGGGCTGATTGTTTTTTCGCTTTTCCGCGAAGGACTGCCGATCTTCGGTAAAATATCCGTAAAAGATTTCATTTTCGGCATGGAGTGGTATCCCACTTATGATCCACCCTCGTTCGGAATTTTCCCGCTGATCTTCGGGTCATTGATCGTTACCTTTTTATCAACACTCATTGCGGTGCCCCTGGGCGTATTGGCCGCTATCTACATTTCTGAAATAGCGCCGCAAAAAATCAAGATCATTCTTAAATCGATTATTGAATTGTTAGCCGGTTTGCCTTCTGTTGTTTTGGGATTTTTCGGTATGGTCATTGTTGCTCCCTGGATGCAGGAAACCTTTGATCTGCCGACCGGGTTGAATATTGTTAACGCTT
>CAYZLL010000220.1:0-3207 GCA_964479225.1 uncultured Smithella sp.
TGGCCCGCAAAGACTGCTCCGCCAGTTTGTGACCGGAGACTTCCTGCTGCAAAGCTTTATTCACAATCTGATAATCCATGGTGCGTTCTCTAACCCGTTCTTCGAGTTCTTTATTTATTGTATTGACGTTTTCCTTCTCAATTGCCAGCTGTTGCTGTAGGTAGAAGTCTCGGCGCGCATAAAATTCGATGGCGTAACAGGCCATCATGCCGACAATATTCGCACTGATGAAGAAAAAATTATTGCTTACAAAAACTGTGTACGGTGTATTGATCCAAAGAGCGGCAATCTCATATAACAATACCTGCAGCCATCCCGCCAGACTTGCCCAGGTAAAAAAGAGCCTGATAAGGGTGTATCCCCACATGAAAACAAGGATCAGGCCGGCGTAGTAGCTGTAACTGACCAGAGGCGGAGCAATAACAATAATGCCAATAATGCCAAATCCGGCAATGAGATAGGAAAGGGCAAGGACAGCCTGCATATATTTTTTAAATTGACTGGAAAAAGATATCAGCAAAACACCGGTCAGTGCAGGACCGACAACAAAAAGCCGAATAACCCATACCGAAACTTTCTGTTCCGGCATCAGCACCGCATCCAACACGCCGAAAGATATGTAAAGGACCGCCCCGAGAATCAAGAATGTCCGAACCTGAGAGATGGATACATGGTAATAAGCTTCCAGGAAGGGTTCTTCGAGATGCGAAGATTCGCCGGAAAATTTGAGAGTGAATGGATTTAATTTCATGGCTACAATTTATCCGATCACAGATAAAGAAACTTCCCCTTGTCCACATAACAATGAACTTGCGCTAATCTCGATACTCATATGCGATGATGTAAGATACCACAATTACCTTGAAATAACAATATTCAATTAAGTTCAATACTTCACCGTTTGTGTTCACTGATAATCATTGCCTTCCGGCGGGAGCGCGCCGGGCAGAATGCTTTTCGGAATCTTTTGAATGCTATTTCTTCACGTTGCTGAAGAATTTTTCTATTCGACGTCGATCTATTTTGCCGGTCGCGGTGCGGGTTATGGAGGGAACTATTTTGATGCGACGGGGAACGGCATAAGGTTCCATGATGTCCATCATCAGTTTTTTCAAGTGCGTTTCGGTCAGATCACAGGCGACAACTGCGGCGATATCGCTTTCCCTTCCCTTGTCCGAAGGAAGCGCAAGAACAAAAGCATCCGTGACCGTGGGCAAGGCTTTTATTTTGTTCTGAACATCCAGCAGATCGACTCTTTTTCCGGCAACCTTGACCACGCCATCAGCCCTGCCCATCAACACAAAACTGTTCTTCTCTTCTTCGCGGGCTTCATCACCGGTCAGGCAAAAGCCATCTGCATCTCTTTCCATTTCCGGTGATGTGAAATCCGATTGGACACAGAGCCGGCTTTCTTTCAGCCTCCAGGAGACAATGTCAAAAGCCTGCCATCTGTCGGTGTTTTGGCTGACACAACGTGAGGCAATGCCGCCGGTTTCCGTGGAACCATATATTTCCGTTATCCCCATGCCTGTTTTGTCCAGAAAATGCAATCCGTCTGACCGATCCAGGACACCGGCGGAAGAAAAGGCGTATCGCAGCGAGGGAACAGACAGGCCCTCCACTTTCAGCACACGGTAATGGATGGGCACACTGACTAAAACAGATGCTTTGTTTTTGTTGATGGTGGAAATGATTTCCTGCGGAAAGGTGTAAATATCCGGCAGAATCCGCGCGCGGGAAACAAACGGGACCACGATAGAAAATAACAGGCCGTAAATATGGTAAGGCGGAACCGTGGCCACAAAAATATCTTTTTCCGACAGGGCAAACTTGTCCCTGATATAAAAAGCCTCTGTCAGTAAATTACGGGGTGATTTGGACCAGACTTTCGGCTTGCCCGTTGAGCCGCCGGTAAAAAGGCGCAAAAAATGGTCGTCCGGATCAATGATCTTTGCAGAACACAGATCTTCTGCGATGGCAGGCACGGGTGTAATTACTTCCACGCCGTCCGGCATTTCTTCCGGTTGATCGGCAATCGCGAAATTAAAACCGGTCGCGTCACGCATCTCCTGGATGGCATGAGCGGAAAAAGAATAAGGCAGGATTAACTTGCACGCGCCTGCAAGCGCGGCCAGAATGCAGGCAGCGGTAACTGCCTTGTTCGTTGTGCAAAGACAGAGATTTTTTTCACCGCTGAAATGTGACAGCGTTTTTTTCAGACCGGCAGCCAGAGCAAACACATCTCCGTAAGTGTATCCGGACAAGGTAAAATCTTTTTCACATACCGTTTTAGAAGGTATGAGAATTTTTTTACAGGCAAGGATAAAGGGATCTTTTTCAATATCGGTCATTTTCATATCACTGAATCAGATTTTTTGATTATTTACCGTAAAAAAAGAAAAAATGCACTTAATTATCAACAAGCATCATATTTTTTGTTGACTTCTAAACCTTTTTTTCAGTAGCTTACGGACAAAGAATCAACATTGCTTATGCTGAATATCGATATTAACAGTTTAATCCCGCATCGGGAAAAAATAAAAATCGTTACGGGCATTCTGGACATCCAGGAAATGACCGCTGTCAGCTCCGCGACGGTGAATCCTGAATGGCCCCTTTGTGACGGCGAAGCGGCCAGCTCGCTGGTCTTGATTGAAGCGATTGCGCAAACCGCGGCTATTGTAGAAGGTTACAAGAGAACACAGCGGGGAGAGTCCGGAGTAAAAGGATGGCTGGTCGGTATCAAAAACGCTGAATTCAATGTTGAGAAAATACCGGTGGGCACATATCTAATCATTTTGCTGGAAAGCAAATACTCTTTTGACAATTATGGCGTGGTGGAAGGAACGGTGAAGAGCGGAGAGCAAATACTGGCAACCGCCACGCTTCAAGCCATGCGCCTGAATGACGATGAACAGGAATCTTGAAGGAGACGAGAATATGAATGAAAACAAAACAGCGATCATTACCGGCGCCAGTCGCGGCATCGGCCGCGCCACGGCCATGGAACTGGCCAAAGCCGGATATTTTGTAATCATCAATTTTAAATCCAATGAAACAGCGGCTCAGGAGACGCTCCAACTGGTGCGGTCCGCAGGCGGCGATGGAGAGATCTGTCAATTTGACGTTGCCGATCATGCGCAGACCAGCGGCGCTGTGCAAGCAATCACGGATCGCCATAAACATATACAGGTGCTGGTGAATAAC
>CAYZLL010000221.1:0-3206 GCA_964479225.1 uncultured Smithella sp.
TGGCCCGCAAAGACTGCTCCGCCAGTTTGTGACCGGAGACTTCCTGCTGCAAAGCCTTATTCACAATCTGATAATCCATGGTGCGTTCCCGAACCCGTTCTTCGAGTTCTTTATTTATGGTATTGACGTTTTCCTTCTCAATTTCCAGCTGCCGCTGCAGGAAAAAGTCTCGGCGCGCATAAAATTCAATGGCGTAACAGGCCATCATGCCGACAATATTCGCGCCGACGAAGAAAAAATTATTGCTGATAAAAATTGTGGATGGCGTATCGATCCAGAGAGCGGCAATCTCATATAAAAATACCTGCAGCCATCCCGCCAGGCTTGCCCAGGTAAAAAAGAGCCTGATGAGAGTGTATCCCCACATGAAAACAAGGATCAGGCCGGCGTAGTAGCTGTAACTGACCAGAGGCGGAGCAATCACGATCATGCCAAGAATGCCTAATCCGGCAACAATGTAGGAAAGGGCCAGAACCGGCTGCATATATCTTTTAAATTGTCTGGAAAAAGATATCAGCAAAACACCTGTCAGAGCAGGACCGACAACGAAAAACCGAATAATCCAGACCGAAGCTTTCTGCTCCGGCATCAGCAAAGCATCCAGCACGCCGAAAGACAGGTAAAGGACCGCCCCGACAATCAGGAATGTCCGGACCTGAGAGATGGAGACATGGTAGTAAGCTTCTAGAAAGGGTTCTTCGAGATGCGAAGATTCGCCGGAAAATTTTAGAGTGAATGGATGTAATTTCATGGTTATAATTTATCCGGTCACAGATGAAAAACGTCCCACTGTCCACATAACAATGAACTTGCTCTAATCTCGATACTCACATGCGATGATGTAAGATACCACAATTACCTTGAAATAACAATATTCAATCAAGTTGAATACTTCACCAGTTATGTTCACTGATAATCATTGCCTTCCGGCGGGAGCGCGCCGGGCAGGATGCTTTTCGGAATCTTCTGAATGCTATTTCTTCACGTTACTGAAGAATTTTTCTATTCGACGTCGATCTATTTTGCCGGTTGCGGTGCGGGTTATGGAGGGAACTATTTTGATGCGACGGGGAACAGCATAAGGTTCCATGATGTCCATCATCAGTTTTTTCAAGTGCGTTTCGGTCAGATCACAGGCGACAACTGCGGCGATATCGCTTTCCCTTCCCTTGTCCGAAGGAAGCGCAAGAACAAAAGCATCCGTGACCGTGGGCAAGGCTTTTATTTTGTTCTGAACATCCAGCAGATCGACTCTTTTTCCGGCAACCTTGACCACGCCATCAGCCCTGCCCATCAACACAAAACTGTTCTTCTCTTCTTCGCGGGCTTCATCACCGGTCAGGCAAAAGCCATCTGCATCTCTTTCCATTTCCGGTGATGTGAAATCCGATTGGACACAGAGCCGGCTTTCTTTCAGCCTCCAGGAGACAATGTCAAAAGCCTGCCATCTGTCGGTGTTTTGGCTGACACAACGTGAGGCAATGCCGCCGGTTTCCGTGGAACCATATATTTCCGTTATCCCCATGCCTGTTTTGTCCAGAAAATGCAATCCGTCTGACCGATCCAGGACACCGGCGGAAGAAAAGGCGTATCGCAGCGAGGGAACAGACAGGCCCTCCACTTTCAGCACACGGTAATGGATGGGCACACTGACTAAAACAGATGCTTTGTTTTTGTTGATGGTGGAAATGATTTCCTGCGGAAAGGTGTAAATATCCGGCAGAATCCGCGCGCGGGAAACAAACGGGACCACGATAGAAAATAACAGGCCGTAAATATGGTAAGGCGGAACCGTGGCCACAAAAATATCTTTTTCCGACAGGGCAAACTTGTCCCTGATATAAAAAGCCTCTGTCAGTAAATTACGGGGTGATTTGGACCAGACTTTCGGCTTGCCCGTTGAGCCGCCGGTAAAAAGGCGCAAAAAATGGTCGTCCGGATCAATGATCTTTGCAGAACACAGATCTTCTGCGATGGCAGGCACGGGTGTAATTACTTCCACGCCGTCCGGCATTTCTTCCGGTTGATCGGCAATCGCGAAATTAAAACCGGTCGCGTCACGCATCTCCTGAATGGCATGAGCGGAAAAAGAATAAGGCAGGATTAACTTGCACGCGCCGGCAAGCGCCGCCAAAATGCAGGCAGCGGTAACCGCCTTGTTCGTTGTGCAAAGACAGAGATTTTTTTCACCGCTGTAGCGTGACAGCGTTTTTTGCAGACCGGCAGCCAGGGCAAACACATCGCCGTAAGTATATCCGGATAAGGTAAAATCTTTTTCACATACCGTTTTAGAAGGTGTGAGAATTTTTTTACAGGCAAGGATAAAGGGATCTTTTTCAATAACGGTCATTTTCATATCACTCACTCAGATTTTTCGATTATTTACCGTAAAAAAAGAAAAAATGCACTTAATTATCAGCAAGCATCATATTTCTTGTTGACTTCTAAACCTTTTTTTCAGTAGCTTACGGACAAAGAATCAATAGGACTTATGCTGAATATCGATATTAACAGTTTAATCCCGCATCGGGAAAAAATAAAAATCGTTACGGGCATTCTGGACATCCAGGAAATGACCGCTGTCAGCTCCGCGACGGTGAATCCTGAATGGCCCCTTTGTGACGGCGAAGCGGCCAGCTCGCTGGTCTTGATTGAAGCGATTGCGCAAACCGCGGCTATTGTAGAAGGTTACAAGAGAACACAGCGGGGAGAGTCCGGAGTAAAAGGATGGCTGGTCGGTATCAAAAACGCTGAATTCAATGTTGAGAAAATACCGGTGGGCACATATCTAATCATTTTGCTGGAAAGCAAATACTCTTTTGACAATTATGGCGTGGTGGAAGGAACGGTGAAGAGCGGAGAGCAAATACTGGCGACCGCCACGCTTCAGGCCATGCGCCTGAATGACGATGAACAGGAATCTTGAAGGAGACAAGAATATGAATGAAAATAAAACAGCGATCATTACCGGCGCCAGTCGCGGCATCGGCCGCGCCACGGCCGTGGAACTGGCCAAAACCGGATATTTTGTGATCATCAATTTTAAATCCAATGAAACAGCGGCTCAGGAGACACTCCAACTGGTGCGGTCCGCTGGCGGCGATGGAGAAATCTGTCAATTTGACGTTGCTGATCATGCGCAGACCAGCGACGCTGTGCAAGCAATCACGGATCGCCATAAACATATACAGGTGCTGGTGAATAAC
>CAYZLL010000222.1:0-3159 GCA_964479225.1 uncultured Smithella sp.
TTCTGTTTTGCGCTTGCATTCAGGTATCAATACATTGAAGGATGAACTTATAAAAGTAATTTGGGCAACAGCCCGTTGCAGCTTGAATCGAAACATTTCGGAGCAGGAAACATCCCTGCTCCAGCTACACCCGATAAAACCAGTATGGTGACCCCGGTTTTTTCTTATTTTCTTTTATAGATTTCTTTGCGGTGGCCGACGCGAAGCACGACAATATCGTTGCCCTCTATGTCGAAGATCACACGATAATCGCCGATGCGGAAACGGTAGCCGCCGAGTTCCGGGTTAGTCAGGCGTTCGGCGTATTGGAGCGGATTGTCTTTGAAGCGGAGGATGGTCGTACCGATGCGGGTTTTGACACCAGAGTCAAGTCTGTCAATGTCTCTGACGGCTTTTTGTGTATATACCAGCCGATATTTCAACGCCCGAATACCTCATGATGCGTTTTAACACGGCCGGCTTTATAGTCTGTCCGGGCATCCTCAATGCTTTTCAGGTATTCAGGGGAGGTTGTTGCGAGCAATTCCTCCAGAAAGTCATCCCGGTCCCTTTTGTTCATGGACTTTACAGCGACAATGATTTCTTGCCGGGATAAACTGACTTTGATGGTGTTTAACATGAAAAACTCCTTTTCTGTTCTCGTTTAAGGGGTCAACCTTTTGGAGGAATCTTACCATTTTGGGAAATTACCTGCAAGCACCCATAATCACCCCACATAAATCCGTTTTTCTCGTTGGTTCAAGCTTGCAGCTTGAATCTTGTCATACCAGCGAAAGCTGGTATCCAGTTTTTTATTCCTGGATTCCGGCCAAGACCATGCCGGAATGACCATTATTTCTGAGCAGGAACCATCCCTGCTCCAGCTACAAGATTTTCTATGTGGGAATACAGTTGAATTCTTGTTCCTTAAAATGTTTGTCAAAGGTAAATACCGTTGTGATCCCCAAAAGCCTCATGACAGCAAAACTCACGCAGTCAACAAGACTTAATTTTTTTCTCCCGCTGGAAAGCATTACACTTATCGCGGCATGATGCATTGTTTTGTCAATCCAATGTATAGATAAAACAGGCACGACATCTTCCTGAAATAATTTTACAGCCTGCGACCCAAACCGATGCTGTACAAGTGCACACGTTTCCACCAGAACATAATTGGTTGTCACAAGTATTTCTTGAGATGTTAAAATGTCTGTCCATGTTTTAGCCGCAATTGCGTGAAACGCATCGTCTGCGTCCAACATGGCTATGAAACCGGATGTATCAATAAAAATACTCATCGTCCGTAAATATCCGCCAGATAGGAATCATGCGCGGCTGCCAGGTCCTTAGCCCCTGACCGGAAACGACCAGCGGCCGCGATTGCCTGTCTCCGGCACCGTTCACTTCCCCGCTCTTGTGTAGACTTATATAATAAATCAATAGCTTGCCTGATAATTTCAGCCATTGATTCATGTCGTGCAGCAGAAATTTTTTTCAAAAACGTTACTTGTTCCTCCGGCAACTGTATCTGTGTTCTTACCATATCGCCCTCCTGAAAATGATTACACTTTGCCGAAATACGATAACAGACGCACTACTGCGTGTCAACCTTTTATAAACTCTCTTGCTGGTTCAAGCTTGCAGCCTGAATCTTGTCATACCAGCGAAGGCTGGTATCCAGTTTTTTATTCCTGGATTCCGGCTAGAACCATGCCGGAATGACCATCATTTTTGAGCAGGAAACATCCCGCTCCAGCTACGACAATCTTGTCATACCAGTCGTAGATGACCTTTAGGTTACGAAGGCTGGTATCCAGTATTTCTTTCCTGGATTCCCCGGTCGAGCCGGGGAATGACGAGGTGGGAGTGGATTTACCCTGAATACCCTAAAGGGCACTATAGGGGCACCATGGCCGGCCAGGAGAACGCGGGAATGACGCGGTAGTGCGAACCCTATAGTGACCCCATGGTGCCCTTTAGGGTATTTAGGTTATTCAGGTTCGCGTCTGTTCGCCCATTCAACGGGTCTGACCCGTACTACTGATTGAACCTCGTCATGCCGGCGCAGGCCGGCATCCAGTTTATTATTCCTGGATTCCGGCTAAACCCATGCCGGAATGACACAATTGTACTTAAATCTTAACTACTTAAATCTTAAATCTGTCTTTTTTGAACCTTGAACGTAGAACATTGAACGTAGCACTTTCTTTAACCGTTGAACCTTTGAACCCTGAACCGTGAACCTGTACTTCCTTCAGCCTAATCCCCTGCTTTTAGCAGGTTTCCTACAACAACGGATTTTCAATCAGTATGCCTTCGATGATCTGTCCGTTATTCAGATCTTCCGAAATTATTTTTTTCGCTTCCAGTCTAAGCGCAGCGACAACAATCAGCGCGTCCCAAAAAGAAATACCGTTCTTTTCCTCGATTTCAGAAGCCCGGATCGTCATCTCCGGATCATTATTCTGTATTGGCCATGCAAGGTAATTTCGAATAATTTCTCTCGCTTCAGCCGGTTTCAAGGGATTCTTCATCTTGCGCGTTACGGTAATATAAAACTCCTGAAGCACCTGCGTACTGATAACTCCCGTTTGCGCCTCCCACAGGCTTTCAATGACGGCGAAAGCCCTGGTATGGCGATCTCCGGCACTCAAATCATGCGCATAAACGAGGATATTAGTATCAACAAATATCTTATCTTTCATGAAGCACATCTCTTGCAGGGTACCGATCCATACCGGAATTAAAACCCGCCTTCATCGTGGCGATTGCCTTCTGTTTCGCCATATCGTATTGCTTCGCATTGCGGATGATTCTTTCGAGTTCCAGGCGCAACATGCGATTCAGCGACGTCCCTTGCTGTGCTGCAATCATCTTGCCTGCACGGATCAAGTCCTTATCAAGGCTGATGGTGATATTTTGTTTCAAGGCAAATCCCCCTTAATTGCACGTGATTTACGTGTAACATGGCCGCGGGAAAAAATCAAATAGAAAATATCCCCGACTGACCTTAACCCGGCCAAACATCTCATCCGTCTGTCGATTGCTGGTTCAAGCTTCTTGAACCAGGACATTGCGGAGCAGGAAATATCCCTGCTCCAGCTACGACAATCTTGTCATACCAGCGAAGGCTGGTATCCAGTTATTTATTCCTGGATTCCCGCCAGGAGAACGCGGGAA
>CAYZLL010000223.1:0-3157 GCA_964479225.1 uncultured Smithella sp.
CGCCGGTCATGTCCATGCTCCGCTGGATCGTGGACACAGCCGCCGATGTGGACGCCCATCTGCTGGTCTCCGCCAAGTCTCCGCGCGATATCATCTTCCGTAACGAACTTAACTGGATGTCGTCGCGTCATAGCGGCATCCGCGTGTGCGTGACCTGCACAAGCCGCGTGACCGGCGCCGATTCGTGGACCGGTCTCACCGGCCGCTGTGATGAGAAAATGCTGAAACTGTTCACGCCGGATCTTCTCGATAGGCATATCTTCATGTGCGGTCCGCCACCGTTTATGGAAGCGGTGAAGGAAACGCTGAGGAAACTGGGATTCCCGCTGGCCAATTTGCACACCGAAAGTTTTGGTGGAGCGCGGGTGGCGCGAGGAGAGAAAGTCGAGGCTCGCGATGTGCCGAAACCGCCTGCTCCGGAAAGTCAGACGGTGGCGAGCGCTCCGGTTGATGTTCCGAAAACAGTCAGTTTTCAGGTAAATTTCGTTCGCTCGGGCAAATCCATTGCGACGGCCGGTGAAGCCTCGCTGCTGGAGCTCGCGGAAGTCAATGGCGTGGAAATTGATTACGCCTGCCGGTCGGGCGTCTGCGGAACATGCAAAACGAAATTGAACAAGGGCAAGGTGGAAATGAGTGAAAATGAATTGTCTGACGAAGAAAAAGCGGAAGGATTCATTTACCCCTGTGTGTCAAAACCGGTATCCGATCTGGAGATCGATGCCTGAGGATCTGAAATAAACATCAGAAAATTCTTATGATTAAGATTGTAATATGACTATTTTATAAAGGTGAGTTATGGGAAAAATATTGAGAAAAATTATCGAGATTGATGAAGAACTGTGTAACGGCTGCGGAAATTGCGTGACCGGCTGCGCCGAAGGCGCGCTGCAAATCATCGACGGCAAGGCCCGTGTTGTTTCGGAAACCTTCTGCGACGGTCTGGGCGCCTGCATCGGCGAATGTCCGACGGACGCCTTGCGCATCGTCGAACGCGAAGCGTCTCCGTTCGATGAAGAGGAAGTTAAAAAGCATCTGGCGAAAAAAGAAAAGGAACCGGAGACCATGCCCTGCGGCTGTCCCTCGGCACACATCCAGATTTTTGAGAAACCGTCGGCCTGCGAAGCGGCTAATAAGCCGAAGCACTTTGAGAGCATACCGGAAGATTCCGCCCTCACCCACTGGCCGATTCAGATTAAACTGATCCCGGCCAGCGCCCCCTTCCTGAAAGGCGCCGACCTGCTGGTCCTTGCGGACTGCACGGCTGTTGCCTTTCCCACACTGCATCGAGACCTGATGAAGGGGAAGGTCGTCATGATGGGCTGCCCGAAGTTCGACGATGTCCAGGAGTACGTGCAAAAATTCGCCGACATTTTCAAAACTGCGGGCATCAAGAGTGTGACGGTAGCGGTCATGGAAGTGCCCTGTTGTTCGGGAATGCCCGTGATTGTCAAGAAAGGAATGGAAGCGGCAGGCAAGAACGTTCCCATGAAAGAAATTGTTTTGAGTTTAAGGGGTAAGATATTAAAGAGTTCGTAAAAAATAATGGATCAGGAATTCAAAACAGTCGGGTTGACGGGTTCTAAACAATTTGCTTGCCATACTTTTACCATATGTTGACAGATTTGTTGACGGGTTTTTCTTGACATTCAGGAACGCGTTTCCTATACTTCGCCTCACAAAAATAACTCGATCAATTAAACCGACAAAATCGTTCAGGGCTTGTCCGCCAATTGAGGAAAGGCTCGATGCGATTTAAAAATTCACTGAGGAGGATTCTGATGTACAAAAAAATAGGATTACTGGTTTTAGTTTCATTATTTGTTTTTGCAGCTTCCATACAGGCCAAAACGATCGGCGGTGTTAACATGGCAGAAACCTTAAAAGCAGGCGATTCAACGTTGATATTGAACGGCACGGGTATCAGGGAAAAATTTTTCAAAGATATCTATGTGGCCGGGCTGTATCTGAAAGAAAAGAGCAGTGATTATAAAAAAATAATGAGCCAGGACGAAAGCATGGCCATTCAAATCAAGATCGTTTCCAGCCTGATTACCGCCAAATTATTCAAAGAAGCCTGTCAGGAAGGGTTTGAAAGAACGACGAACGGGAACACCAAACCATTGCAACCCAAAATTGACGTTGCCTTATCCGCTTTTTCCGCGAAGTTCAATGTCGGGGATGTTTTTGATATCGTTTATGTGAAAGGTACCGGAACCAGCTTTTCCAAGAATGGCAAATTCATCGCCAAGGTGGATGGACTTGATTTCAAATCCGCCCTTTTCGGCATTTGGATTATTGATAAACCCTCACACAAGAACGAAAAACTGAGAACCGGCATGCTCGGATTGTAAAATATTTTTACCTTTCAGGAGCCGGAAGTCTCTGTCTTTCGGCTCCTTTTTTTACTTTGAAAAAATATCCTGGTGTGGTCCGATTCCCGGTCTGGAATCCATCTCTTCGGCAGGATACGGCTTTAAAATAGATTTCAAAGCAGCAACATCAGACGCATTACTTCCCAGCCAGGCTCTTTCCTGATCACCGGATAAAATAACCGGCATGCGGTCATGCACCGGGGCAATCAGCTCATTGGCGGCAGTGGTAATAATGGTGCAGGTATTGATTTCCTTCTTGTCCGGTGACAGCCACGTTTCATAAAGTCCCGCAAATCCGAAAGGCCGCCCTGACTTCAGATAATAATACAGCGGCATTTTTTTGTTGCCTTCTTTTTTCCACTCGTAAAAGCCATCGGCGACAATCAGGCACCGCCTCTTTTTGAAGGCAGCACGAAAGCTTGGTTTTTGATGAACGGTTTCCGAGCGGGCATTAATCAGTTTGTTGGCAACCGACGGATCTTTGGACCAAGACGGAATCAACCCCCACCTGAAACAAACCAATAGATTTTTACCGTCATGATGGATGATTGCAGGTATGAACTGACCCGGTGCTATATTCCAACTGGGCTGGTATTGGCAGGATAATTCCTGAACATTGAAATGCTTCTGGATATTCTTCAAATCAGTTACCATTACAAATCTTCCACACATATTTTTATCCTGTTGTATGAACAACCCCGCCCCAAGGGGCGGGGAATTAGACCCACATTTATCCCGCTCGGCTTCGCCTCGGGGATAATTCGACCATCAAATTTCAGTGCACT
>CAYZLL010000224.1:0-3151 GCA_964479225.1 uncultured Smithella sp.
GGCAATCATCAGTTTGCCTTCGTGCTCCATCTCTTTGACCCATTTCGGATGCAGCATTCTTAATACCGGCAGCTCCATCTTCCCGCTGATCATCGCGGATACAGAACCGGGATTACCGATCGTGCCCAGATACAGGTGAACAAAGAAGAACGCGAAGATCACCACAAAACCCAGCACATGCAACACATAAACCCAGTCCATCAAGGCTGATCCCAGTTTCTCCGGATACCACATGAAAAAGCCCGTACAGACCATGAGCAATCCACATAACGCCACGGTCAGGAAGAAGGCCTTCTGGCCCGGATTGTATTTACCGGTCTCCGGTACATGATCCAGATGCCACAGGTATCCGCCCGCGGCTTTAATCCATTCCCAATCTTCCGGGAAAACAAATATGCCCGCTTCTTTCCACCACATCGCTATAGCCAAGACCAGGGATATGGCAAAAATCACGGCCATAAAATCATGAACGGTCACCAGTCCTTTCAATCCGCCGAAAATAACGCCCAAAAAGTTGAGTTCTTTGAACATGATGCCCATTCCGGTGTAGCACAGCGTCAGACAGGAGATGGCCAGCATCCAGTGCACAAATCTTTCGTATCCTGATGTCACAACTACCATTTTATTTTTCATTTTATGCACCTCCCTGTTTCTTTGGTTCTTCATAGTGTTCCGGATGGGGTTTGTGCGGACCATGAATAAAGTAATGGAGTATCGATCCGCCGATTACACCGCCCGCACCTAACAGGCTCAGCGGTTTCAAGATGTTTTTCCACAATGAAATCGTCACAGGAACTTTCGGGTCTTTTTGAATTCCATCATAAACTTCAGCCTTTTCAGGCAGAACATACATCATGTGCGTGCCGCCGACAAACTTATCGCCGTAAATATTGGCGTCACCACCCAGTTTCTGAATACGGGCTTCGGCCATTTTCACGGCCTCTTCCTTATCCACCCATTTGAGGGCGCCGGTGGGACAGGCCTTGACACAGGCCGGATTCATGTTGTTGGAAATTCTGGTTTCACACATGTCACACTTGTGAACCTTTTCCGTCTCCTTGTCATATTTGGGCACTTCAAACGGACAGGCCGACATGCATTCCTTGCAACCGATGCATTTCTCCCGATCCATGCCCACGGTGCCGAATTCTTTATTGTAATAAAGAGCGCCGCTGGGGCAAACCGTCACACAGGCGGCCGTCGTGCAGTGCATGCAGGCTTCTTTTCGGAACAGCCATTTCACACCACCTTCGGGAGCCACATAATCCTGGAAATGAATAATCATATAAGTGTTATGCTGCAAAGTAGGCGGATTCTGATATGTGCCTTTGTGTTCCGTCTGACCGGCTTTCAGTCCATTCCACTGCTTGCAGGCCAACTGGCAACCGCGGCACGCTGTACATTTCGAAGCATCGTATAATTTAATTTTCTCTGACATTTTACTTCACCCCCTTTACAACATTCACCATGAAGGCTTTGCTCTCCGGAATCATGGTATTGGCATCACCGATGGTCGGCGTCAAAAGGTTGGCCGCATCGCCGGTGGTGAATACCTCCGCTTTCTTGTCTTTGGCATCGTATTTCCGGTCTTTGGTTGTAATCCAACCGAAATGCCAGGGAATGCCGACTTCATGAATTTCATTGCCATCAATATTGAAAGGCTTAAAGCGGGGCGTTACAATGGCTGTACATATCACTTGGCCGCGCGCAGAACTCACCGTACATTTATCACCGGTTTTAATACCTCTCATCTTCGCCAGTTCCTCACTCATTTCCACGAACATGCCGGGCTGCATTTCTGCCAGCCACGGACACCAGCGGGTCAGAACGCCTGTCTGCCAGTGTTCGCTGACACGGTAAGTTGCGCAAATGAACGGGAAGCGGGGATCGCAAGTTCCGACGCCGGAATACACATCCATATCGGAGCCGACACCCTTCTTATCAAACCGCTTAATAACCGGATTGCTCTTCTGTGGTGACATAAGATTCTTTTCGACCGGGCATTCCAGAGGTTCGTAATGCTCGGGGAAAGGACCATCAGCCAGACCGGGACCATACAGAGAAGCCACGCCGTCCGGTTTCATGATGAAAGGCGGACGACCCTTGCCGGGGTTGCCGGCTCCATCGGGAACATCGCCTTTCCATTTTTCTTCTTTGGCATCCCAGGTAATGACAGCACGTGTCGAATCCCAGGGCTTGCCGTTTAAGTCAACCGAAGCGCCGTTGTAAATAATGCGACGGTTGACCGGCCAGGACCATGCCCATTCGGAATAGAGGCCCAGACCTGTCGGATCGGCCTGACCGCGACGCATGGGCAGAATTCCTTTTTCACCCACGGAGCCGCAATAGACCCAGCAGCCCGATGAGGTGGAACCGTCATCCTGCAACCAGGCAAAAGTCGGAACCAGATCGCCTTTCTTGAATTCCTTGAATTCGCCCTTCTTGGTGGGGTTTTCCACTGTTTTAGCTTCCAGGAAGTAGCCGTTGATTTCTGCTGCTACTGTGCGGGGTTCATAATGGAATTCCTTGCCGACATGCTTGCCGTAAGGCCAGGTCATTTTCGTGATGGCCGCAGCATTGGGACCGCCCTGCTTCTGATAAAGTTCTTTCACCTTAAAGAAGAGTTCGCTCATGATATCGCCATCCGGCTTGGAATCGCCGTAATAAGGAATGGCTTTATAACGCCACTGCTGCAGGCGTCCGCTGTTGGCGATACTGCCTTCTTTTTCAACGGAAGAAGCACAGGGCAGCATGAAAACTTCTGTCTTGATTTTTGCCGGATCCATTCCCGGACCGCGCCAGAAAGAACCGGTTTCGTTATCGAATAAATTGACATTGACCATCCAGTCAACTTTCGTCATGGCCTGACGAACCTTATTGGAATGAGCGCCGGAACAGGCCGGGTTCATGCCCCAGGCAAAGAAGCCGGTGAACTTGCCCTTGTACATCTGATCGAAAATCTGCAGCCAGGAATGATTGGCGCCATCATCGATCTTGGGAAGCGCGTTATACGCTTCATCAAGCGTCATGCCTGTTCCATACATGGAACGCAGGAAGCTGGCAACATATTTGGGTTTGTTTTTCCACCAGTTGAGGCTGTCTTTCTCCGTCGTTTTCGGCGTCTGTTTTTCATTATAGGTTGCCAGATCTT
>CAYZLL010000225.1:0-3130 GCA_964479225.1 uncultured Smithella sp.
ATGGGACAAACCTCCTTGCGTTCCACATCAAATCAATGTTGAAAAAACAATCAAATTTCTGGCAGAGCTCTAGCGAATTATCAGGAAAATTGCAAGGATTAAAACGACTGAGAATAGGTAAAAAAATATTAATACCTATTATTTAAGGACTTTAGCGTAAATAATTTTTCCGTCACCTTCTGAGTAAAAATTCTTTAAAAAAGCTTCCTGACGGTAACCACATGATTCATAGAATTTACGGGTGGGGCTGTACTGATCGCGGGAGGATGTTTCGGCATAGATTTGCTTCCCGCCGCTTGAGCCAATCAGTTTTTCCGTTGCAGCCATCAGCAGCTTTCCCAGTCCCTGTCCCTGCAAATCGTTGGCGACAACAATCCAGTAAATGTCATAGCTGAAAGAAGTCGCCGGAATGAGGCCATAGCAGGTGTATCCAAGAACGCGATGATCATCTTCGGCAAATAAAAACCGGTACGAGCTGGCCTCTTTCTGGTCCATTTTTTCTTCAGCCAGTTGAATCGCTATCTCTATTTCCTCATCGGAAAAGAAACCGCTCGATTCAACAATACCGGCAATGACTTCAATATCGGAGGGCTGTATTTGCTGACGAAAGGTACAAGTTTTCATAAAACACGCTGCATCGTTATTATTTCAAAGCATTATCAACCATCAAACCAATTGCTTCTTGATACTTTATATTGGCCTGTTCCAGCGCCGCGGCAAAACCGGCGTCCGGTGACAGGCAGGGATTCGTGTTGATTTCCAGCACCCAGGGATTGCCGGTGTTGTCAACGCGAAAATCCACGCGTGCGTATCCGCGCAAACCAAAAACATTCCAGCACTGCAGAGAAATTTCTTTTAAAGACGCTATTAACAGGGAATCGTCGTCTTGAAAGTCAAAGCTGCGGATCGTGTTGTTGTACTCAAAGGAATCCGCGTCCCATTTGGCTTTGTAATCAACAATTTTCAGTTTATCGGGAGCGTAATCCTGAAAAAGCATTTCGGCTATCGGCAATATCCTTGCTCCGGCCTTGTCCGACATCAGGGCGACATTGAATTCGCGTCCCTCAACGTAGGCTTCGGCGTAGCAGGAACCGCCCAGTTTTGTTTCGCGGAGCTTCATTTCTTTTAATATGCTTGTTTTGTCTGTATAGGTGATGAGCGAATTTTCATCAAGTCCGATCGAGGCGTGTTCCCAGGAAGACTTGATTAAAAAATATTTGGCGTTTTCCTGTTGCAAACTGAAACCGTCCTGTTCAATCCAGTCCGGTGTCGCAATGCCGGCATGGTGCATGATTTTCTTGGCCATCGGCTTGTTGGATGTGTGATAGATGGCTTGCGTCGGGCAACCTGTGTAAGGAATCCGCAGAGCATCGAGCACAGCGGGAGCAAAATGAATCAGACTACCTTTGGAATCAAGCGTCTCTACAATATTGAAAACGACGAGCGGCTTCAAGGACTGCAGCATGGTAAAGGTGTTGTTCAGATTGAGTTCAAAGGGTAAAAGAGCAGGTTCATAATTCAGCATGCGCAGGGCTTCAGCGATTGCTTGGGCCTGCACAAGACAATCCCGTTCATCTTCTGAGGCGTCCGATGCAATATCGCTGTGTAAAATCACAATTTTTTTCATCAGGATATTTCACCGATCTTTATGAATGATTATTTTTTCGCGCGTTTCAGGGCTGATTTAATGATGGCGCTGATTAATTTATGATAGCTCATTCCTATTTTGCCGCATAAGATGGGCAGGTCTGAACGCACAGGATTGAGTCCGGCCAGGGCATTGACTTCCATAAAATGGGGAACGCCGTGGATGTTGGAGCGCAAATCAATTCGTCCGGCATCTCTTAAATCCAGCGCTCGCCAGGCCATCAGGGAAATTTCCATCGCTTTTTGGGCTTCCTCATCGCTGACCAGCGCGTATTGAACCAGCCTTTCGTAGTGTTCTTTGTTTTCATAAGAGTAGGCATTTTTTTCCGCATCGGGTCTCAAAATGACTTCCATTGCTCCCAGCGCGCGTGCATCCCTGCCAGTACCCAGAATTCCGACAGTGAATTCCCGTCCGGGGAGATAGGTTTCCACCAGCACAGGCTGCTGAAAAGTCTTGAGAAGCTGTTTGCAGATTTTCTGCAGATTTTTACGGGAGGTTATTTTGGAAAACGCCGTGATGCCCTTGCCCGTTCCTTCGGCCACCGGCTTGGCAAAAAGTGGAAAGGGAAGACTAACGCGCTCAATATCTTGAACACGATTAACCAAGACAAAATCCGGCGTGGGTATTCCCAGATCACGCAGAATCTGTTTGGTAAAACCTTTGTGCAGCGTAAGAGCGTTTCCCAGAGGATCGGAAAAAGTGTAGGGGATGTCATAGGCTTCCAGAAGGGCGGGTACCTGCGCCTCGCGGCCAAAACCGTACAGACCTTCCGCAATGTTAAATACCAGATCCCAACGATCACCTTTGGCCAGCCGGCGGGTCAACGCCTTAATGTTGCCAATCCGGTCGGTCTGATAGCCGTTGTCTAAGATTACCTTTTCAAGGGCTGCGATGGTGTCGGGAAGATCGAACTCAGCGGTTTCTTCGAGACCGTAACCTTCTTTCAGGTAGTCGTCACGAAGATCATAGGTTAGACCGATATGGAGTTTCTTGCTTGCGCGACTCACGGTTAATTTATCTACCCCTGTCATAAGATTCTGCCGGTTAATGTATATCTTTCAACTTGGCGTGATTGTCGGGGTAGCGGAACGTATTGCCTTCGTAATTGCGCAGCAGCAGGTCGCCGTTTTCCCATCCAATGGCGTATTCAGGAAGCAAGGGAATCTTGCCGCCGCCGCCGGGCGCGTCAACAACATAGGTCGGCACGGCGTAACCGGTGGTATGGCCGCGCAGGCCCTGAATAATTTCCAATCCCTTGTTGACCGGTGTCCGGAAATGGGAGGAACCGGGAATGGGGTCGCACTGATACAAATAATAAGGACGAACCCTGATCTGCAACTGGCCGCGTACCAGTCTGGTCATGGTGGCCACATCATCGTTGACATTGGCCAGCAGAACGGTTTGGCTGCCCAGCGGAATGCCGGCGTCGGCCAGACGAATGCACGCGGCACTCATCTCCGGAGTCAGTTCTTTGGGATGGGT
>CAYZLL010000226.1:0-3109 GCA_964479225.1 uncultured Smithella sp.
ATCACCGTGATATCATCGGCACCATGTTCAGTGTGATAGGTTTCCTGCCCTACGATTACAATATCGTGGTTCTGGACATGCGCGGCACCGGCTCCGCCGAGGGCGTCTGGGATCCACTCAGCCCCATCGAAGCATACGATGTTGCGTATCTGATCGACAAGTGGATACCCTCCCAGCCCTGGTCCGATGGCAAGGTCGGCATGGTCGGCGGTTCCTACATGGGGATTATTCAGTACCTCGCAGCCGGCCTGGTTGAAAAAGATGCCAATGATAGTCCTGTCCACCTGAAAGCCATTGCGCCCATGTCCGCCTATAACGACGTCTGGAAAGATATCGTTATGCACGGCGGCAATTTCGACCTGGAATTCATGGCGATCTGGATCGTTCTAACGGATATGATCAGCATTTTCCCCCCCGATTTGTTACTCGGCGGCGCTTCTGCGTCCGGCTTCAATATGACGGATGTTGAAAACGCGTTCAAGATTTGGGGACAGCATTTCAATCAACTTGGCGTCCCCCTGCAGTGGATCATGAATCCGGCTCAATTGAAGAAGAACGACTGGTACGAAACGAAGTCCCCCATGATTTACTGGCCGGACAAACCCGCTGGCGGCTGGCATTTTGCCGGGATGCCGGCTCAGGTCGGCGGTGGTGTTATTCCCAGCAAACTTCCCGTCTTTACAGCGACAGGCTGGTTCGATATTTTTGAAAGGGGTTCTTTGATGAATTGGGAATACGGTCTGAAGAACCATGCTCCCGGCGACAAGAGTATGATCGTGGGGCCCTGGTATCACATTGATGCGGCTTTCATGTATCCGGGTGTCAACGGTCTTGGTTTGATGGGAAAAAATTCCCTTTTCACCTGGGATGTTCTCCGCCGCTGGATGGACTGGAGAATCAAGGGCAAACAGGATCCCTTTATGCAGCAGTTCCCCGTCCTTCTTTATGTTATGGGAGCGGAAAAATGGCGTGCGGAAAAGTCCTGGCCCCTTACACGGCTCTCCAATCAAACCTACTATCTTTCCAAGGCCAGACCTTCTCTTATTTTTGGTGACTGGTTCGGTTTAGCCAATGCGTCCAACAATTACAAACTGGTGCCCAACGTGACAGGCACTGATTATAATAATTATATTTTTGGCGTTAAAAAGCCAAAGGCCGACCCTGTTCTTTATCACAGTCCAGAGTCGCTCAACGGCCTGACGTCCCGCTCCGCCCAGCGCTGGTTTGGTTTTTCGCCGTTGACTGCGGTTACAAACATATCGAAATATGTGATGAAAATTGATTTGGATCCGTTGCTTCCGTGGGAGGATGAACGCAACGATGAAACAGGCGTTTTGACCTTTACGACAGAACCGTTAGCCAGTGATACGGAAATTTCCGGTCCACTGAAGCTCACCTTCTGGGCGAAAACAAAATTCACCGCTCCGGCAACACAGGCCGCCATCGATTCATTTATGGCGCAGATGAAGTCACAGTTCAATGTTGGCGCTGACGATAATGCCATTCTGGGGATGGCCGACAGAAAAGATGTCCAGTGGGTCATTGAAGTCAACGATGTATTCCTCAACGGTCGGGCCAGAAATATTACTTCCGGTTGGCTCAGCGCCGCTTTCCGTCCGTACAATCCGGCTAATCCGACACAGGTGGATCCCAACTACAAGGCTTTCGATCCCTTCTACTCTTACTCTGAAAAGAACCCGAGTCCGATTGCCGAAGACACGCTTTATCAGTATGTGGTCGAAATCTGGCCGGCAACCAATGTCTTCAAGAAAGGCCATCGAATCCGTTTGAGCATTTCCGGATCTGATTTTCCGCATCTCTTCCCCATTCTGCGTCCTTCCAAGAACACGATCGTTATTGACGAGACGCATCAGGCCAAACTTGATTTCAAAGTCGCCAACAATACCGGTGAAGGGACATCATGGAAATGGATTGACGGCAATGTGGGTGACTACATGCTGACGCACAAGAACTAAACTTTGAAGTTGTGGCGCTCTTCGGAGCGCCACAACTCTTTCCACAAAAAAGGACACTTTTCATTCTTACACCAGGAGTATTTGAATCGGGGTAATGAACGTAATAATCTTTGACCGTGTGAACACAAGGAATGTCAGTATGAACGAAAGACGACACTCGGTACGATTAAAGGAATTTAACGAAATTACCACAACCGTGATCGATGACGAAGCCAATCTCTCTGAAGAACATGTTTTCTTTAATCTGAGCGAAGATATCTCCCTGTCCGGCGCTAAAATCAGAGGGAATAGATTTCTGCCCATCGATACCATTCTTAAAATCGATTTCAAGTTAAAGAATCTGAGCCAAAAGATCATAGCCACCGCAAAAATAAAATGGATCAAAAGCATCTTTGAAGACAAATGGTACGAGGCGGGAGTGGAGTTTATCAACACACAAAGTGAAATCATCAAAAATATAGATCACTATATTGCACATAGACATAATTTAACGAGTCTGCACTCGTTCAATATTCCCGTTTATGCCTTCGAGAAGTTTGAAAATCCCAAACCTTCATAGACGGACCGGGCACTCGCCGTTTTGCAGGGTTTCACGCCTTCGGCTTACACTTTTTGGGCCAGTCTTCCGCTGACTGCTTTGGCTTCGGCATCCATGCGGGCAAAGAGTTCCGCCACCGTCGGCACGTCATGAACTAATCCCTGAACCTGACCGACCGGAAGCACGCCTGTTACTGTATCCCCGTCTTCGGTAGCAATCCGAATCGCTTGGAAAGCATTTGCCATGTAGGCCAATTGGATGGCGTTGGACATCCCCGAAAACATAACGCCGATAAACAATTTCCAATAAGGCTGGTTGATCTGTCTGGCAATGTCCCGGGAATTGAAAAACGCGGCAGGCAAATTCAAACCGTTTTTGATCGCTTTTTTGGCCGCGTCGGTCTTCATGACCCGGCAGAGGATGCCGTCGAAACGTTTGGAGAAAAGTGTGTCATAGACATCCTTCTTTACGGCCAGTGCCTTGTATTGCGCGTGCAGCGGACTCTCCCTGGTCGTCATCAAACGGGTACCCATGGCGACTCCTTCCGCCCCTAAAGCGAGAGCGGCCGCAAGGCCGCGGCCGTCGGCAATGCCGC
>CAYZLL010000227.1:0-3084 GCA_964479225.1 uncultured Smithella sp.
CCGGAGATTTCACATTCGTCTGAGCAACCGAAATCTCGGCGGTCGCCGAGAAATATCCCGAATTCAAGAAATTGGATGTTGAGGTTTTGTCCATGAGTGTGGACAGCGTCTTTGTGCACAAGATGTGGGACGATCATGAACTTTCCAAGATGGTCAAAGGCGGAGTCCCCTTCCCCATGCTCTCCGATGGCGGCGGCAAAGTCGGTGACGTCTTTGGCGTTTACCTTCAGGATGCCGGCGTGGAAGCCCGCGGCCGGTTCATCATCGACCCCGACGGCATCATTCAGGGTTTTGAAGTACTGACTCCGCCGGTCGGACGTAACGTCATGGAAAGTATCCGTCAGATTCAGGCCTTCCAGCTCGTCCGCAAGACAAAGGGTGCCGAAGCCACACCTTCCGGCTGGAAACCCGGCAAACAAACACTCAAACCCGGTCCCGATCTGGTGGGCAAGGTCTGGGAAGTTTGGAAAACCAAAATGGCGTTTGATGATTAATTGTTCCTAAAATCAATGGCAGGCTGTTTTTCCTAAAAACTGCCCGCCGCATCATTTTTCTACAGGAGGATCTAATATGCGACGCATTTCGACATTATTTATTTTCCTTTTTCTTTTCGTAATATCGGCGTATGCAGGAACGGATGTCAAAACAACGCCTTCCACTTCCAGCCAGGTAGCACCTGACTTTTCGCTTGCCGATCAGGACGGCAAATTATGGAAACTGAGCGATGTTCTCAAAGATTATAAAGGTGTGGTGCTTGCCTTTTACGCCAAAGACGATACAAAGCTTTGAACAAAGCAATTTGTTGAGTTTCAACAAAACATTGAAAAATATGAAGCCAGAAAGATTAAAATCCTCGGCCTTTCCCGGGATTCGGCGGAATCGCACCGCAAATTCATCGCCAAACACGGTTTAAACAATATGACCCTTCTGGTGGATGAAAAAGGCAGAATCGCCAAAACATATGACGCGGGCCACTGGCTGCTGCCGATTTCCAAACGCGTTTATGTGATTATCGATCAGCAAATGAACATCATATTCAAAAAGGATATGGGGTTCGCACTTCTGCCGGACCAGACCCAGACGCTGATCAACGAGATCGATCGTCAGATAAAATAAATAGCCGCCGTCCGTACAGGGTGATCGTCATAAAACACGGGCCGGAAAATATCCGGACGGACGGCACACGAACGGATTTGCGGAACGATGAGCAATCAAAACGGAGGCCATCATCTTCGTGCTCGGCGCGACAGTCATGAACACATAAAAGCGGAAAACGACGCCCTTTAGCGTTCATCCATGGGGATGTAATGTCGAAGATGACTGCCGGTGTAAATCTGGCGGGGTCTCCCGATTTTCAAGGGCACGGAATCGTGCATTTCTTTCCACTGGGCAATCATGCCCGGCAGCCTTCCGATGGCAAACATAACGGTGAACATATTGGTCGGAATGCCGATCATCCGGTAAAGAATGCCGCTGTAAAAATCGACATTCGGATATAATTTACGCTCGATAAAAAAGTCGTCTTTCAGGGCCGCCTCTTCCAGTTCCATGGCAATATTGATGAGCGTGTCCTGGTAGTTGAATTTCTTGAAAATCGTTTGGCAGAAATTTTTCAATATCAGGGATCTTGGATCGTAATTTTTATAAATCCGGTGGCCGAATCCGAAAAGACGGAATTTGCTGTTTTTGTCTTTGGCCGATTCGATGCACTGCTTAATCGTTATATTGTCTTTTCTGATTTCTTCGAGCATTTCGATCACTTTCTGGTTGGCACCGCCATGGAGAGGGCCCCAAAGCGCACAGATGCCGGCGCAGATGGACGCGTAGAGATTGACCATGCTGGATCCGACCAGTCTGACGGTGGAGGTGCTGCAATTCTGTTCGTGGTCGGCGTGCAGAATCATCAGTACGGAGAGCGCTCGTTCGATATACGGATCCGGCACATAAGGATTAATGGGACTGTCGAACATCATGTATAAAAAATTCGAAGCATATTTCAAATCACGCTTGGGATAGACATGCGGTTCTCCAATGCTGTGTTTGTACGAGTAAGCGGCAATTGTGCGTATTCTGGACAGCAGAGAAGCAGCCATGATATCGAACGTTTCCGGCTGAAAATCCTGTATATAATAATCCGTGTAATAAACCGACAATGCATTGACCATCGTCACCAGGATGGCCATCGGATGGGCCGTGGGCGGAAAGCCGTCGAAGAAACGCAGCATTTCCTCATGCATCATGGAGTTTTGCGTAAGTCGCTGAGAAAAAATACTTTGTTGCTCCTTGTTCGGGAGATTGCCGTAAATCAACAAATAGGCTACTTCTGAAAAGCTGGCCTTTTCAGCAAGCTCTTCGATCGGAATGCCGCGATAACGTAAAATGCCTTTATCGCCGTCAATATAGGTAATCGCGGACATGCATGATCCGGTATTCTGAAAACCAACATCCAATGTAATGAGATCGGTTGACTGCCTGAGAGAGGAAATGTCAATTGCCTTTTCTCCTTCAGCACTTTCAATAATCGGAAAATCGACGGTGCGGCCTTTATAGGTCAGGGTTGCTTTATCCAATTTTAACTCCTCGGGTTGAATTGATTCGCTCTTCATTCCACGGTGCAATGACTACAATAATTGGTCAAAATCTGTCAAGCACCGATTGCCCTTCCGTGTTCTAAATTTTTAATAATCACCGAAGCAAGCAGAATGGCGGCAAAATACCTGAAGAAAATTTTCCCCAAATGGCCGGTTGAGCATAAACTGTTGTTCGAGTTTTCAGAGGATGATCTGAGCAAAAAAACAGCATTATCATAGCTGTTTCTGAACATGGTAATCATTGAATATTCAATGGTTCTTTTTCTGATAAGTATGATATACTTTATTTAAATTTTGAAAGTTACGCAAAAAAACAAGTTTAAGCCAGGAGGTGGAATATGAAAAAAAATATTATATCCGGAATATTCTTTTGCCTGTTACTTATAATTATATTTCCGCTCACCGGCCAGACCCGCGACATAGAACCCATCGTTTCTACCGACTGGCTTTTGGCCAATTTGAAAAATCCGAAGCTGATCGTACTGGATGTCCG
>CAYZLL010000228.1:0-3044 GCA_964479225.1 uncultured Smithella sp.
TTTTATCCGGCTTGATGACCCAGAACACATTACAGAAAATAATTATATTAAATCAGGTTTTAATTCTGAAAGTGCTTTATGGGCGTTTACAGCTGTTGTCAATGGTCACTGGCATCCCGTGACCATGCTCTCTCATGCTTTGGATTGGAGCTTGTTTGGAGCAAACCCGTCCGGTCATCATATTGTCAATTTGATACTCCATATTGGAGCCGTTATTTTTTTGTTCCTGTTTCTAAATAAGACAACAAATAATATCTGGCCCGCGGCTTTTGCCGCGGCTTTCTTCGCGCTGCATCCCTTAAGAGTTGAATCCGTGGCTTGGGCAACTCTGCGAAAAGATGTTTTGAGTATGTTTTTTGGCATGGCAAGTATCTACAGTTACGCTTGCTATGTTGAGGGCTTAAAACTGTCCAAATATCTTCTTTGTTTAGTATTATTTGCTTTAGCGCTGATGTCCAAGCCGATGCTTGTTACTTTGCCATTTGTCCTGCTTATTCTGGATCTCTGGCCACTAAAGCGCTGGCAGACGGCACTATCCAATCAAGACAAAAGCCGCCGTAATTTAATCGGTAATCTTTTGTGGGAAAAAATGCCTTTTATTTTTTTAACAATAGTTTCATGCATTATTACTTTCTGGGCCCAAAATATAGCACGATTGATCATTCCACTGAATAATCTTTCTTTTTTTGTACGTCTTCAGAATGCCGCTATTTCTTATACTTCTTATTTAGGGAAAATTTTCTGGCCGATTAATCTAACCATCATTTATCCTTATGAATTATCATTTCCACTAGCGCAAGTTTTGGGTTCTTGCTTAATTCTGATTGTTATTACCATTGTTGTTATTTTTTCTATTAAGAAATTTCCGTTTCTATTCGTAGGTTGGGCTTGGTACCTGGGAACGCTAATTCCAGTCATCGGGTTGATACAGGTGGGCGGACAAGCAATGGCAGACCGCTACACATATCTTCCATCTATAGGTATTGCCATTATGCTAGCATGGGGGACTCATTTGTTCTTCAGAGAAGACGCGCATAGAGGGATTTTATTTCCGTTAGGTTTAACAGTCTTAGTTATTATGTCAGTTTTCACTTGGAAACAATGTAGCTATTGGAAAAATGGTGTTACTCTTTTCAGTCATACTTTGAAGATAACTAAGGATAATTATTTCGCATACTATTTCCGAGGTCTTGAGTATGATAATCTTGACCAGTGTCATTTGGCTATCAAAGACTTTAATAAAGCGATCAGTTTGAATCCTTATTATTCTTTTGTTTTCTACAACAGGGGCATTACGCACTCTAAACTTGGCCAGTATCAGCTTGCCATAGAAGACTTTAATGAAGCAATCCGACTGAATCCTAATTATGCCGAATTCTACAATATCAGGGGATTTGTTTACTCAAAACTTGATCAGTATCAATACACGTTATCGGACTATGACGAAGTAATACGCCAAAAACCTCAGGACGCCAATGCCTACATCAACAGAGGTACTGCATATTTTGAGTCTGGCAAGAACGAACTTGGTTGCCGTGATTTGCAAAAAGCATGTGAATTGGGAATATGTATTTTTTTAGAAACAGCCAAAGATAACGGATTCTGCAGGTAATGATGTAAAACTTAATGATATGATGAGTACATTTAAGATTCACAAAAATTTATAAGGAAATGTGCGTTAAGTGCAATCAAGATAGATTGCATAAATTTTTCTAAATAAAAACAACCGATCTCAACGCTTCAGCTTATTTGTTGCACCTTTCGAATAGTTATCATCAATTCAAATGACTGTTCAATATTGTCGATAAGTAGGTATTAGTAATAAAGCATAGAATTTCAGCCGAGACTTTTATTTTAAAAACTTATTCTCTATCAAATCAGCGATGCTTTTTATATCGTTGATATCGAAGCAGGGCACACCGGCATCCAGGTTTATATCGGAAGCGAGAGCCAGCAGATTGTCTTCTTTGCCGCATAATAATTCGCGTTTCAATTCTGAACGGAAAACTTCAATTTTCGGAAAGGGATTGCCCTTGTAACCTTCGGCAAGAATCACATCGGCGTCTTTGATGTAGTTATCTCTTATTTCACCCAGCGAATGATCGTGATCAATATCTTCAATCAAAGCTACCCGTGTGGGACAGGCAATCACCGTTGTGCAGGCACCGGCTTTTTTGTGCCGCCAACTGTCCTTGCCTTCATGGTCGATGTCAAAGCCGTGCTTGTTGTGCTTGATGGTGGCGACGCGGTATCCCCTATTGATGAGTTCGGGAATCAGTTTTTCCACCAGGGTCGTTTTGCCGGAATTGGATTTACCGACAATGGATATAAGCGGCACAGCCATTTTTGATATTTCCTTTTCGATTAACGCATTGCCTTGTTGACGATATCCTGATCAAAATAATTGCAGGACATTCCCGCATCCACTACGATGCCGGTGGCATTGATCCCGCCCGCAACCGGCGAGAGCAGAAAGATGGCCGTTTTGGCGACTTCTTCAGTTTTGAGCGCGGCTTTCCGGAGAGTCAATTGCTCGGCAAAAAGGTAGTTGTTAACGTATCCCGGAATGCCGGCGGAGGCGGATGTTTTTAAAGGTCCGGCGCACACGGCATTGACACGGACTTTGGAGATTTCGGATAAAGATTTGGCCAGAAACGCCACCGTCGCATCCAGAGCGGCCTTGATCGGCCCCATATAACCGTAGGCCGTCGCGCGGGTGTTGCTGATGGAAATGGTGACGATGGAAGCGTCTTCTTCAAAAGAATTTTTTAAAGCGTTGGCGATGGCCACCAGTGAAAAGCAGGAGATATTGGTCGCCTGTAGATAATCTTCAACTTTGGTTTCGTGAAACGGCTTGAGTCCTTCGCTGTAATTGGCAAATGCAATGGAATGGAGAAAACCGGCAAGCCGGAGGTTGTTGTTCTGAAAGTAAGCACCCAACTGACCGATACTTTCACTGTTTTCTACATCACAAATTAAAATGGTACTTTCGGGAAATAGTTTTTGAGCCTTGCTCCGGTTATCTTCATTCTGGACGGAGAAAA
>CAYZLL010000229.1:0-2962 GCA_964479225.1 uncultured Smithella sp.
ATCCATTTTGCCGGTTTGAAAGCCGTCGGGGAATCCGTTGAGCAACCGCTTCGTTATTATGAAAACAACATTGACGGCTCGGTTTCTCTGTTTTCTGTTATGTCGCAACACGGCGTTAAAAGCCTTATCTTCAGTTCATCTGCTTCCATCTACGGTGAGGCGTCTGTCATTCCCATCAAGGAAGATACGCCTGCCGCGCCCACCAATCCTTATGCCCGTACGAAGCTGATCATTGAGAATATTCTTCAGGATATTTATGCGGCCGATCCCGGCTGGAAAATGATGATCCTGCGTTATTTCAATCCGGTCGGAGCGCATCAAAGCGGTTTGATCGGAGAAGATCCGCAAGGAATGCCCAATAACCTGATGCCTTTTATCAGTCAGGTGGCGGTAGGACGCCGCAGGCACATGAATGTGTTCGGGCAGGACTATCCCACGATTGACGGTACCGGTGTGCGTGATTACATCCACGTTATGGACCTGGTGGAAGGCCATGTCGCCGCGCTGAAAAAAATAGAAAAGTTGGCTTTGAAAAAATCAACACAAAAGCCGATGATGATCAATCTGGGTACCGGCCGCGGATATTCTGTTATGGAAATGATTAAAACTTTCGCAGGGGTATCCGGAAAAAAAATACCGTATCGCATTGCCGCCCGTCGTCCGGGTGACATAGCGTCCTGCTATGCAGACATTGCCCTTGCAAAAAAACTTCTGGGATGGAAAGCAAAACGGAACATATCCGCCATGTGTGCTGATACATGGCTATGGCAATCCAACAATCCGCAAGGTTATCCGTCCGGGAAGTAACTTATTTTAAAGCCAGCAGGGGCTCAACTTCATCACGGATTTTCTTCAGACTTTTTTGCGTTGTCGCTTCAAAGCGTAAAACGATGACCGGTTGCGTGTTGGAAGAGCGCACCAGTGCCCACCCGTTGGCGAACGGTATGCGTATCCCGTCAATTTCCACAATGCCCGGCGTATTCTGAAAATGCTTTTTGATTCTTTTGACGACTTGAGCTTTTTTGTCGTCCGGACAGTCAACCCTTATTTCAGGGGTGGAACAGGTTTTGGGGACATCGGCAAATAATTCGCTGATTTTCAGGCCTGTCTGGGAAATGATTTCCAGAAGTCTGAGCGCCGCGTAAATGGCGTCATCATAACCTAAATAACGGTCGGCAAAAAAGAAGTGCCCGCTCATTTCTCCGCCCAGAGCGGCTCTTTCCTCTTTCATTTTCGCTTTAATAAGCGAATGTCCCGCTTTCCACATCAGGGCGTTGCCGGAGTGTTTCCTGATGTCATCGTACAGAACCTGCGAACATTTTACTTCACCAATGATGGTGGATCCGGGCTTTTTTCTGAGAATATGACGGGCGAAGAGCAGCAGCAATTTGTCACCCCATAAAATTTCACCTTTGTCGCTGATGACACCCAATCGATCGGCATCGCCATCGAAAGCAATTCCCAGATCAGCTTTCTTTTTACGGACCAATTTGATCAAATCCGTCAGATTTTCTTCCACGGTCGGATCAGGAAAATGTTTGGGAAAATTACCGTCGGGATCGCAGTTGATGGGAATAATTTCACAGCCGTAACGCTGGAGCAGGGGAACGGCGAAATGTCCCCCGACACCATTCCCGGCGTCCACGACGATTTTGATTTTCTTTTTTATTTTGATTCTCTTGAAAAGATAATTTTCATAATCTGCGGATATGTCTTTCTGCCGGGCTTTGGAAATCCCTTTGGCGTATTGACCGCTCTCCATGATTTTTCTCAGTTCCTGAATCTGCTCTCCGTAGATCGTGCTGTGTCCGACGCAAATCTTGAAGCCGTTAAATTCCGGCGGATTGTGACTGCCGGTGATCATAACACCACCCCCGACATGCAGATGACGGATGGAGAAGTAGAGGATAGGCGTCGCGCAAAGTCCGATATCAATGGTGTTGATGCCTGCCGCATTGAGGCCCTGGATAAGAAAATTATGATAGGAATCGGAACTTAAACGACAATCGCGCCCGACGGTCATATTTTTTACCCTGTGACGTGCTGCGTAAGTCCCTATCGCCCGGCCCAGATTGAAAACAAAATCTTCATTTAAGTCATTGTCAACGACTCCTCTAACATCGTACTCTCTAAAGACATGGGGATTGAACAATTTCATTTCTCCTTGATGATGGATAATCTTGATTAACGGCAATTTCACGGAATCCGCTTGCGCATTTTATAAATGAAAAACATCTTTTTGAAAAGTTATTTTATAATACGCAATAAATCTGCCGCGCGAGGAAGAATGATATCAGCGCCTGCTTCAATAAAATCGATTTCCATGCAGCGTCCGGTCAGAACGCCGCAGGTTTTTGTTCCGGCGTTGCGTCCGGTCTTAATATCGATAGGATGATCGCCAATCATCAATGTGTCGGAGGCTGAAGAACCGAGTCTGGTCATTGCCAGACGGATATGTTCCGGGTGCGGTTTAACGTGATTGACATCATCGCGGCAGATGACAATCGGGCAGAACGCAAGAATCTCGGGGAAAACAATTTTCACGGCTTTGGCGCAGTTTCTGGTGATGATGCCGTAGGAAAAATCCTTGGATTGTAAGTACGCCAGTAATGCTTTCGTGTCTGCGAACAACTCACCTTGGGCAGCCGCCTCTATTTCAATATTTTCAATAATGGTATTTGCTTCATTCAAGAACTGGCGGGCCTGCTTTTCCGAACGCTGCAGAAGGATGGCAAAGGCGCTGTCAATCGTTTCCAGAACAAAGCGGGTATGGATTTCGTCCTTGGAAAGGCCGTGGGATAAGACAACTGCCATAATCGCGTTGCGCATTTCCTGAAAATCGATGTTTAACTTTGCCAGCGTTCCGTCAAAATCAAAAATGATGGTATGGATGCTGGAATGGTCGATATTGAACGTGGCCATTTGGTCAGCCTTTTGGCGAAATGTATTTAAGCGTCAGAAC
>CAYZLL010000230.1:0-1495 GCA_964479225.1 uncultured Smithella sp.
CCCCAGGCATAGCCGGAAATTTTACCCAGATCCTCCGGCGGGCCGAGGCCCGGCAGAAAACTGGAAACAAAAGCTTCGCTGTACGAAAAACCGATATTGGAAAGAATAATCAGCAGCATTCCCCAAACGATATCTCCGGGACTAACAAAATACAGAGCCGCCGTGGCAACAATTGTGAGCAGGTAGCTGCCGAGGAGAAATTTCTTTTTTGCTCCGGAATAATCCATGATCGCGCCAAAGAGCGGCGCGGAAAGCAGGACCACCAGATAGCTGATGGACAGGGCGATGCTCCAGAGGAGATTGCCGGTACGGTATTCGGGGCCGTCGCCGACAATGATCCGGGGAAAGATGATGCAGAAAACAACGGTAATGATGACGGTTGTATAGGACGAGTTGGCAAAATCAAACATTGCCCATCCGAACAATTCTTTTTTTGAAGCCCTTTTGATTTGTGCCATATTTTCAGCTTCTCATTACTTAACAAACCTGTAAACTTCTCTGGAAAATGAAAAAGATAGGATCGCACCGTCCCGAGTGCGGATGCTGACGGTTTCGGCATTCAGGCTGACAATCTGTCCTTCGATAATCTTTCCGTTCAATAACTCAATCCCTTTTATCTTTTTAAGTTCCCGGGGGCTTTGTTCTTCTATCGAAGGAGATGTGAAATTTTTCAGAGGCAGGGGCGTTTTCTTTTCCGGAATGATGGGAACGGGCGCATGGTGCGGGGTAATTTTTTCCTCTTCTTTGGCCGGCGGCCCGGGTTTCCCCGGCACGCACTTTCCCTTGCTTTTAGCCCATTGCAGAACTTTACAGAGCCCCAGGTCACAGGCCTTTTGCGCGTCAGAGCAGCCGAGATGGTGATTGCCCTGCAACAAATAAGCAAACGCGCGGTTGTTGAAGGCATCGGCGTAATCCGGTTTCAGACGAAGGGCTTCATTAAAATCCTTTATGGCCAAGGTGTAGTTTTTTAATTGAGCGTAAGCCTTCCCCCGGTTGCTGAAGGCAATCGGACTGTCCGGTTTCCAGCGCAGCGCTTCCGTACAGTCTTCAACCGTACGCTGATACCGGCCCAGACCGTAATGCGCGTCGGCCCGATTAATGAGGGCGTAAGCATAGTCGGGTTTCAGACGAATGGCCTGATTGTAATCTTCGATGGCGCGCCGGTACTGACGGAGGTCGGCATAAGCATTCCCCCTGCTGTTGTACGCGGCGGCATCATTCGGCTGTAATTGAATGGCGCTGGTTAGATATTCAATGGCTTTTTTGGGATTGGTGAATTTGCCCTGATCATCATTCCACAATGCCCGGGCCTGACTAAACCAGTCTGCTGCCGTGACACTCATCGCGACAGAACAAAATAATGTCAGAACCAGAAGAATAGAAATGATGATTTTACGCATAAAGCCCGGACTTGCATCTTGCCTGTTTTGATAAGGTACGATTCAGGATCATTCGATCATCATCATGAAGGTTTCCTGTTGATACTCATCGCCCG
>CAYZLL010000230.1:1595-2940 GCA_964479225.1 uncultured Smithella sp.
GCCGAACGCCAGATAAAGATTTTCGTTGGCCACGGACAGGCGGTTCATCTTATCGAACTCAGACTTTGGAATCGGACAGGTGACATCCTTGATTTCTCTTTTTTCAAAGCGGACGCGAAACTGTTCTTTGATCGAATCGCGCTCGCCGGTCTCGCCTTCGATAATCATCTCATAAAGGCCCGGCTTGAGTTTCTGCATCCGTTCGACATGTTCGATAATCGCGCGGTGTTCACGGCGGGCCACAGAAGCGGACACAAAAATCCCGAGGTGGCCGATGTGTCTGTGCAGCAGATAGATAATCCGCTGGCCGGCCTTTACCAGATCATCCGTTGTCGGGTACACTTCCGATATCCAGTGCAGGGCCTGCTGCGGCGGCGTGATGTTGTCGCCGCTGGAGGCAAAAATCACCAGCGGATCTTTCATGTTTCTCATGTCAATCCGGTGATTGTGGCCGATATCCAGGACGCCCTTCTCCAGCTTGTTGCCGATGAAAAGATTTCTCACAATCCAAAGGATTTCTTCCTCATTCATCAGGTAAAATCCCGTCCACCAGCGTTCAAATTCGAGATATCGTTCCTGTTCAGTGTCAATTTTGGAAAACAGGTTGTAGTCTTTTTTCCAGAGCGTGTTGGCCGGGTTGAGCCGTTCAAAGTTATCGACAAGATAAGCGCCGTCAAACAGCCCTCCGCCAAGGTCACACATAAAACTGGTTGCCCAGGCGCCGCCGGTCAGGCCGCCGCTCAGGCGCATCGGATTGATGCCGTCGCCTCCGGCCCAGTAAGACATGGGCGCGCCGTTGATGACAATCGGTCCCGTCACATCAGGACGATCGGCTCCGAGCATGGCCACCGCCCAGCCCGCCTGACAGTTTCCGTAAATAATGGGGAAGTCCCGGTCCGGATGGCGTTTTTTTATTTCTTCCAGAAAATGGATCTCGGCCTGTTCGACATCTTCCATGGTCTGATCCGGAAAAGGCTCAGGAGTAAACGAAGCAAAATAAACCGGATGCCCTTCCTCCAGCGCCATACCGACTTCCGAGTCCTTCTTAAATCCGCCAATCCCCGGTCCGTGACCGGCTCGCGGATCGATGACCAGAACCGGTCTTTTCCGCGGTTTCGGTTCTTTTCCTTCCGGATGTGTGATGTAAAGCAAAGCGTAGTTAACCGGGCGGGGGAGCTTGCTCGCGTCCAGCACCACCTCATATTGATAATCCAGCAGCGGCGGCATACCCTGCTGATAATGCTCCAGCATATTGTTGCCGCGCTTACGCATGGTATCCATAAAAAGAATCCAACGCTGCCAGAAATCGATGGAATACTCCCAGGCGTCCTCGGAAAATCTTGCC
>CAYZLL010000231.1:0-2933 GCA_964479225.1 uncultured Smithella sp.
AATATGGTGGCGGTGCCTGGATTTGAACCAGGGACACTACGGATATGAGCCGTATGCTCTGACCAACTGAGCTACACCGCCTCTGTATCAATCATCAATATCAATGAACCTTGCCGGGGAGGCTATATCTAAGAGTAGAGCGTTTGTCAATAATTATTGTGCCCCTTCCAGTTCGTAAATCACGATAACGCTTTTTTCTTTGAAGGAGACGCCGACATTTAAATTAAGAGCCAGCACAATTTCCGGCTGACCGTCGTTATCCACGTCTTTCAGGGAATAATCGGCGACGTACCCGTTAATTTTCTTGGTACGCCAGTTTTCTGCCATTCCGATGCCGTCCCATTGCAGATTGTATATTTCACAGGATGTAAAAAGCTTGAAATTTTTGAAAATACGTCCAACAGAAGATAAATTTTTAACGATGATCAGCTCTTTTTTCCCGTCTTTGTTGGTGTCATAGGCGAGAATGCGCAAATTGACATAAGCGCTTTTTTCCCTGTCTCCGGGATTTTTCTTATCGATGTTTTCAAAATAATTATTACTGCCGCCATAAACCTCATCGCTTTTCCATACCAGCTCTTCACCGACAAAGCCGAAAGAAGTAAGACGGCCTAAAGACTTGTTCGTTTCTTCAACAATGTACAGATAATCCAGCTCATTCAACGCAAAGATTTTTTCTTTGCCGCCCATTCCCAGATCGTCAATAGTCAAACCATAAATAGATAAACCCAGAGGTATCTTCATCTTTTGATCGGAAACGTACTTGCCGTCTTTCCAAACCATCTCGTAAATTGGCGTGTCAAAAGGTTTATTTGCGCCGTAATCCTGGCCCAATAACAAAGGCGTGCCGGATGATGTTTCAATGACGCGTAAAAACCAGCGGATGTTTGACGAGATGATGGAGTATTTGCCTTCTTTAAATTCCAGGACGAAAGAATCCAGTAGGGTATCGTTGAGTGATGTGACAATGATTTCTTTAACGCCGTTTTTATTGATATCAGCAACATCCACGGCCAGATAATTGCTATAAGATTTTCCCTTGATTTTCTCTAATAATTTCAATTCGTTTTCCGCTTTTTGATAGATATAAACGGTGTTTCTGTCTATGACAACCACTTCATTTGAGCGGTCGTTGTTGACATCGCCGATATCCATTCCCTTGAACTCTGTGGGAATTTTCTGACTCATCCAGAATTCTTTGCGATTAAACGGTTCGACGGCATTAATAAATTCGGCATTGATGACAGAAGTCAAGGTGCCTCCTTTCTTACCCCCGGCTTTCATGTTGGCGATAATTTGTGATTCACGAGAGGTTGTTTCTGTTGCCGGTGGCGGTGTTGCTTTCGTGGAACCGGTGCTTTCCGCAACTGCCGGCACGGACACCGCTTGCGGTGCGTTGCCAAGAATGTGTTGCAGGATATTTTGAGAAAAATCATTTACTTTAGGCATAACCTCATCCAGATTTTGTGCCTGAGTAAAAAGATTGACGTCGGATTTGATCCCGGCGATATGAACAAGTTTACTGTCGATGCTGACACTGTTGCCGATTTTAGTGATGCTTCCCCAAACCACGTAGTCCGCGTTTAAACTTTTACCCAAAGTCTGCACATGATTCACAGATATCTCTTTGATGCCGGATTTCTTGATTTCGGCCAGCACGACGTTTTTGTCTGTAAGGCTGATTTTATCGGAAGCCGCAATCCGTGAGGCGAGCATGACCTCTATGCCCTGTTTCACATAATCAATATTTTCAGCACTATGCACAGAAAAGGGTAAAATGGTTACCGTGTATTTATCTTTTGCCCACAGGGTTGTGGCGGTCAGTAAAATAATTGCCGATAAAAATAAAGATAATGAGTATTTACGCATATTTAGCTCCACAGTTGATTTTTTATAGTATGCTGCTTCTAACATTTTAAAAATGATAATTCAAGAAGCATTTAAGAGTATAAAAATGTCTGATTTGTTTAAGTATTTAACGGGATGACATAAAGCAAAACGGCAAAGAAATGACAGGCACTCCCGGCGAGAACAAACAAATGCCAGATGGCGTGATTGAAGGGAATTTTTTCCCAGGCATAAAAAACAGTGCCCAAGGTGTAGGCCAGTCCACCACAAATGAGCAGCGCCAAACCACCACCGGGTAAAGTGTGAAGAAGAGGTTTCATGGCAAAAATAATAATCCAACCCATGAAAATATAAGCAACCGTTGAGATAATCTTAAATCGATGAATGAAAAATATTTTGAATAAAACGCCGAAGACGGCTAAAGACCAGACCATCGCGAACATCATCCATCCGACGGATCCCCGCAACGTGACCAGTAAAAATGGCGTATAGGTTCCGGCAATTAAAAGATAGATGCAGGCATGGTCCATAATCTTGAAGATTTTTTTCAAATTCGGTTTCCGGAAACTGTGATAAAGCGTGGATGCCGTATAGAGTAAAACCAGGGTGATTCCGAAGATGGAACAGCTTATTATATGATTCAAATTTCCGTATTGACTGGAGAAAACAATCAGCAGGACCAATCCCGCGATGCTCACTAATGCGCCGATTCCGTGAGTGATGCTGTTGAATAATTCTTCCAGAGGCGTGTATTGATCTATGGTGGGTGATTCAGGCATGCGTTTACTTCCTTATTATAGAATGCTCATATGTCCGTTATATGCATTTGTCAATCGCAAAAGAATTGATATTTAATTCTTGACGGATGAGTGGAACTCATAATAGAACTTACTCCGTTCAGAATAACAATTAAGGAGCAAAAAGTGATACCAAGATATTCCCGCGAAATCATGACCAATATATGGAGTCAGGAGAATAAGTATCAAAAATGGCTGGATGTGGAAATCCTGGCTTGCGAGGCCATGCACAAACTGGGCAAGATACCCAAAAAGGCATTGAAGAATATCAAGGACAACGTATCCATT
>CAYZLL010000232.1:0-2916 GCA_964479225.1 uncultured Smithella sp.
GATTTACCCACGGCTTCCATGCTGAAAAACTCAATCAGTTGTTGCAGGGAAAATATTTCCTGATCGCCATAAGCCCAGCCAAGGCGCACTAGATAATTGACGAGCGCTTCCGGTAGATAACCCATTTCTTTGTAAGCCATGACGGAGGTCGCTCCGTGGCGCTTGCTCAGGCGGGTTTTATCGCTTCCTAGGATCATAGGGACATGCGCAAATTTAGGAATATCAAAACCCAGTGCTTGATAAAGAAGAATCTGACGGGGGGTGTTGTTGACGTGATCATCCCCGCGAATGACATGGGTGATATTCATCAGGGCATCGTCGATAACCACCGCAAAATTGTACGTGGGATAACCGTCACCCCGCTCGATAATCAAATCATCGAGTTCTTCGTTATTGAAGACAATGTTGCCCTTGATCAGATCTTCAACAACGGTTGAACCATCCTGTTTGGAGCGAAAACGCACAACGCTGTTGGCCGATTTGGTCAGTTTTTTGTCGCGGCAGGTGCCGTCATATTTGGGCTTTTGACCTGTTGCCAGCGCCTGTTTTCTTTTCGCTTCCAGTTCTTCCGGCGTACAGGTGCAGTAGTAGGCCTTGTCTTCCCGGATCAGTTTCTGAACCATGTCGCGATGCAGTTCAACACGCTGCGCCTGAAAATACGGGCCATCGTCCCAGCTTAGTCCCAGCCAGGTCATTGCATCAAGGATGGCTTTGGTTGATTCTTCGGTGGAGCGCTGCTGATCTGTGTCTTCGATCCGTAAAACAAATTCGCCGCCGTGATGGCGGGCATAAAGCCAGTTGAAAAGGGCTGTTCTCGCTCCGCCGATATGCAGAAATCCTGTCGGTGAGGGAGCGAAGCGGGTTCTTATTTTTTCCATTACGTTTTCCTTATGTTTTTCCGCTCTTATAGGGTGGATCATGTAATTTTGTCAAGTGTCTTGAATATTTATGAATGGACAAGCCGGACAGAATTGTGCTGATGGTCAAAAAACAGATAAAATTTAATTGTTTAATGTGAGATCCTGTCATGCAAATTGTTCTTGACAACGCCGGATTTTTATAATTAACTTCGCGGGTTAAAATACGTGACCGGTATTTTCGGGCGGCAGGCTTTATGGCTAATTCTTTGAAAATTAACGTTTTTTTGATTCCGGAAGAGGGACAACACCTCGTTTTCTCCGAGGGGGAAGCCTGGTTTAAGGACTGCTTTCCGGAAGACGAGCTTCCTGATTTCACTCTGGATAAGGTGGATGTCGGTTGTCTGATTACAAAATCTTCAGGAACCGTTTTTATCAAAGGAACGTTTTCCGCACTGATCGATATTTCCTGTAGCCGTTGCCTGGAAGATGCAAAGCTGACCATCGGCAGCGATTTCGCTTACACGTTGGTGCCGGCAAAAGCCGAGACGGCCGGAGAGATGGAGCTCAAACCGGAGGAACTGGAGATCGGTTACTACAGCGGCGATTTTATTGATCTCACGCCGATCATCTGTGAGCAGATCATTTTGCAGATACCGATTAAGGCCCTTTGCCAGGAAGAATGCAGAGGCCTGTGTCAGCAGTGCGGGACCAATTTGAATATTTCGTCCTGCAATTGCCATACGGAAGCTGTGGATAGCCGGCTGGCCGTGTTGAAAAATATTGTAATAAAAAAATAAAAGAGAAAAAGGATAATTTTTATGCCAAATCCAGTAAAGAGACATTCTAAAACCAGACGTAATCAGAGAAGGGCAAACGATTTTCTTACACCACCTTCTATGTCATTATGCCCGCAGTGCAATGAACCCAAGATGCCTCATCGCATCTGCCCCACCTGTGAAACTTACAGGGGCAGGGAATACAGAAAAGCTGAAAAAAATGACTAGAGCATCATTAAAGTCATAATCATCATCTTCAGGCTTTTATGTACATCGGTGAGGGGAAGTATCTTTAACCTGATTGCATATCAACAAGCCTGAAAGAGCAGCTATCTGCTTTAAAAAACTTAGGAAAATAGCCAATGACCGTATTTTCGGGGCTGTTAATGATTTCGGGAGGATTTTCATGACGTTAGAAGAAAAAGTCATTAAAATAGTTATGGAGCAGTTGGATGTAACCCAGGAAGAATGTGTTTTGGAAGCATCTTTTATTGACGATTTAGGGGCGGATTCTCTGGATATCGTCGAGCTCCTCATGGAAATGGAAGAGGCTTTTGACATAGAGATCGCTGATGAAGAACTGGAAAAGATTGCAACCATTCAAGATGTCGTCGATTTCCTCAGAAAGAAAGGCGTTCAATAAAAGCCTTAAGGATTTTTGCCAATGAAAAGGCGCGTTGTTGTAACAGGTCTCGGTGCCTTGACTCCCCTGGGAAATTCAGTCAATGAATCGTGGGAGAATGCCATCGCGGGTAAATCAGGCATCGGCCCGATTACAAAGTTCGACAGCAGTGCTTATAAAACCAGAATAGCCGGTGAAATAAAAAATTTCGATCCCCTTCAATATGTCAGCAAACAGGAAGTCCGTCGTTACGATGCCTTCATTCTTTATGCTCTCGCCGCGGCGGAAATGGCGATGGCTGACGCAAAACTTGCCATCACTTCTGAATTTGCCGAACGAACCGGCGTGATTATCGGCTCCGCCATCGGCGGCCTGGCCACGATCGAAGAAGAATTCAAAAGTCTGCTGGAGAGCGGCCCCCGCAAAATTTCACCCTTTGCCGTTCCGGCCATTCTGGCCAATCTGGCCTCCGGTCACGTTTCCATAAAATTTGGAGCCAAAGGACCCATCAATTGTGCCGTGACTGCCTGCGCGGCAGGAACATCGGCCATCGGTGACGCTTACAAAACCATTGTCTGCGGGGATGCTGATGTAATGATTACCGGCGGAACAGAAGCGGCGGTAACGCCTCTGGCTGTCGGCGGCTTCGGTTCCATGC
>CAYZLL010000233.1:0-441 GCA_964479225.1 uncultured Smithella sp.
AGCAAAGGCATCACCGCCTGCCGACATTCTGGTAAAAGAGGGAGATGTCATTTCCGTGGGCAATGTTGAACTCCAGGTGATTCATACGCCGGGACATTCTCCCGGTGGAATTTGTCTATATTCTCCGGGCTACGTTTTTACCGGAGATACGCTTTTTGTCGAAGCCGTGGGCAGAACGGATTTGCCGGGCGGCTCTTGGGAAACATTGCATAAAGCCGTAACAGAGAAGCTTTTTAAATTACCGGATGATACAAAAGTAATGCCCGGACACAATTACGGCAGAATGCCCAGTTCGACGATCGGCCATGAAAAAAAACACAATCCATTCTTCCATTAACAGGAGTTCATCTTTATGACAAAAAGTATTCAAAAAACAGATTTCCAAGGGCTGAACCTGATTGGCCGGGGAAAAGTCCGCGATATCTATTCCGTGAAAGATTA
>CAYZLL010000233.1:451-2875 GCA_964479225.1 uncultured Smithella sp.
TTCCGCTTTTGACGTCATCATGAACGATCCCGTGCCCGGTAAAGGTATTATTCTTAATCAAATGTCCGCTTTCTGGTTTGATAAAATGAAGGACATTATCGACAATCATATTATTTCCACCAATCCGGCCGACTATCCGGAAGAATGTGCGCCTTATCGTAATGATCTGGAAGGTCGCAGTATGCTGGTGAAAAAAGCCACGCCTCTGCCCGTGGAGTGTATTGTCCGCGGTTATCTCAGCGGTTCCGGCTGGAATGACTATCAAAATAATAAAACGGTTTCCGGTATCAGATTGCCGGATGGACTGCGGGATTCGTCCAGGTTGCCCGAAGCTATTTTCACGCCGACAACCAAAGCTCCTGAAGGAGAACACGATTCTCCGATTAGCCGGAACGAAATGGAAAATCTTATCGGGGCAGAACTGACGGATAAAGTGATAAAGATTTCTCTGGCTATTTACGAAAGGGCGGCGGCTATCGCCTTAAAAGCCGGGATGATTATCGCTGATACCAAGATGGAATTCGGTTTGATAGGCAAAGAATTAATTATCATAGACGAACTGCTGACGCCTGATTCCTCGCGCTTCTGGCCGGCGGATGATTATCAGGAAGGCCGGTCACAAAAAAGTTTCGACAAACAGTTTTTACGCAACTATCTTCTTTCCATCAACTGGAATCAGAAGCCGCCGGCACCGGCATTGCCTCCGGAAATTGTAGAAAACTCAAGAAAAAAATATCAGGAAGCCCTGAATCGTCTTGTAGGATAACTTTGATCACCCCATATTGACGTAGCGCAAATGATCATTAAATTAAAGTAGTTGAAGAAAACTTGCCCAAGACCTTCGCTTAAATGTACAAAAAGAGGTTAACGTTAGAAGCATATGACAAAAAAAGACTATTACGAAATTCTGAATGTATCCAGAACGGCTGCGGAAGAAGAAATAAAAAAAAGCTATCGGGCCATTGCCATGCAGTGTCACCCGGACCGAAACCCGGGCGATAAAAAAGCTGAAGACCGCTTCAAAGAAGCCGCGGAGGCTTATGAGGTATTAAGCGACAAAGAAAAAAGAGAAATTTATGATCACTACGGTCATGAAGGTTTAAACAGCACGGGCTTCAGTGGATTTAACGGTTTCGATGATATCTTTTCCCATTTCAGCAACATTTTTGGTGATGTCTTTGGCAACAGCAATATGCGGGGGCATTCGCGTTCTTCAGCCACAGCCGGCGCCGATCTACGTTACGATCTGCAAATTTCGTTTATGGAGGCAGCCTTTGGACTGACCAAAACAATTGATCTGGAAAAATCGGCCACGTGCAGAAAATGCAGTGGTTCAGGAGCAGCGCCAGGTTCTTCTCCGGAAACGTGCCGCACGTGTAAGGGACGAGGTCAGGTGATCCAGTCCAGCGGTTTCTTTACCATCAGCTCCACCTGCCCTCATTGCAATGGCTACGGCAAGTTTATATCCAAACCCTGCAACCATTGCCACGGCACAGGAAGCGAACAGGTCACCAAGACGGTGCAACTTAAAATCCCGGCCGGTGTGGAAACAGGTTCTCGTCTGCGCCTGAGGGGTGAAGGGGAAGCGGGCAGCAAGGGAGGACCGGATGGAGATCTTTACGTGTTCATTCACGTCGAAAATCACGAGTTCTTTACCCGGTCAGGCAACGATATATTTTGCAGGGTTCCCGTTTCAATTGTTCAGGCAACGCTGGGGGCAACTATTGAAGTGCCCACCCTGCAGGGAAAAGATCATTTAAAAATTCCCAAGGGAACACAAAACGGCAAAACCTTCAGGTTGAAGGCGAAAGGATTCCCTCATTTACGCCATTTCGGGCACGGCGATCAAATTATTGAAATTTACGTGCAAATCCCGACAAACCTGAGCAGAAAGCAGGAAGAACTCTTAATGGAATTTGAAAAATTCAGTTCCGTTAAAAACTAATTTTACATTTCTGCCATTCGTGCGATTGCCATAATAGCCGTTGCAATAACCGGCAACATATGATTTAAAATTCCATAAAAAAATTTTCCGGAGTGAGGAATATGAAGAAGTTTTTTTTGCAGTTTTTTATCTTTAGTTTGTGTGCCCCCTTTCTTCTTTCAGGTTGCTGGACGCTAGTCGTCGGCGGAGCGGCCGCTGGAGCAGGAACTGCAGGAACCTACTTTTATATCCAGGGAGAATTGAAAACGGATTATCAGGGATCGTTTGACGCCGTATGGACGGCCTGTGAAAAGACCATAGCCGGTTTGCATGGCATTGAAGTGATGCCCCGCAAAGAACTTGCCAAAGGCACCATTGAGGCCATGATTAACGGTGAAAAAGTCAAATTCGACATTACCTACAAATCGAAAAATGTAACGACAGTCGCCATTCGCGTCGGCCTCATCGGTAACAAACAATCTTCCCAGCTTCTGCATGAT
>CAYZLL010000234.1:0-2873 GCA_964479225.1 uncultured Smithella sp.
AAGGGCAGAGTTTTTTAATTACCGCTCATGTGCGATTGGATGGCGACGCTCTGGGATCGGAGTTGGCGGTTTACCTCATGCTCCGGGCTATGGGGAAAAAGGCGGTTGTTTATAATCAGGATCGCACGCCCGAACGTTACCAGTTTTTGCCCGCCGCTCATAACATCACGCACAGCCTTACCAATATCGAACAGTATGACACGTGCATCGTTTTGGATTGCAGTGATTTGAGCCGGGTCGGCGACGAAGCGGACAAGCTCAGAAAAATAAAAACCCTGATTAACATTGATCATCATGTTTCAAATAACGGCTTTAGTCCCTTGAAAATGCTGGATGCCAAAGCCAGTTCCACCGGCGAGTTGATTTTCCGTCTGATGCGGGAAATGAATATTAAAATGACCAGAGATATCTGTACCAACCTATACGCCGCGATTATTACCGATACCGGAAGTTTTCGTTATTCAAGCACAACGAAAGAAACTTTTATGGCTGCCGGTGTCCTGGTGGGAGAGGGCGCCAATCCTCAGCGCATAGCGGAAGGTATTTATGAAAGCGACTCTCCGGCAAGACTGAAACTTTTGGCCAGAGCGTTGTCGACCTTGTCACTGGATCTGGAAAGTAAAGTCGGATCCATGGTCGTTACACAAAAAGACTTGCAGGAGGTCGGAGCGGCTTGGGAACACACGGAAGGATTTGTGGATATTCCCCGCACGGTGCTGGGCATTGAAGTATCGGTTCTTTACACGCAAAGGGGAGAGGATCATTTCAAACTGAGTTTGCGTTCCAAAGCCAAGTTTAATGTGGAAAAGGTTGCCCGAAAATTCGGCGGTGGCGGGCATATTCACGCTTCTTCCTGCTGGATGAGGGGGGACATTGAAACCATCAAATCACAGATTATCGAGGCGGTAAGGGAACTGTAATGATGATGGATGGTGTGATAGTCATTGACAAACCGGCAGGCAAAACTTCCCATGACGTTGTCAGTGCCGTTAAAAGAGCGTTGGGTGTCAAAAAAGCCGGTCACACGGGAACGCTTGATCCGCTGGCTACCGGCGTTCTTCCGGTCTGTCTGAATGAGGCAACAAAACTGGCCGGTTTTCTGACGGGAGACGACAAGGAATACCGGGCGACCATGCTGCTGGGTGTCAAAACCGACACGATGGACATTGAGGGGAAAATTACCGGTCAATCGGATCAGCTTGTTTCCGAAGAGGAAATCAAATCGGTTATCTCCCGGATGACGGGGAAAATTCAACAGATTCCCCCCGCGTATTCAGCGGTGAAATACCAGGGCAAGGCTTTGTACAAATGGGCCAGAAAAGGTGTGCTGCCGGAGGTCCAGCCGAGAACCATAACGATTTACAGCATTGTTGTTGAAGATATTTCGTTTCCCAGTGTTACTTTTCGGGTCGCCTGCTCCAAGGGCACTTATATCAGAACGCTATGTTCGGATATCGGCGAAGTGCTGGGAACGGGTGCGTGCTTGAGCGGTCTGCGCCGTTTGCAGAGTGGCGTCTTTACGGAAAACATGGCCGTGGACTTAACCGGTTATGCCGGTGGTGATCAAAAAGAAGATCTGGTCGGAAAGATCTTGCCGATGACAGAGCTTTTACCGCTGATCACCACGATTGAACTGGAGGATCATTCTGCGGTAAAAATGCGTAACGGCTGGCAGCCTTCGGTGGAAATGCTCAAAAAGCATGATCTCCCGTTGCTTCAAGCTGGCGATATGGTAAAATTCACACACGGCGGATCTTTGCTCGCGGTTGCGGAGATGCTGGCTTCTGTTCATAGTTTTGCCAGTTTTGACGGCAAAACGCAGGCAGCCAGAATTGTCCGGGTTTTTAATGTTGGAAAATAAAGTAAATTTATAATAAGTATTACAAGACTACACAATGGTAAAAGGAGGAATAAGCGTGTTAAGTACGGAAAAGAGGAAAGCAGTAATAAATGATTATCGGCTTCATGAGAAGGATACGGGATCTCCCGAAGTCCAGATTGCTCTTTTGAGCGCCAGAATTGAGTATTTGACGGAGCATTTCAAAGCGCATAAAAAAGATCATCATTCACGCCGTGGTCTGCTTAAACTGGTTGGTCAGAGAAGAAGGCTTCTCAACTATATCAAAGAGAATGACATCGAAAGATACAGAAGTGTTATTAAGCGTCTGAATCTCAGAAAGTAAAGATTTATTCAAGGGCGGAAGGCATAAGCAAACCTGACTGCAGCGTGACGGGTGTTCATCCTGCGGTTGTTTTCTTATGCGTTTCGCCCTTGAATTTCCTTTGACCAACGCTAACAAATTAAATGGAGGAAAATTAATGAGTACTATTTTTAGTGCGGATTTCGCCGGCCGTAACATATCCCTGAAAGCGGATTATGTGGCGGCTCAGGCTGACGGGGCGATGCTGGTTAATTATGGTGATACGGTTGTTTTAGTGACGGCGGTATCATTAAAAAGCGTTCGTGAAGGGGTAGATTTTCTGCCTTTAACAGTTGATTATCAAGAAATGACTTTTGCCGCGGGAAAAATTCCCGGCGGATTTTTTAAGCGCGAGGGACGTCCCAATGAGAGAGAAATTCTGACATCCCGAATCATTGACCGTTCGATTCGTCCTTTGTTTCCCAAAGGATATTATTCGGAAACGCAGTTGATCGCATCCGTGCTTTCCATGGACAAGGAAAATGATTCCGTTGTGACGGCTATGCTGGGGGCTTCGGCTGCTTTGCACGTGTCGAACATCCCTTTTAAGGGCCCTATTGCCGGTGTGCGGGTCGGTCGTATTGACGGACAGTTGGTGTGTAATCCCGCTTCCGACAAAATCGAGCAGAGCGAAATCAATATTTTCATGGTCGGGCGAAAAGTAGCACCGGG
>CAYZLL010000235.1:0-2838 GCA_964479225.1 uncultured Smithella sp.
CGGACCTGATGCCGGATGACGCGCGCTTTGCCAGGGTGGTTCATGTCTATGATGTGCGGGCCAAGGATTTACGCCTGCTTTCGGATATCGTCACGCAGAAGATGATATGCTTTTTCGGATAAAGAAAGACCGACCCTGCAGCACGCATGCATGATGAATTTTCAGAACAAGAAACTTGTTTTAATGCTGATGTTTTGATGGAAAAATCTTGTGCTGGTTTTCATGGCAGGTTCTTATTCCTATCATTCGCTTTTAGAGTTGATAACCTTTTTCCCGGAATAATTTCAGGCAGGCATCGGCGGCGGCAGAATCATAAAGAATCCCTTTATTTTTTTCGATCTCGTCAAGCGCTATTTCAATACCCAGGGACGGCCGGTAAGGACGATGAGAAGCCATGGCCTCCACAACATCTGCCACAGCCAGAATACGGGCTTCCAGAAGAATTTCATTTCCTTTCAATTTTCTTGGATAACCGCTCCCATTCATTCGCTCGTGGTGCTGATGGACTATTTCCGCCAAGGCCCATGGAGATTCAACATCTTTAAGCATCTCGTAACCAGACCGGGGGTGTTCTTGAATCAGGGAAAATTCCAGGTTGGTCAATTTTGTAGGCTTCGTCAGTATTTCTGCCGGGATGGATAACTTTCCGATGTCGTGAATCGTGCCGGCCATACGGATTCCTTCAATGGTCTCTTCAGATAACCCCATTTCCGCTGCAATGGCACAGGCCACATCAGCAGATCTGGTCTGGTGACCGGACGTATAGGGATCCCGGGCTTCCAAAGCGGACACCAAGACCTGAATCGTCGTGCCCACTGCTTTCTTGAGGCTCTCAAGAGTCTTTTGAAGTTTCTCTTCCGCCCGCTTGCGCTCGGTTATATCCTGATAGATAATTTGAGCCTGTTTTTTACCATCCCAAAAGATTTCCTTGCGAAAGACCTGGAGATGGCGTATTTCGCCGTTCTTTCTCACGATGCTTATCGCATATTCAAGCGGGCCAAATTCCCCTTTTAATCTTTTTTTCTTTCGTTCCAGAAATTCAGCGTAGCTCTGCGGTGTATAACGTTCCTTGATGGATGTTTTTTTCAGTTCTTCAATGCTGCCATATTCGTATATATCCAATATGGCCTTGTTGGCATAAATGGTTTCACCTTCCACGGTTGATATGCGAACACCCAGCGGGGATTCATCAAGAGAATGGCGAAAGTTACTTTCACTGGCCCTTAGTTCATTTTCCATTTGTTGGCGTTCAGTAATGTCACGCAGGTTAACGATGACAGCTTCGGCAACATTATCGCGCACCAGATTTGTCCCGACAGCATCCACAGTATGCCAGACTCCGTCCTTGTCGCAAAGGCGTAATTCAGCCCGTTGAACATTGGGGTTCGTATCTTTAAAAAATGTAGTGAATATATCAACCACAAGATCAAGATCGTCAGGGTGCGGATAATTAAACAAGTAACTGCCGATGATTTCTTCTTTCTTGCGTCCCAAAAATCTTTCCACAGCCGGATTGACATACGTGACGATAATGTCCCGGTTGATCAGAACAATCATATCAGGAGTTTGTTCGGCAAGAGCCCGGAACTGCTGTTCTTCGCGGCGCAGTTTTTCTTCCGCCTGTTTTCGCTGGGTAATGTCGTGGGCAAATGTTAAAAGATAGCGTTCCTGATCAATTTCAACAAAACTGGCCGAGAAAAGCATCTGCCTGATGTTGCCGTTCTTCTGTCTCAAGAAGATCTCTGTGTTCTTAACTTCTCCCGTCATCTGCAATTCACTGATTATTTTTTCACGCTCCTCCGGACTGCCCCATATATGGAGATCCTGAGTTGAAACGCCGATAACTTCTTCGCGTGAATAACCTGTCCAGCTCAGAAATGCCTCGTTCACATCGATTATTTTCCCGGTGGCCACCTCGGTGATGGCTATGGGGTCAGGATTGAAATGAAAAATTGAGGAAAATTTCTTTTCAGATTTGGAAAGGCTGATTTCAGCTTCTTTGCGTTGGGTAATATCACGGGCGACAGAAATAACACCCTCGATTCGTCCATGACGCATCAAGGGAGAGCTCTGCAGTTCCACATGCTTTAAGGTTCCATCCTTGGTGATAAAATCATAATGGCCTGCCGGAACATATTCACCCCGGAGTACCTTGATGACCTTTTCCGTCGCTCGCTGAAAAGATTCTGCGGTAAAGATATTTTTTAACTCGGATACAGGTCGATTAATTAAATCTTCGACTCTATATCCCAATAATTTCTCAACGCTCGGAGAGAGGCTCAACAGGTTGAAATCGGCGCCAACCAGGATAATAACATCCGTTACGTTCTCAAATTGCGACCGATAATCTTCTACCAGGATACGCAACTGCTGATTGGCTTTTTCCAAATCAATTATTTTCTTTTCAAGTTGATTGGAAGGGCATTCATTGTCTTGTCTGAAAGAATCTTTTTCTTTTCCCCCCGATTTCCTCATCCATGTACCTTTCATCCAGCAGTAGTCTTTTCTTTAAAAAAGCGTTTTTCTTGATAAGAATTCATGATCAGATTTCAGCATCTCAGATTGACAAGCCGGTTACGGTAAATGGAACTGATTCTTTTTATCTGATTTTTGTTTGTTCTTCAGCCAATCTCTGGCCACATCCATATCGGTAAACCATTTAAACCGCAGACCGGCATTTTGTGATGTAGCCTCGTGGAAATTCTGGTATTCCGCATTCTCGGGAAGGTCAACAACGGTCAAATTAAACTTACGAATATCCAGATGGTAGCTTCTAACACGCTGATAGGTGTCCGTAACACCTAAACGGCCTTTCAGGGCACGGACATCCGTTATGAC
>CAYZLL010000236.1:0-2817 GCA_964479225.1 uncultured Smithella sp.
CGCAGCAAATCCCTTCATTCCTGAAGAGCGGTAAAATGTGGGTAAACCTGTTTCTTAGGCTTACAGGCAGAAAAAACCGCTTGATCGTGATGGTGTTTAATAAAGGCAAATGACCATTGGACTCTCCGGCTAAAAAACAGACCCATGCTGTCAAGCTCATTATTTTCCTGGCTTTGGGAATCGTGGTCATGGCGCTTTCATTGTTTGTCATCACCCGATATTTTTCCAGTTGGGAAAAGGTTAATCAAACAATAGACGCGATCACTCCCTGGCTCAATCCGCCATACGGTGTTTTGCTTTTTGTCGCGCTCACCGTATTGTGTATTTTAATCAGAGGCCTGGCCTATGTGTTTATCTTCATCGGAGGCCATGTGTATCCTTTCTGGATGGCTTTTTTACTTTGCTGGATTGGATTTTCCATCGGCACGGGCCTATCTTTTATGATTTCCCGCTTTTTTTTAAATGATTATTTCAGACCAAAACTGGAAAAAAGCTTTTTGAAGGGATTCAACAAGCTGCTGGTTGAAAACGGCATCATCATGATGTTCATCCTGCGCGCCGTGCTTTTCTTTTATCGCCCCATCAACTGGATGATCGGAGCAACCAGCATAGGAATGCGGGATTACTGGATCGGCAATTCTCTTGGTTTGATTCCCAATGTCCTGTTGATACTTTACATCTTCCGGAAATTCAAGACCATTGACTCCGCAGCCGGGTTGCTTCGGCCTGAGAATATCCTGTTCCTGGCCTTACTGATCGCCGCTGCCGTGGCTCTCCTCGTGATCAGGAGAAGATATTTATTCAAGGGGAAACCTGTTTTAGTTGATCATAAATAATGGCTTAGGTTTAAAAGTCACGCGGCAGTTCGTCGAGTTCCGCCAGAGAGAATACAGGCCCATCGGAGCAAACATATTTATAGCCGACGTTGCAGCGGCCGCATTTGCCGATACCACATTTCATCCGCATTTCCAGCGACGTGAGAATGTTCTCCTTGGAAAAACCCAGTTCGAAAAATACGGGCAACGTAAATTTTATCATAACCGGAGGACCGCAAATCACAGCGACGGTATTCTTCGGTGACGGTGCTGTATCCTTGCACACGGCGGGAACAAAGCCTTCCCTGCCCTTCCAGGTTTCATCACCCTTGTCCACGGTAATGATGGTTTTGATATCGTCTCTTTTTTCCCACGCGGCCAGTTCGTCTTTATATAAAAGCAGGCCCGGGGTTCTCGCGCCGTAGATGACCGTGATTTCACCGAAACGGGAACGGTTGTCCTTGTGCAGCATATAATTAATCAAAGATCGCAGCGTCGTGAAAGCGAAGCCGCCGCCCACGACGACAATGTTCTTTTTCTCTAAAAATTCAATTGGCCAGGAATTGCCCAATGGTCCGCGGATGCCGATTTTGGCGCCTTCATCCATGTCGTGCAGGGCCGCCGTTACCAAACCAGGTTGGATTGCGCCCGCCCGTTGAACCGTAAATTCCACATAACCGGGTTCGGTCGGCGATGAAGCAATGCCGATGGGGGACTCGCCTTTGCCGTAAATGGAAAGTTCAGAAAACTGGCCGGGCAGATACTTGAATCTGGTTTCGTCCTCTTTATTCAAAAATCTCAAACGAAACGATTTGATGTCACGGGTATCCACTTCGTCGATGATTTTGATGATCTCAACCGGCATGGGAATGTATGGATTTTCAGAACACATATTTTTCCTCAAAGAGTTTATTTTCATTCATCAGGCTTTTAGCGCTTCATTCACAATCGAGAAAATATCGATGTTTACCGGACAATTGCGCGTGCAGCGGCCGCAGCCAACACACGAAATCACGCCGTATTTTCTGACGTGGAATGAGTATTTATGGCAAATTTTCTGACGCAGGCGCTGATAAACTTTCGTGCGCGGATTGTGTCCGCTCGCTTCCAGCGTAAAATCGGTGAACATACAGGCGTCCCAGACGCGGCGTCGGACACCCTTGCTGAACAAGGTCTCATCGCAGATATCAAAACAGTAACAGGTTGGACAAACAAACGTGCAGGCACCGCAGCTCAGGCACGCATCGGAAATCTTTTCCCAGAATTCAGTCTTATGGAAAAGGTCTTCCAGCTTCTTGGCAATAACTTTATCGTCCACGCAGGTAAAGCGGGTTTTAAAATCACGCCCCGCGGCGACGGTATCATCGAAATATTTTTGCTCATCCGCTGAAGCGTCGGAAAGCGAGGTCAATGAAGCAAGCAGGGTTTCGCCCGTGGGTGTGACTGCTTTTAAAAGCAGGTCATCGCCCTTCTTCATCATAAAAACATCGCTGCCTTCAGGATCCGCCGCTCCGATGCTCAAAGTCAAATAGAAATCCGCTCCGTCCGCAGGCGTATTTAAGTCGAAAGCATAACCGAAGATGGTCGTGGCCTCTCTTCTTTTTTGCCAGTAGGGATCAACCGCACCCGTGCCGGAGAAATGAATATCCATGATTTGAAAGCTCTTCGCATCGCATGGACGAACACCGAAAAGAAAAACGGGTTCTAAATTCAAATCAACGCACTGGGCATCCAGTGCGGATTTATTTTTATCATAGCGCACAAAATCTTCCGTTTGCGGGAAAAAAGCCGATTTGGGACTCATCAGCGTATTATAGAAATTCAAGTCCACCTGGCCCGCATCGGAAATTTCGCGGAAGTTAAAACCCGCTTCTTCCTGGACGGGCGCAACAAGCGTTCCTTTCTGCATCAGTTCGGCGGCCAGATCGGATATTTTATTGATAGCTGTTTTCTTCATTCTTCGTTACTCCAGAATTTTATCGGAATCTTCCACCCGGAAATT
>CAYZLL010000237.1:0-2808 GCA_964479225.1 uncultured Smithella sp.
GGCCCCGTTATATTGTTGTCAGTGGATCCAGTTCCGCGCCGTTGATTATCGGCCAGGATAAAGGCGCCGCTATCCTTGTGGAAAGCGAATTAGACGCATGGCTTCTGTATGAAACGGTCGGCGATCTTGCGTCCATTGTTGCGCTGGGAAATGCGCAAGCAAAACCGGACATTGAAACCGACAAGCTGCTCCAGGATACGCCTGTTATCCTGATGTCACTTGACGCTGAAGACGCCGGAGCAAAAGCAAACTGGGTGTTCTGGCGCGATAATTATGAGGCGAAACGCTGGCCTCCGATCAAAGGCAAAACCCCCGGCGACGCAAGGCTAAACGGGCTGGATTTAAGAAACTGGGTCATTGCCGGAATTTTTGAAACGGAAATGCTGTTTGAAAGATTTTGCCTGCTCACCATGGAAGGCCATTTATCGGACGCGGAAGCGTTACAGGAAATCAAGGGCATGACGAAGCATGACAAACATGACCTTGTAAATAATGAAACACCACTATATCCCCGCCAACAGACAAAAGATAATAATCATTAATAATTATCAGAAACAGGAAAAGGCAGAGCCATTACTTACTCTGCCTTTAAATAAACTCATCATGCTGTAGAAAACCTGATGAGTGAATATTTATTTTTGGATCTTCCTCCGAACGCCTAACAGGCCTATCAGACCAAGTCCAAGAAGCAGCACGCTTGTCGGTTCTGGTACAGCGTTTCTCGTACCAAAATGCCCAAGGTGAAGATCGTCACCATATTGCCCGTAATTAGCCTGAACAGCTAAATAGTAATATCCCGCCGTTAAACCACTAATCAATGCATACTGCATACCGCCAGAGTTCGTCTCTAAACTTCCCAGATACGTATAATAAATATCTCCCGGTTGTCCTGTGTATATCCTTGCCAAACCATCGTTCCAGTCTGAGTTCCAGAACTGGATGTAAATATCCTGCCCCTCCAGCAATTGAAATGGTAATATCGTCTTGGAATAAGTGCCTGCCGTATAGTGCCATATTGCCTGGCCATCGCTACTGATGCTCCAAACGCCAACAGTGACTACATTGGGATTGTTCTCAAATTCATATCGGGTTGCGTAATCCGTTGACCCCGCATTCATCGTCAGTGATATGGCAAAGGCTGGAAAATACACCAATAAAGATAAACATATTGCCATCATGAAAATACAAAATATCTTTTCATCGAATCACCTCCTTTTTTTTAAATTATCAGCAAGATTTGCGCCATCCTGAGAAACTATTTCCACGGCGTTGAATCATGAAGATAAGATATAGGTATAACAAGAGAAATAATATTTGATCTTCATTTCGTAGGGGAAACATCCATCAAGATCGTTGTTTATGTTAGTAAAGTAATCCGACACTATCGGGTAAGATGGTTGAAAAACATCCAGGAATGCCTTGAGAGATTCACAGCTATTCTTTAAAAATTTAAATAAGATAACGGCTGGTGATCTGTTTTTTCAAAAACGTAAAGAATTCCGACAAGGCATTTTCCCTTTTTACCGGTCATCCGGAATCCTGACAACTGCCTTGTGCCGCAATTTTAAAAAAAGATCATCAATACAAAACTTAAGCGAACCATGCCAGCCAAATGGTCCAGACTTGCAATATCCTTTCCCGAAGGGCATGAGACCAAAGTAATGATTAGTAAATAAATAATTTGTATTTAAACTATTTATATGCTAATCATAATTTTCGTGATGATAAATCAAATCATTTAAGGACAAAAAGGAGGTAGATAAATGAGTTACGAAACCATTATTTTAGAAAAATTGAAGTTATATGGACAGGATAAAATGAACTTTTGTTAAAATACATTGAATGGTGGTATTAAATTAACCTACCATCAAGGCCGATAGAGCACAGAGGAGAAGATGGCATGGCGTTTCAAGACTGTATATGTTTTCAGATGGGAAGGGTCGTTCGGAAGGTGACCAAAGCCTATCGGGATGAAATAACCCATTATGGCCTTACGCACGGCCAGTTCTTTATGCTGGTAGCCGTTATGGAAGAGGAAGGCCTTTTGCCGAGCGCGCTGGCTGAAAAAATAGCCCAGGACCGGGCAACGACAACAGGTCTTTTGGATAAATTGGAAAACGATGGCTGGGTGGAAAGGAAAACAGATAAAAGAGACCGCCGTACGCTGCGGATCTATCTTACGCCTCACGCCAGGAAACATCGGGAAGCGATTATGAAGCTTTTTGAAGATACCAACAAGAGATTCATCAGCCGCTTCAGTCAGAAAGAATGGGCTCAGATGCAGTCTTTCCTGAGTCGACTGGAATCATGATGATTCCCCTAGCGAGAGGACATAATCAATAGGGGGGTGTACAAAACAAATCTGAGGTGATGGAATGGCCTATAAAATATTAGGAATATCGGGCAGCCCGAAGACAAAAGGGAATGTCGATACTTTCATGGCTTCGATCATGAAAATGGCATCTAAAAAAGGGTTCGAGACGGAAACAGTATACCTTTCCAAAATGAACATCAAGAATTGCATCCATTGCAATTACTGCATCGCCAAACAGAAAGATCAAAAATACTGTTCTCTGGAAGACGACGCGCAGGCAATATTTGAGAAGGTCGAGCAGGCGGATGTCATCGTCTTGGCAAGTCCTGTTTATTTCATGAGGACCAGTGGAATGATGGCGACGTTTATAGACCGTCTGCGTGTTTTCATATTTGGCAATGTTGCCGGCGGCAGACTACGGAACAAAATCGGAATCAGTGCCGCCGTTTCCTGGCTGAGACATGGCGGCATCGAAACCACCCATCTTTCACATA
>CAYZLL010000238.1:0-2806 GCA_964479225.1 uncultured Smithella sp.
TTACTGGCCGCTGGGTCGCTGGCAATCAGCAACTTTCGCCAACCGCTCTCTGGTCCGGGAAAAGGTCCCTTTTATTATTTTGGCCATCATTTCGAGCTTACTTACTTTGTGGGCGCAGAACAAAGACGGATTAGTGATTCCCATCGAAAACATACCGCTTTCTGTGCGAGCATTGAACGCGACCATTTCCTATGTTGCTTATCTGGGCAAATTTTTCTGGCCCATTGATCTGGCCATACATTATCCTTACGAGTTCCCCTTTCCATTATGGAAGCTATCACTGTCCTTGCTGATTCTGGCGGGCATTACCCTCACCGTTATTTGCCAGATAAAAAAAATGCCTTTTTTATTCGTGGGATGGTTCTGGTATCTGGGCACGCTGATTCCTGTCCTTGGACTGATACAGGTCGCCTCACAGGCAATGGCCGACCGCTACACTTATTTGCCGTCTGTCGGCATCGCTGTCATGCTGTCGTGGGGAGTTGGGTCTTTCTTGTTAAGAAACGACATCCGCAAAAAAGTTTTGCTCCCGGCCGCTTTAGTCATACTGTTGATTCTTTCGCTGATAACATGGAAACAGTGCGGCTACTGGAAAAGCAGCATTACGCTTTTTCAACACGCTCTGCAGGTCACAAAGGATAATTACATGGCCCATGGCGGCCTGGCCATTGCCCTTTTAAATGAAAACAGATCTACGGAGGCCATTGAACATTTAAATCAAGCGCTCCGGATAAAACCCCTTTACCAGTTCTACCACATGCGGGCAATTGCTCACGAAAGCCTGGGACATGATCAACAATCCATAGAAGACTACAGCAGCGCCATCCATCTGAAACCATATAATGCGGAAGACTATTTCAACAGGGGGCTTGCTTATGTTAACCTACGTCAATATCAGCATGCGCTGGAAGACTTCAATCAGGCCATTCAATTAAAACAGGATCATGCCGATGCCTACAACAATCGCGGTTATATCTATCTTGTTCAAGGGCAAAAACAACCCGGCTGTGCTGATGCGCAAACAGCCTGCGCCATGGGAAATTGTAAAACGCTGGAATGGGCGACGGAGCAAAACCATTGCCGCTAAGTCATCTCCGGTTTCGTTTTTCTCAGCATTCATTTATCTTACAGAGACTGTCCTTGCACAGGATCAGGATACATGAAATTTGAACGAACGTTTTCCGATGGCAAAGAAACACTGTCCGGGAATCTTCCCAAGAATCTTCTTGACACATAAAAGCGTGATGAATATACTCCCCTCCACAAAAATAATCTCATCCATTTTCAAACATTATCAATTTCGTGACTGTTTTTTTTCACACTGGTCGTTTTATTTTTTGGTTTTTAAACAACTTAAGTGAAATAGATGAATTATTGGACTTTAAACCGTTTTTCAAACAATCAATTCAAGGCGAAAGGAGGGGAACAATGAAAATCAAGTATGTCGTATTATTGTTTGCAATGTTGCTTTTATCGATGTCGGCTTGCAGTGGCGGAGGAGGCGATGGCGGAGGAGACCATAGCACACCGGCAGGCTCAACGTACACCGTAACCTATAACGGTAATGGCAGCACAGGCGGCAGCGTTCCGGTGGATTCCACGAATTACTCAAACGGACAGACAGTCACGGTTCTCGGAAACACAGGGACCCTTGTAAAAACGGGCTATCTTTTTACGGGTTGGAACACTCTGTCCAACGGAAGCGGAACGACCTATACGCAGGGACAGACCTTTGCAATGGGAACAGCGGACCTCACTCTTTATGCAATTTGGGTTGCGGAATCGTCACCCATAGGAAAATGGGATGAATCATCCTGGGATGCAAAGCAGTGGGGACCCTAAACCTGGAAGATCGCAAATCGTTTTTCGAAATAAATAAAAATATTAAAAACATTCAAAAAGGAGAATATCATGAAAACTTTAAGTAAAATAAGATTTTCAGTAAGGGTCGTTCTATTGACTGTTGCGTTTGTCGTTTTTATGACCGTCCCGTATGCCATAGGCAAATTGGTGATTGACCCGGTCAGAGATACCCCGCTATACCCGGGAGGCCCTACCATCACAGAGATTATTCATTTGCCGAAGGTCAACGTGTCCGTTCCCAATGAATTTACATCCGGAACAACGATCAGTTCAAGCCAGATGAACTCCAATTTTAAGGCCGTGGGCAATCAAATGCCGGGGGTTGATTGGGCAACCATTTCTAAATCAGGTATTGATGTCAGAACGGCAGAGGTCACGCTGGCAACTGTTTCGATTACGGCGCCTACATCGGGTTATGTCGTTGTCAGATTTGACGGCAGGGCAAATGCTGATACGGGAGATAGATTATTGCTGGCAGCAAGTGACACAACATCTTATAGCTTCAACACGGATAAATGCGTGGTCTTTGAAGGCGACAGCAATGATCATCCTTTTTCACATACAAGAGTATATACTGTGGATGCGGGCGTTCACAGCTTTTACGCAGGTGCAAAAAACTCTGTGAACATCGCCGGCGATGGCAAAGCTTATATTTATGGCATGTTAACAGCGACATTTTATCCGAACAAATATTAGAATTTTACTCTTGCCACCATTGCGTTACGCAGAAATTAGACAGCCCGGCACCACCGGGCTGTCTAATCAAACCCAACTTGTTGCCATTCAATATTAAAAAAAATATCCTTGATTATTCAATGAGACTGAAATAAACAGCGTGAACAATTACTCTGAATTTTATTTATAGAGGAGCATCAAAAGGAACATCCCTTTTACAGACAAGGTTCGGTTATGCGTAAAATTTTTATTTTAATTTTTCTTGTTT
>CAYZLL010000239.1:0-2753 GCA_964479225.1 uncultured Smithella sp.
CGAAAATGACGGTACCTTCGCCAGTTCCGAGCGGCGTGTCAATCGCGTGCGCACGGCCAGCGTGCCCCCGGGCGATGCCAAACCAAATTGGTGGATATTCAAAGAAATTGCCAAGCGTTTCGGGCACGAGTGGACATCCAACAGCGCTCAGGAAATCTGGGATAACGAAGTATCCGTGCTGGCGCCATCCATGGCGGGCATCAAATACGCCCGTCTGGAAAATGACGGACTGCAGTGGCCATGCCCCAGCGCAGATCATCCGGGCACCCCGACTCTGCACAGGGGCGGAAAATTCACCCGCGGTCTGGGTATGCTCAAAGCCATCGACTATATACCGCCTGCGGAAGTTCCGGACAAGGAATACCCGATGGTGCTTTCGACCGGTCGTCGCCTGTATCATTATCATACCCGAACTCAGACCGGACGCTGCGAAGGTATCAATGACCTTCTTGGTGAGGAAACAGCCGATATCTCCGCTGCCGATGCCGCCGCCAAAGGTATTGAGAATGGCGAAAAGATTCTAGTAAAATCCCGACGCGGCAAGGTCGAGGTCAAAGCCAGGATCACAGAAGAAGTTCCGCAAGGACTTGTCTGGATGGCTTTCCATTTCCGTGAAAATTGCGCCAACTGGCTGACCAATCCGGTTTATGACCCGATTACGCAAACGGCGGAATACAAGGCCTGCGCCGTGAAGATTGAAAAATTGAAATAAAATGCAATCAAAATGTCCCGCTTTTTACAGCGGGACATTTTTTTAAGGTATTTATTAATCGTAAAAAGAAAAACTCTAAGATGACCTGTTAAAAACTCTTCGTTAATCATTATAGTTTTTCACCATTATGTTATTATTGACATAATGTTATTTTTAATATAGAGTTCTCTCGTATTTACTTTAGAAAGCGAGGATCTTTTATTCATGAAAAAATCAAATTTCAAACAGGTCATAACAAAAATTTTATTGACAGTGATCGGTGTGGCTTTTTTTGCAGGGCTGTCCAGTCAAGCTTTTGCCGAAGAAAAAATTTCCGTTGCGGTTGCGGCAAATTTCATTTCAGCCTTTAAAGATATGGCGGCTGATTTTGAAGCGAAAACAAAAATTAAAGTTGAAGGCACTTTTTCCTCGACGGGAAATCTTTACAGCCAGATAACCAACGGCGCACCCTATGATTTGTTTTTATCCGCCGATGAAGAAAGACCGGCCAAGCTTTACAAGGACGGTGTTGCTGAAACACCATTCATTTACGCCAGGGGACAGGCAATTTTATGGTCCGCTGATAAGGACTTCTGCAAAGCCAAAACATGGCCGGACGCTTTGAAAAATGATCAGGTCAAAAAAATAGCGATTGCCAATACGCAAACCGCGCCTTACGGAGCCGCGGCAAAAAAAGCACTGGAAAAAGTCGGAATGTGGGATGCGATGCAAAGCAAACTGGTCAATGCGCAGGATATTGCACAGTCTTTCCAGTACGCTTCGACATCCGCAGTGGATGCCGGATTCTGCGCCATGTCGGCAACGGTCAGCACTGAAGGGAAAAAAGGTTGTTTCTATTTAGTCAGTGAAGCGCCGGAAATTATTCAGTCGGCCTGTCTTTTGAAAAGAACAACTCATCGCGCTGCTGTGCAAAAGTTTGTAGAATTTTTGAATTCTTCAACGGCAAAAGAAAAAAAGGTTAAATACGGTTATCGCTAAATGGATTTTCTTTCTCTCTACGTGACATTAAAACTGGCACTGGTGACAACCATCTTTTTGATGATCATCGCTGCGCCTGTCGCGTACGCGCTTGCCTATTCCCGTTTCGCGGGAAAATCGTTTCTGGAAGCGCTCATCTATCTGCCGATGGCGCTGCCTCCCACCGTGATCGGATTTTATCTGATTATCATCATGGGACCGAAAGGTTTTGTAGGTAAAACGTGGGGAATGCTTACCGGCGGTTCGCTTCTTTTTACTTTTATCGGGATAACGGTTGCGTCCATTATTTACTCGATTCCTTTTGCCGTACAGCCGATGAAAGCAGCTTTTGCGAAAATAGACCGGCGTTTGCTGGAATCGGCCTATGTTCTTGGCTTGTCCAAACGCGCGGCATTTTTCCGGGTGATTATTCCCAATTCCATAACCGGCATTGCCGCCGCCGCTATTCTGGTGTTTCTGCATTCGATTGGCGCATTTGGAGTTTTATTGATGGTCGGCGGCAGTATTCCGGGAGAAACCAAAGTCGCCTCCATCGCGATTTACGAAGCCGTGGAAATGATGAATTACCGGGCGGCCGGAATGATCGCACTGAGCTTCATTCCCATCAGTTATGCCTTTTTATTGCTGATTAACAAACTCAATGAGAGAGCACGCGCATGAGCATTACCGTTTCCCTGAAAAAGAAATTAAAATATTTTGATCTGGACATATCCTTTTCCTGCGCGAAGAAAAACATGGTGGTGATGATCGGACCCTCAGGCGGCGGCAAAACGACGATCATCCGCATGCTGGCGGGTCTGGAAAAACCGAAAGAAGGAAAGGTTGTTTTCGGCGATGAAGTCTGGTTTGATTCCCTGCGGCATATCAATGTTCCGCCGCAGAAACGTCGTTTGGGTTATGTTTTCCAAGACTATACACTTTTCCCTCATTTGAATCTTCACGAGAATGCGACATTTGCCGCTGTGGATAGAAAAGAAGTCGATGAACTTTTCGAGCTTTTCCAAATCGATCATTTGAAGAAACGAAAGCCGAACATGGTTTCCGGCGGAGAACGCCAGCGTTG
>CAYZLL010000240.1:0-2728 GCA_964479225.1 uncultured Smithella sp.
CCTATCGATTCACTCCCCTCTGAAACGCCGTCCAAGAATGACTGTCTCTACTTTCCGCAATAATTTATTGACATTGCAAATTAACCTATGATAGTCAATCTTTTCAAAAGTTAATAGTTATATGTTTACTTTATTGAATATTTTCAAACATTTATTTTTCAAGTATATAAGGAGTTTTCGTTGAAACTAAGAGAAGTTAAAGAAATATTGGATGCCAACGTTGTGGTTGGCGAAAAACAACTGGATATGGAAGTCAAGACCGCTTTCGGAGCGGATTTGATGAGTGATGTCATGGCATTTGCCAAAGAGGGTAGTCTTCTTTTGACAGGACTGACCAACGCGCAGGTCATCGAAACGGCGGCAACCAGAAAAATCGCCGCGATCATTTTAGTGCGGGGCAAGGAACCTTCCACCGAAGCAATAGAAATGGCTAAGAATCTTAAAATTCCGATTTTGTCTACAGCGTATATTTTGTTTGAAACCGCGGGGATTCTTTACAGTAAAGGCATTGTGGGCTGCCTGAAAAAAGTGGAAAGTGATTTTTATAAATAGCTGCAGACATTCTTTTCCCAAAATATTTTCAATGATGCATCGGCATGGTCAACCCAATATATAGCGGAGTGAATGACAATTTTATTTTCCTTGATTTCATTGACAATAAAGTCCCGTCTATGATAGGGGAAAAATAATTTTGAAAATATTTGGGATTAAACCCGCCTGGCGTTATTTGGCAAGGAGAAGACATTGAAACTTCGGGAAATAAAAGAAATACTCAATGCAGACGTCATTATCGGCGAAGAGAAACTGGACATCGAAGTAAAAACTGCTTTTGGTGCGGATTTAATGAGTGATGTTCTGGCCTTTGCAAAAGCGGGCAGTATGCTGCTCACCGGTTTGACTAATACGCAAGTGGTCAGGATAGCCAATGTTCTGGACATTGCAGCCATTATTCTAGTTCGCGGCAAAAAACCTCCCGCGGAAGCCATAGCGTTAGCCAAAGATGTTCACATTCCCATTTTAACAACAAAATTCATCTTATTTGAAACTGCAGGTCGCCTTTACGCAAAAGGTATTGTCGGCTGCCTGGAAAAAGTAGAAACCGGTAGTGAACGTATCTGAAAATAATTTAACAAAATACAGCTTTAACGTCGAGGGCGGAAATTTTGACATGGCGGGAACCGTTTCCACCCGTATCAAATCTATTCTGAAAGAAAACGGGTTGCCATCCGATGTTGTTCGCCGATCAGCTATCGTTTGCTACGAAGCTGAAATTAATGTTGTCTCTTATGCCAAAAAAGGATTGATCAATCTTACGATAACGCCCCAGACTGTGGAAATTGAAGTCCATGACGAGGGCCCCGGCATACCGGATATCCAAAGAGCGATGCAACAGGGCTACTCCACGGCCAATCAACAGATCAGAGAAATGGGTTTCGGCGCCGGCATGGGACTTTTTAATATCAAGTCTTATTCCGATCAATTTGATATATCATCGGAAGTTGACAAGGGAACTTTTTTAAAAATGATTATTTTACATCAAAAGTCATAGAGGTTTACTATGGAAATAGGAATGATTGCCAGTGCGCTGGAACTCAAATTAGTCTCCGGAACAGACAAGATAAAAAATGACGCTACCGGGGGCTACACGGGAGATCTGTTAAGTGACGTGATGGCCAACGCCCGCGAAGGAGATATCTGGATAACGAGACAAATTCATCAAAACATCGTTGCCGTCGCCACCCTGAAAGACCTTGCCGCCATTATTCTGGTCAATTCCTGTGAACCGGCCAGAGATACGCTGGAAAAGGCCGCGAAGGAAAACGTCGTCATCATGGTTTCCAGTTTATCGGCCTTTGAATTGTCCGGCAGAATTTTTAATTTACTGAATTCACCAAAATAGTTTAAGAATTATTTAATTCTCCGGCTCGACCAGATTTGATTTCATCCCGGGAAATTATGCTAAAAGTTTTTAATTGTGACCTGCATATGCACACCTGCCTTTCCCCGTGCGCTGAACTGGATATGCATCCCCGGGCTCTTGTCGATAAAGCCATAGCGTGCGGACTGGATATGGTCGCCATCTGCGATCACAATGCATCCGAAAACGTTCCCTATGTCATCGAAGCTTCTCAGGGGGAAAAAATAAAAATAATTCCCGGCATGGAAATCACCACAAGCGAGGAAGTGCACTTTGTCGCCTTGTTTGATTCTTTATCCGATTTGGCCCGGCTTCAGGAACTGATCTACCTGCACCTGCCGGGAACAAACGATGAAGATCGTTTTGGTGTTCAGGCCATCGTCAATGAATGTGGAGAAGTTGAAGGATTGAGCGATAAATTATTAATAGGCGCCACGGATATTCCCCTCAATGATTTATTGGATTACGTCCATCAGCAAAACGGACTGGCCATCGCTTCGCACATCGACCGGGAGAGTTTCAGCGTATTAAGTCAGCTCGGCTTTATTGATGAAAGCATTCATTTTGACGCATTGGAAATAACGCCCCTGACCGGATTTCAAAAGGCCCGGGCTTTGTATCAGGATCTTAACCATTATGCCTTTATCATGTCCTCTGATGCGCATTTTATCAAGGATATCGGTAAAACCATGACTAAAATCTTGATGGCAGAGCCGACGCTGGCCGAATTAAAAATGGCCTTTGCCCGGGAAAACGGTCGAGGCGTTGTGGAGTAATTTATGCTGGAACTTGCCGCACATATTCTGGACA
>CAYZLL010000241.1:0-2695 GCA_964479225.1 uncultured Smithella sp.
AAATCTGCTCAGGATGATAAAAGATCACTTCTGTAAAATGAGCAAAGAAGAAGGCTGAAATCAAGGTATATAAAATGGCCTCGTCCATTTCCTCCGGCTCAATACCGGCCTGTTTTGCCCGATGGATGGCCAGGGCTCTGCCCGCGAGAATGCCGGTAGCCACGAGCAAGCCGAAGGGATGGATCGGAATAGGTCCTAAGTGCAATAATTCAACAGTTTTGATATCAGGCAGCATGGCCGAAAACCTTTATTCTTCTCAATTGAGAAGAAGCATACTACAAGTTGGTTTAGAGTTCAGCTATTTTTGATTATTTTCGATGACTCATTGGGAAAAGTAACTCTCAGCGCTGCCGGGCAAAGGATTCCGGGTTAAAAATATTTACCGGCAATCTATTTCATTTCCATGCAGAATTTATCAATCGTTTCCGGTGGGGCGATGGGATATTTGCCGTCGAAGCAGGCCAAGCAGAAACATTCTTTGTTCAGACCGGTGGCTTTGATCATTCCTTCAACGCTTAGATAATGAATGGAATCGAGACCGATGAAATCGGCAATGGCTTTTTCATTTTCTTTTTTCGCGGCGATGAGTTCGCCCTTGGATGAAAAATCAATGCCGTAAGGACAGGGATAAACGGTGGGCGGACAGCTCACCGCCATGTGAATTTCTTTTATGCCGATAGTGCGCAGATTCTTCACGCGGTTACGGCTCGTTGTACCGCGGATGATGGAATCTTCAACAATCATGACTTTTTTCCCTTCCAGCAGTGTGCGGACGGGGTTGAGTTTCACGCGCACACCGAAATCACGCATCGCCTGTGAAGGCTGAATAAAAGTGCGTCCGATATAATGATTACGAATCATGCCCATTTCGAAGGGATGGCCGCTTTCTTCCGCGTAACCCAGGGCGGCATAAACGCCGGAGTCGGGAAAGGGCATGACAAGATCCACATCCGGTTTGTATTCGCGAGCCAGTTCATGGCCCAAACGTTTGCGGCAAAGATAAACATTCTGACGGAAAATCTGACTGTCGGGACGGGCGAAATAAATCAGCTCGAAAATACAGTGACAATGTTTAATGGCTGGAAACGGATTGATGCTTCTTAGCCCTTTGGAGTCAATAATCAAAACTTCACCGGGTTCGACATCGCGCACATACTCGGCGCCGACCAGATCAAAAGCGCATGTTTCAGAAGCAACAACCCAACTGTTGTTTAATTTTCCCAGCGCCAGAGGCCGGAATCCCCTCGGATCGCGCGCGGCAATGATCTTATCCCGCGTCATCATGACAAAGCAGTAAGCTCCTTCAAGGCGAGACAGCGCAGCCGCCAACGCTTTTTCCAAACCTTTTTTCATATGGTGCGCCATCCGATGAACGACAACCTCACTGTCCATCGTGGACTGAAAAATCGAGCCGCTGTCCTCCAGTTCCTTACGTAATTTCTGTGCGTTCAGGATATTACCGTTATGCGCCAGAGCATAATAATCACCGGCAAAGTGCACTAAGAAAGGCTGGGCATTGGAAATCGTGGAAGAACCCGTCGTGGAATAACGCACATGCCCGATAGCCATTTTGCCGGGAAGTTTTTGCAGATTTTCTTCTTTAAAGACTTCGGAAACAAGCCCCATACCTTTGTGCTCCCGGGCTTGACATCCGTCAGAACTGACAATGCCGGCCGATTCCTGACCACGATGCTGAAGAGCAAAAAGACCATAGAACGCCAAACGGGAAGCCTCTTCGTGATCATAAATCGCAAAAATGCCACATTCTTCACGGGGACGATCAAACTCTTCAGGCTGGTTTTCGAGTAACAATGACATATAATTTTCTTCCTATTTTCTTTGATACTCCTGCAGGGAACATACCTGCCAGTCCTTTTCTTTTATCGCGGTTGTCGCTTCCGCCAGGGCGCGCGCGCCCGCGATGGTTGTGGTGTAAAGAATGTTATAAACAAGCGCTCCGCGTCGGATATGAGAAGCATCCTGTGAAGATTTTCGTCCGATGCTGGTGTTAATCACGATCTGGATATCGCCGTTTTTGATGTAGTCCACGATATTCGGCCGGCCTTCGCTTAACTTCAAAACAACGCCTGCGCCAATGCCATGCTCCAGCAGGTACAATGCAGTACCTTTAGTCGCCAGAATCTTGAAACCCATTTTCTGAAATGCTTGGGCAACTTTCACGATCTTATCCTTGGAATCATCGTTGACACTGATAAAGACGGTGCCCTCCTGCGGCATCTTGAAGCCTGCCGCCATTTGCGCCTTGGCAAAGGCCAGACCGAAAGATTGATCAATGCCCATGACCTCGCCGGTGGATTTCATTTCCGGTCCCAGCAGGATGTCCACATCCGGAAAACGGTTAAACGGGAACACCGCTTCTTTGACGGAAATATGTTTCGGTTGGATTGCTTCGATGAAGCCCAGCTCCTTTAAAGATTTGCCGAGCATAACCTTGGTGGCGAGTTTCGCCAGCGGCACACCGATGGCCTTGCTGACAAACGGCACGGTTCGCGACGCACGGGGATTGACTTCCAGCACATAAAGCTTGCCGTCCTTGACGGCGTACTGAATGTTCATCAGACCGACAACATTTAATTCGCTCGCCAGCATCTTTGTCTGTTTTTTAATCAGGTCCAGGACATCGGAGGAAATGGTCAGAGACGGCAAAATACAGGCGCTGTCACCGGAATGAATA
>CAYZLL010000242.1:0-2680 GCA_964479225.1 uncultured Smithella sp.
ATATGAAGGGAAAAATTATTATTCGAAATGAAACAAGCGCCGATATTCATGCCATAGCTGAAATCACTGCCGCTGCGTTTAAAACGTTGGCCATCAGCGATCAGACTGAACAATTCATTATAGCAGCATTGCGCGCCGCAGGAGCCCTGACCGTATCGCTCTTGGCGGAGTTGAATGGACAGATCGTAGGGCATATTGCATTCTCTCCCGTGACACTTTCTGATGGTTGCCCGAACTGGTACGGGCTTGGGCCTGTTTCGGTTTTGCCGGAATATCAGCGTCGGGGCATTGGCAGCGCGTTGATTCATGAGGGATTATCGCGCCTGAAAAACCTCAATGCTCAGGGATGCTGTCTTGTTGGACATCCTGAATACTATCAACGATTCGGATTTAAGAACACGAAGGGGTTGGCTCTTGAAGGAGTGCCGGAGGAAGTATTTTTCGCTTTGGCCTTTGACGGACATTATCCACAGGGCATCGTTGAATTTCATGCAGGATTTAAAGCGAAAGGCGCAGAAGAGAGCACCTGATGCCGAACAGCGCTTTTGATCTTAAATTTTATTCGGGTGGATCTGATGAGAAAAAGGGAAATTGTCGTCCATGATTTGATGCAGCAGAATTATGTTTATTGTCTTACGGAACCTGCCGGAAAAAACTTTCATCCGGAATTCAAGCCGGATTTGACACCGAAGCAGATGCTGGAAATGGGTATATTCGGCGGTAAGTACATGACCGATTGCCGGGATGAATTTCCAAAAAGCTGGTTTGCTCACGCGAAGCTTTGTCCCGAACGTCATGATCCGCAACTGAATTTCTTTGGCGTTATTGCTTCCCAGCCCTTGTCGGTCTGGCGTCAGAAAGGCTGGATCTATCGCGATGATCCCCGCGGCTGGTTTCAGTGGTATTGCCGGTATTACATGGGCAGAAGATGTCCGGATGATGAACGGCAAATTAAAAGATGGAAAGCGATGACAAGACATATTTCTCAAATCAGAAAACACTGCAAAAAAGGTGATGTTCATTGCCGCCCGAAACAACGACAGGCTTTGTTGAACTGGGCCTATGACAGCAGAAAACTTTAATGCGCAACGTGATACGAGTCAACGCCAAAACTATTTTTCAATCAAATGTTTTCATCTTCAAGGTTTCTAATTTCTTTCATTGACATAAAGCACATACTTTACCTATACTGCTTTCCAGAATATCAACACAAAGGAGACACGCCATGACCATCAATATTAAAAAAGAAGACCACATTATGCTGATTGAAATTGACCGTCCCGCCAAATATAATGCCATGACGCGCGAAATGTACACACAGATGGCCCGCGCTTATTACCAACTGGACCGCGACGACGATTTATGGGTTGGTGTTGTTTACGCCAACGGGCCGCATTTTACTTCCGGCCTGGAACTCACCGACTGGTCGGACGCGTTCGGGAACGGGGTGGGTTTTCCGATGGGCGGCGAAAATGAAATTGATCCCTTTTACATGATGAACGAAGAACGCTGCCGCAAACCGATTATTTTTGCCGTGCAGGGTTATTGCTTTACCTGGGGGCCGGAAGCTCTGCTCAACGCGGACATTCGTGTGGCAGCATCCGATACCCGTTTTGCCATGTTGGAAGTTAAGCGAGGATTTTTCCCCTGTGGAGGAGCGACAATCAGACTGGCCAGAGATATCGGCTGGTCCAACGCGATGCGTTACCTTTTGACCGGTGACCAGTGGACAGCCGAAGACGCTTATCGCATGGGTTTGGTACAGCACATTACCGAGCCGGGTAAGCAACTGGAAAAGGCGATGGAATTGGCCCGAAAAGTTTCCAGTGTCGCACCGCTGGGTGTCCGTAATATTTTGAAAAGCGGCCGTTTGGCGGAAACGCAGGGTGAACAAGCCGCGAAAAAAGTTATTTTTCAAGACGTCGCCGAAGTTATGAAAAGCGATGATATGAAGGAAGGCCTGCAATCTTTCATTGAGCGCCGGACGGCAGTTTTTAAAGGGAAGTAATCCATCCATTCTGATTGTTAAAAATTGAATTTTAGGCTATAAATTGTTCCAATAATTTAATTGAAAAAAAAGCGTTCCATAAAGATTGTTCAACAAAAGCATTCATGTCAATAAAGGAGAGCGATGCAATGCCTCATAAGCTCACGAGTGAATCGAATGGACGTGGTTTGGTCATTACTTTTTCAGGAATTGTTAAGAAAGGTGAGGTCAAGGCGCTGGATGATAAGATTAGTTCGGATCAACAATTGTCGAAGTTGCGCTATCAGATATGGGACTTTTCTAAAATAAAAGATATCAAAGTATCGTTTGATGAACTCCGGAATTGTGCCATGCTGGATGCGGTGGGGGCTCGTAAAAACCCCCATCAGAAAATAGCCATCATTGTCCGGAAACAATCAGCCAGTGGTCTGGACAGCATCTTTCATGCTTATGAAAAAGCATGGTGCGGCTACGACTCCGCAACGTTCACGGACATTGAAGCTGCAAGAAAATGGGCACAGAGCGATTGACACGGATGCAGCTTTCTTTAATTCCCATTTTTTAAAATTTATACCTCTGCCAATTCTTATTTTCTCAACGCGTATCTGTGACTTTACTTTCAATCCCATGGATACAAAGGCAATAATGGGTGATTCGTTTAGTTTTGCTGTAAAGAAAATTTAAGGAACAAGA
>CAYZLL010000243.1:0-2660 GCA_964479225.1 uncultured Smithella sp.
TTAAGCGGCGGTTGTTTCCAGAATAAAATTTTGCTGGAAGGTTCTGTTGACAAGTTGAGAAATTCAGGCTTTGATGTTTGTTGTCATCAGCAGGTTCCCGCCAACGACGGTGGTATTTCTTTGGGCCAGGCGGTTGTTGCCGCTTCGATGATGCAAAAAGGATTGGCGTAAGATAAATTTAGGAAAGGTTTGCTGAAATGAAATACGATAAAATACTCCTGGAACATGGTGGCGGCGGACTCTTGTCCAACGAACTCATATCCGAACATTTTCTGCCCGCTTTTAAAAATCAATATCTGGCGCAGCTCGAAGACAGCGCCGTATTTACCATTGGCAACCAGAAATTCTGCTTCACAACCGATTCGTATGTCGTCAGCCCGATCTTCTTTCCCGGCGGCAATATCGGTTCGCTGGCCGTGCACGGTACGGTCAATGACCTCTCTGTCTGCGGCGGCAAACCGATTTATATGAGTTGTGGCTTTATTCTGGAAGAAGGTTTTCCGTTTGCGTCTCTGCAAACCATCATCCGGACGATGGCCGCTGCCGCTGCCGAAGCCAATGTCAAAATCGTTACGGGCGATACCAAGGTTGTTGCCCGGGGTGCGGCAGATGGCATCTTCATCAATACATCCGGAATTGGCATCGTGGAGTATTCCAGAGCTCTGTCAGTGAAAAGTATTCAGCCGGACGATGTGATCATCGTTAATGGAACCATCGGTGATCACGGTGCGGCTGTTATTCAGGCCCGAGAAAATCTTTCTCTTTCATCGGACATATTATCCGATTCAGCGCCGCTCAACGGTCTCATTGCTGAGATATTAAACGCCAGCCCCAACGTTCACTGTATGCGCGACGCAACCCGCGGCGGCCTGGGTGCGATTTTGTCGGAAATTGCCAAAAGCGCGCAGATACGCATTGACATCAATGAAAATAGTATTCCCGTGCAGGATAACGTCCGTGGTATTTGTGAAATTCTAGGTTTTGATCCGCTATTCTTAGCCAATGAAGGAAAAATGATTTTGTTTTGCCCGGAATCTGATGCAGATAAAGTTCTCACAACGATGCGCAATCACAAGCACGGTCAAAAAGCATCCATTATCGGTAAAGTCGGTAAATCCACAAAGGGACGGGTTGTTCTAAAGACGTCCATCGGCGGCGAACGCATGATTGATCTTCCGACCGGCGAAATGGTGCCCAGAATTTGCTAAGAATAACATAAAAATTTAGTCTAAGAATAGACTTCGAATTATCATTTTTTAAGAACTTAATTTCATTAAGTAAATTGTTCTGCCTATCATAATCATTTTTCATCAATTTAAGCCCTCTCCCGAACTATGCTTAATATAACATATTGACATTGTTATAACTTTCGGTCAACTTGCGCTACGTTTGACATATACCAAAAATGACAGAAGGCATTGGGGAGGATTTATATGAAAATTACGAGAAGAGGTTTTGAAACAATCGCACACTGATATATTAACTCCTTGCTCCGTGGATCTGGCGATGAAGACCCTATCCGATGTTATGGAGCAGGAAAAAATCAAACATACAAAGAGTACCGAATCCCGTACGCTTCAGTTGGAAATGAGGCGAAAAGATGGGACCACCGTGTGGACGGAGGTAAAGTTTTCCTTTATCAGAGATGAAAATCAGCAACCTGTGCGCATTCTGGGCGTAACCCGTGATATCACCGAGCGCAAGCAGGCGGATGATGAGCTGCGCGAAAGCGAACATAGATACCAGGAGTTGAGCATAATCGATGACCTCACGCAGCTTTACAATTCAAGACATTTTTATACTCAGCTTACAAAAGAAACAGAACGGTCAAACCGCTATGAACAGCCCTTGACCCTTCTGCTGATGGATATTGACAAATTCAAAAAGTTCAACGACACATAAGGTCATGTTGAGGGGAACAATGTATTGTCACAACTCGGCCACATTATCAAAAGATGTCTGCGTGAGACTGATTCCGCCTATCGTTACGGTGGAGAGGAATTTACAATCTTATTGCCGATGGCGACAAGTGAAGACGGATTAGCAATTGCCAAAAGAATCCAGGACGAATTAACGAAAGAGGCTTTTTCCCCCGTTTTAGGTCAAGAGGTCTACGTGACGGTGAGCATCGGCCTTGCACAGCACAAACCGAAGGAAGATATAAAAACTTTTGTTCACCGAATAGACCAGTTCATGTATCAGGCGAAAAAGAAAGGGAGAGACATGATTTGTTCTGAATCATAGCGTTACTCTCTTCAATCAGTAATCAATTTATGAGACTACCAAATGCTATGGATTAGATAACGGCAAGAACTTCCTGAAAGAGAGTGTGTTCCATTCCTCGATTTTATACAATCTTTCGAACCTGTATTCCTTAATTGACTGTAATCTTTAATTTATTAATATTGAGAAACATTCAACCTTTCGATTCGAAATAAACAAAATTTACGAATCACTAGTTCTGTGATACGAAATAGAAAATGAGTTATTTTTATTCATTTGTTCCCTTGGAATTTTTGTTTATGAAGAAAAATTATACTTATTTCATCATTATATTTTTAATTGTCTCTTCTTGCATCGCCTTCGGTCGGATTGCAGATAATACTTTTATCCGGCTTGATGACCCAGAACACATTACAGAAAATAATTATATTAAATCA
>CAYZLL010000244.1:0-2656 GCA_964479225.1 uncultured Smithella sp.
TGGCCAGAAAAATCAGATCATCCTTGCCGATATTGGTGATGCGCTGAGGGCACATAGGCGGAATCAGCACCACATCGCCGGGATTCACTTCCTGCGGCGCGAGGTCGCCGATTTCCGCAAGTCCTTTGCCGCTGACAATATAGTAACGCTCAGTAATTCCGTTCAGGCGGTGCCTGCAGGTTGTTACGCCAGATTCCACCCTTGCCCGGGCGATAGATAAATCCAGATCATCAGGCGTGTTGGATAATTCCGTAACGAAACATTTCTCAGTAATGTAAAATTCAGTTTTAAGATTTTGCTTTTTGATTTCTTCTTTCATTTTTCACTCATCTTAACGAATGATTCGTCTGGAACTGTGCATTTATTGTTTTAGTCGCAACCTGGGCCCCCATGATAAACACCTCCAGCTTTTCCAGGTAAGATTATCAGGAAAAACCGATATGACTTCGCTTGACGAAGCGCCGGGAATATAAGCCACCTTGCGATCCTTCACATCAAAAATCATTGTCCCGTAAAACGATTTGAGTTGGCCGGGTGAAGACAAGCTCGGTCTGAGGCTATAAGAAGTAACGACACAGAACCGATTTTCAATCCATTGGATGTCTTTTTCTTCAGTGTACGAAACAAGACAAGTAAGTCCGCGGGGGCGTACTAAAAGTCGTGGTGAATCCTTCGGCTCCTCAAAAAGAGCGAAATGGCCGACTTCTTTATGTATATCAATTTCGCTGCATGAATAAAGAACCGCAAGATATTTACCGTCAGGACTTTCCTGAAAAACATCCCGAAATCCCTTCCACTTCTTCCGATTGGGCCCCGGCCATAAATCAATATCCAAATTCCAATCCGTCATCTTTTTCACTGTCTGAGTTGCGCAACCATATCAATAATGTTTTCCGCAATTTCCAAAAATCTTTTCAACTCCGCTTCCTTGCGCGGGCTGGATAATTCACCATCGATTCTAACGACAACCGACTTGCCGTCAATATCAACAAAGGGTTTATCGAACTCTTCCAGACGCATGACTGTGCCGGCGATATTAGAACTGAGCAGTTCCTGCGCCAATTCTTTATCCGAACCCGACATCGTAAACTTTCTGCTGAAATTGCTCTCCGGCAACGGGATATTGTCCCCATCCGAACGATTGAATATTTTGCCGATTAGACTCTTCTGACGAATCGATAACCATCCGCCGGAACGTGTTGTTGTCGCTTCGAGACTGGTCGTCCCCGGCGTACTATCTCCTCCCATCCAAAAGACAAGTTTCCCGATCCACCCTTCCCTGGCATAGAACAGCGTAGGAGCTTTTCCTGATATAAAAACAAATGCGCCCGGCCTCAAATCGGCAACGCGTTTCAGATAAGGGCACATTTTCACCTGTTTATTATAAGACCATATATAAACCAGAATAATGAACAGAATAAGAAAGACCGCAAAAAAGATAATTAAATCTTTCAGAGGCACCGGCCCATGGACTTTGTTATATTGATATCCGTAATAGAACCAGTAACTGATTGCCGCAATCAAGACAAAATAAACAGGCAATACCGGTATATTCATCTGCGGTATAGGTTCGCTTTTTTGTTCCATTCGCTGTAGGAAGTCCTCCGGCCTCTGGAATTCTCCCGGCAGGTCTGCCTCAATCACATCTCTCTTGATCTTCCCCGGCTTGCTCTTCTCCTTCATCCATACTTTTTGGATTTCTTGAGTTTTTGCTTGCATTTTTCCGGCACCCAGAGGAACTCCCATCTCATCGGCAACCCTCTTTACCTCCAAAGCCGTCGGACCGCCCCTTTCCATGCGCCAGTTCATTTCCTTTCTATACGCTTCCTCAAAATTCGAAGAAAAATTCTCCTTAGTTATTGTCTTCCGCCCTTTGTTTTTTCTCTCGGACAGAACTTTTGATAGAAGTTCTTCCAGCGAAATTCCCTTCATATAAATTTTTGTTGATTGCGGCATATGATCCATTTCCTGCCCCATAGGCGCATTGGAAACCGTCAGGCTTTCTCCGTCATTATATTCAATACAAATATCCTCCCATATTTCGGCAACGGGATGATCGTAAATTACTGCGATAATCTGTTCGGATGGTTTGACAAAACCGGCTATTTTGACACCCTGCATTTCCGGGCAATTATAATGGCCGGCCAACTCAAAACCGTGGCCTATAAAAGTATCTGTTAATTCTGTGATTTTTTTCTTATTCGACCATCGGGGATGATCAGTCGGCACGAGGCTTATTTCCAGAACCGGCTTGGTGGAAAGTTGCAACAGAAACTTATAAAGAAAAAAGAGTGCCACAATAATAAATGAAGCGCCAACGATAACAATAAACGATGTATTACTCATCATGTCCATCTTTAAAAACGTTTACTCATTTTTGGCAACGACTTTTTCCACACAAATACCATCGATGGGAAATCGCTTATCAACTATCAGTTTTGCTCCGGAGTTTTCGATCAGACTGTTATCAAGTTCCATGGTGACCTTACAGGCATTAAGATGTTCCATCCGGCAATGTCCGGCAGGGCATTTCTTGATATAATACGTTTTTGATTGCGGAGATGTTGACTCGACATCATATTCAGCGCCAATCAGATTCAAAAATATTTCCCAGTTCCAAATGGCGTTTTCGTATGAGGCTGCCTTACGGAAACCA
>CAYZLL010000245.1:0-2609 GCA_964479225.1 uncultured Smithella sp.
TGCATTTTTTCAGTTTTATGGATGTTGAGCGGCAATGCTTTTGCCGGGAAGACTGTTCCTTTTTATTTTGGTCTCTCGGGAGGTTACACCTTGGGGTCGGATTTGGAATTTGCCGTGGATGATTATGATTTCGATCTTGACATCGATAATAAATGGACGCTGGGAATCAAACTGGGTTATACAATGCCCTTTGCCAGGTTCCTTGCTGTGGAAGCCGAAGCGCTGTATTTTGATCCTGAAGTGGATGACCGGGCGTGGGAAAAATACAGGAGCTATAACGTCGATGTTGATGCCACAATTCATTTCTATAATTTATTATTTAATGTCATCGTTAAATACCCGGATGGCAGAATTCATCCGTATCTGGGTGCAGGCGCAGGTCTGTCCCATGTTGATTTTTACGGGGAAGCTGATAATACATATAGTACGAATGCGGATCTCAACAATGACCGGGATACGACTTTTGCGTGGCAGGTGTTAGCGGGTGTTAATTTTGATATCAATGAAAGTTTATCCGCTGATCTTGCGTATCGTTATTTTTCAACCAGCGCCGATTTTGCTCATGATAATGAGCTTGATTACAAGACGAGCATGATTACCGTTGGTTTGAATTTCCACTTTTAAACAATTCATTCATGTGTACAAACAAGGGGCAGGTTCCTTCGTGAATCCGCCCCTTTTCTATTCTTCCGGTTTTAGATAGGGCAGCGCCAACTGCATTTTCTTGAGGGCCTGCTTTTCAATCTGACGGGCTCTTTCCCGCGAGATGTTGTATTTTTCACCGATTTCCTGCAGCGTCTGGGGATCGTCGGCCATGACGCGGTTGAGAATAATATAAGTTTCTCTTTCGTTGAGATGAGCCAGCGCCCCGGCGATGTCGCGCTGAACGAGGCTTTTTTCTTCGCTTTTAATCAGAGATGCCTCCTGGTTATCACCTTCATAGGTTAGAAAATCCATGTGCGAATTATTGCTGTCGTCGTTGATGATTTCGTTGAGGGAAACGTCGCGGGAGCCCATGCGCAGATCCATTTCCGCTACTTCGGTATCCTTAACGCCCAGCGAAGAAGCGATTTCGCTGAATTCCGGATTCTTCCGGGAAAGTGCCTCCAGATCTTTTTTCGTCTGACTTAATTTGAAAAACAGCTTGCGCTGCGCCTGGGTGGTTCCTATTTTGACGATGCTCCAGGACCGGATGAGATAGTTCTGAATGTAGGCGCGAATCCACCAGACGGCGTATGAGATCAGCCGGTAGCCCCTCTCCGGATCGAATTTCTTGACGGCGTGGATGAGACCGACGTTGCCTTCCTGGATCAAATCGGCGAGTTTGAAGCCGTAATTGCGGTATTCATGGGCAATCTTGACGACAAAGCGCAGGTTGGAAACGATCAGTTTTTCAGCGGCGGTCACGTCGTTGTCCTTTTTCAGACGCATGGCATACTTGAATTCCTCCTCCGGTGTTAACAGAGGGAAACGATTGATTTCCGCGATATATACATTAAGTGTGCCGGTTACTTCTGGAAAGTCCAACGTGCTCATCTCCTTTATTTCTAAGGTTGGAATTCTAACCAACTATAAATTTATGGTCAAGTCTTTTAATGAAGACTTGTTTTATGAAACCTTGACAGAGGGGATGTTTGTGCTTATTCTATTGAAAAATAACGGATAAGGTGAATCTATGAGAACTGTCAATAAAACCATGATTGAGCATGCCATTAAGATTGCGCACGAAATCAAGGCGAACGCTTTGATGGTGTGTATCGATGTCGTTAATGATCCCGGGCTGATTACCGATGAAACCAAAAAAGACATCAGCCTTATTCTTGTTGCCCGGGAAAATGAAGAATTGTCCGATGACTTCAAAAAGGACGCAAAAATCTTATACATTCCCAATGTCAATCTGACCCGCGTGGGGAAAATAAAAATCGCGATCGCTCAGGGCATCGTTTTGGGCATCCTGAAAAGGGGCGACAAGGTGGTCTGTCTGAGTGGCGTACCGAGGTTCGGTTATGCCGACAGTATTTTTGTCATTGATGTGGGCAGGGAATTTGAGATTTTGACGTCTGATTTTATTAATGATGTCATCGAAAGTGTCCGGCCGGAAGTGTTCAATGCGGTTCTCAATATTGCCTGCGAGCTGGCCGCGCAGGGCAGGGAAAGCCGGAAGGTGGGAACGATCTTTGTGCTGGGCGATGACGAGAAGGTTATGCAGCTTTCCCGCCAGATGATCATCAATCCTTTTTCGGGGTATTCGGATGAGCAGCTCAATATTCTGAATCCGGAGCTGGAGGAAACCATCAAGGAGCTTTCCGCGATTGATGGAGCTTTTATTATTAAAGAAAATGGCGTGCTGGTGACCGCCGGAAGACATCTCAGTGCTGCTCTGGACAGCCGCGACTTTCCGCCCGGTCTGGGCAGTCGCCATATCGCCGCAGCGGGGATCACCAGCGTGACGAAGGCCGTTGCCATCGTAATTTCTGAATCATCGGGAGATGTAACGGTTTTTAAAAACGGTAAACTGTTTGTGACGATTGAAAAGCCGGTGGAATAAAGGGGAAAATATGCGTTTTGATAAATTTACGTTGAAAGTTCAGGAAGCATTGCAGGAAACT
>CAYZLL010000246.1:0-2547 GCA_964479225.1 uncultured Smithella sp.
ATGTTTCCACCGAACAATTCTACATACCCAATACGGCCGTCATCGTTACCCGCATGACAGACAAACACGGCGCCATAATTGAAATCACTGATTTCGCACCAAGGTTCCATCAATACGGCCGTATGTTCATGCCCATGATGATCATCAGAAAAATTAAACGAATTGGCGGCACCCCCCGCATTTGTGTACGCGTTCGTCCCATGTATGAATATGGCAGTCATCCGTGCAGTGTCACTCACGGAAGTCATCACATCCGTTATGTTGCACCGGCGTGGGTTTTGCGATTGACGACGGATGTATCCGTGACCGCGGTGCTGGGAGAAACACCTTTTTTCCTCGAAGATACGGCAACGCTTATTCTGGGCCCGGATGAAACCATTCAGGATGCCATTGGCGAACTTTCCCGACGTTTTCTGGAAGAAACAATTGCCAACTGGCACGACTGGGTTAGGGATTTGTCCATTCCTTATGAATGGCAGGACGAAGTTATTCGCGCAGCCATCACGCTGAAACTCAACACGTTTGAGGATACAGGCGCCATTATTGCGGCGGTGACCACCTCCATTCCGGAAGCCCCCCATTCGGGACGCAACTGGGATTACCGTTACTGCTGGCTTCGTGACTCCTATTTTGTCGTCAATGCCTTAAATCGCCTCAGTACAACAAACACCATGGAGCGTTACCTAAGCTATCTTATCAACATAGTGGCCGGATCACCAGATGGACGTATCCAACCTGTCTATGGAATAGATGGCAGGGCACAATTGGACGAGCAGGAAATCATCAGTCTTCCCGGATACAGAAACATGGGACCGGTAAGGGTCGGCAATCAGGCTTGCGAACAGGTTCAACATGACGTTTATGGCTCGGCAATTCTGGCGGTAGCCCATGTGTTTTTTGATCGTCGCCTTGCCCACAGAGGTGTCCATAATCTCTTCGCCCGCCTGGAAAAACTGGGAGAAATGTCTTTTACCTTCCACAATCAACCTGATTCCGGTCCCTGGGAAACGAGAAATATTCTGCGCATCAATACCTTTTCCAGTATTATGTGCTGGGCGGCATGTGACCGCCTGGCGAAGATCGCTGTTCATCTCGGATTAACTCAAAAAGCTGTTTACTGGAAGAACAAGGCTGATCAAATCCATGCAACAATCTGCGCGAGAGCCTGGAATGAAAAGAAACAGGCCTTTGCCGGTTTCTTTGAAGGAGACGCTCTCGACGCCACACTTTTGCTTCTCCACGACATCGGATTTCTACCGGCGGACGATCCGCGATTTGCAAAAACCGTCGCAGCCATTGAACGGGAACTCAAGCGTGGCAACTATATTTTCCGGTATGTCGAAACCGATGATTTCGGCATTCCGGAAAACGCCTTTGTTGTCTGTACGTGCTGGTACATCTATGCTTTAGCCGCACTGAATCGCATCGATGAAGCCCGTGATCTGTTTGCCCATCTTCTTTCCAAACGCAACCATCATGGACTTCTTGCCGAACACATCGATCCCCGCACCGGCGAGCAGTGGGGAAACTTTGTTCAAACATACAGCATGGTCGGTTTGATTAATTCCGCCATCAGGCTGAGCAAACGCTGGGACAGCGCATTTTAAAAGGAGGAAGAATTCATGAGTCCTCAGTCAGAAAAGAAAATTAAATCTTTTCGGTCTTTAAGACTGACGATGCGTTTTATCATTCCCCTCGTTATCGCGATGACCATCCTGGCTTACGCCTTGCTGCCTTTGGTGGATAAGCTGACACTGCATTGGTTTACCCGCGACCTGGATATCCGTGCACAGCTTGTTGTCAACACCATTCATGACCCGCTCAGCGAATTCTGGGAACAAGGCAATACAGCACGCATTAATGCTTTGATGAGGCGTGTTGTTCAGGATGAAAGGCTTTTTGCCATGGGCTTTTGTGACGGTCAGGGCAAACTGCTGTACAAAACACCAAAATTCCCCGACGATCTTGTCTGCCCCTCTGCAAATTCACCAGCGCCGGAAGAACCGTCCGTCCTTAAACTGCCCAGCGGAATGGTTCATGTCGCTTTGAAACCGGTCATTATTTCCGGAATGCCGGCGGGCCACCTGTTTCTCATTCACGACATGAGTTTCACAGAAAGACGCAGTGCAGAGACACGTAAGTACATTATGGGATTGTTTGTTATTCTGTTTCTGATCATTTCTCTGATCACGGTTTTAGTGGCCCATCTGAGCTGGCGCGGATGGATGACAGGAGTCCGCGCGCTGTTACGCGGAGAAAGTCCAATACATCCCTTTTCCACAGTGACCAATTCTGAACTGCAACCATTGGTGGGTGATTTGCGTTCTCTCCTGCGGACAATTGATGCCGAAAGACGTTTGGCGGATGATGGGACCATTTCCTGGAATCCGGATAAATTAAGAGAGCTTCTCTATAAACAGTTAACGGGAGAGCAGATTCTCGTTGTTTCCAACCGCGAGCCCTACATTCATATGAAAAAGGTGGAAGGTATTGAAATTCAGCGCCCGGCCAGCGGTCTGGTTACGGCAGTCGAACCGGTCATGAAGG
>CAYZLL010000247.1:0-2540 GCA_964479225.1 uncultured Smithella sp.
ATAAAGTCGAGCAAAAAACACGCCGCGTCGAGGGTATCAAACTCAAAGAAGAGTAGGGGATTCTACGCCGGTACAATAGCCGGTGGTGATTGATATTGCTTGCTCAGTCCGCGTCGTTCTTTTTTTTCAGAGGAAGTGGTGCGTCCGGCGCCTGCTGAGCCGATCGGATCTCGCAGGCTACTCAGCGTTCCGGAAAAATAATTTGTAAAAAACATGTAGTCGCAAAGGAGTTTGGCTCATGAGTAAAGGTGTCATAGTCAGTCCCGTCATTGAAGATATCAAAAAGAGAATGAAGCGTGGCAAGATTGTCTCATTGTCTGAAGCCATACAGGTGGTCCGCTCCGGTGATACACTGGCCCTGGACGGGTTTGTCGGCGGATGCATTCCGGAGGAACTGATCATCGGTCTGGAAAAGCGTTTTCTGGAAACGGGTGAACCGGGGGACCTGACACTGATTTACGCATCCGGCATCGGCGACGGAAAAGAGAAGGGGACGAATCGTCTGGCTCATGAGGGCCTTCTCAAGCGTGTCATCGCCGGTCATTGGGGTTTGACGCCGAAGCTGCAGCAGTTAGTCCTTAACGAAAAGATCATGGCTTACAATCTGCCCCAGGGGGTCTTGACGCATCTTTTCCGTGACATTGCGGCGAATAATCCCCGCACGGTTTCACGGGTCGGTCTGGGAACTTTTGTCGATCCGCGGCAATCCGGGGGAAAAATGAATGCTGCCACCACAGAAGATCTTGTGGAAATTGTCCATTTTGACGGGAAGGAATATCTGGCCTACAAGACTCTGCCCATCCAGGTTGCTTTTCTGCGAGGAACGACCGCAGATATGGATGGCAATATCACCATGGAGAAGGAAATGGTTACGCTGGAAGTCCTGTCCATCGCGATGGCCGCCAGGAATTCCGGTGGTTTCGTGATAGTCCAGGTCGAGCGGATCGCGGATCGCGATACCTTGAATGGCCGGCAGGTCAAGATTCCGGGAATTCTGGTGGATTGTGTCGTCGTTGCCCGCCCCGAAAATCATTTTCAAACCTATGTTACACCGTACAATCCGGCTTTCAGTTGTGAATTAAAAGTCCCGGCCGCCAGCATCGACCCCCTCGCGATGGATGAGCGCAAGATTATCGCCCGACGCGCCGCCTTTGAGCTTCGGCCGAACATGGTCGTCAATCTGGGAATCGGCATGCCCGAAGGCGTGGCCAGCGTCGCCAATGAAGAAGGGGTTTTCGAATACCTTACGCTGACAGCCGAAGCGGGCTCCATCGGAGGCATACCGGCGGGGGGCATGAATTTTGGTGCGGCGACAAACATGGATTGCCTCGTTGATATGCCCTATCAGTTCGATTTTTACGATGGCGGTGGCCTCGATCTGGCCTGTCTGGGAATGGCCCAGATGGATCAGCACGGCAACGTCAATGTCAGCCGTTTCGGACCCCGGATTGCCGGCTGCGGCGGATTTATCGATATTACCCAGAACTCAAGGAAGATCGTTTTTGTGGGAACTTTCACGGCCGGTAGTACGCAGGTGGCGGTGGAAGACGGAAAACTCCGCATCGTCAAAGAGGGAGGCTTGAAAAAGTGCCTTCGCGATGTCGAGCAGATTACGTTCAGCGGAAAAACGGCACAGGACAATCAGATGAACGTTTTCTATGTGACCGAGCGTTGCGTCTTCAAGCTGACTCCGGAAGGCGTGGAGCTCATCGAGATCGCGCCCGGCCTGGATTTGGAAAAAGATATTCTCGCCTTTATGGATTTCCGTCCCATCATAAAAAAGCCGCATCTGATGGACGAGCGGATTTTTAAACTGCCCGCGATGGGTCTCAAGGAAGATCTCCTGTCTATTCCGATTCCGGAGCGCATGATCTACGATCCGGAGGCGAACATTCTCTTTAACAATTTTGAAGGTTTGTCCGTCCGGAAGAAAGAGGATATCGAAGAGATCCGGAAAAGTGTGGAATCGATCTGCCGGCCCCTCGGCAAACGGGTCAAGACCATCGTTAATTACGACAACTTCTCCATTGCTGCGGAACTGGAAGACGACTACATCAGCATGGTGAAGTACGTGGTGTCTGAATTCTATACGGATGTGACGCGTTACACAACGAGCGCTTTTTTGCGCATGAAACTGGGGGATGAGTTGAAAAGTCGTGGCCTGGCTCCGCACATCTTTCAATCGAAGGAAGAAGCAAAGCAGGCCCTGGAATGAATTGAAATCATGATCTGAGCCGCCGGCCATTTTCAGCTAAAAAGGAAATTCATCACGTGTCGTTTTTTCTTGTGGTGCGGACGGTTTGGGCGCCACATATTTCTCAGCTTTTTTGTGCACAGGATTTGACCGGACGATAATGGATTTGGGAGCGGTGGGACACGCGTGAGAGCATGCGCCACAGCCAATGCAGTAACGGTTATCGACTTCCGGATACAGGATATTGCCTTTATCAATAAATGTGATCGTGTGTGTGGGGCAGACTTCCACACACGCGCCGCAGTTTTCATTTTTTACATAAACCACGCACTTGTCTTTTAAAAGA
>CAYZLL010000248.1:0-2524 GCA_964479225.1 uncultured Smithella sp.
GCTTCTGCATGACCCTGGGCAGCCGCTTTACGATACCACTTCACAGCCTTGGTCTCATCTTTGGGAACGCCCCGGCCTTTTTTGTACATCTCTCCCAGATTATACTGGGCAACGGCAATGCCCTGTTCCGCGGCTTCCGTGAACCACCTGGCAGCTTCCTCATCGTCCTGGAGAACGCCTTCGCCTTTTTTGTACATCAACGCCAGATTGAACTGGGCCTTGGCGTCGTCCTGCTCAGCCGCCATCAGGTACCATTTCGCCGCTTCTTCATCATCCTGTTCAACCCCCTTGCCTTCCTGATACATCCAGCCCAGATTGAACTGGGCCTTGGCGTCTTCCTGCTCGGCTGCCTTCTGAAACCAGACAATGGCTGCATCATAATCCCTGTCCACACCCTTGCCGGTCAGGTACATTAATCCCAGATTTCTCTGGGCAACGGCATTGCCCTGATCCGCCGCTATTTGGACATCGACAAAGGATGGCGTATTATTTTTCATATGAACGTTTCTCTTCAGGTGACTTCGTTCGCTACAAACCGCGCATATAATCGGGGCGCAGCATACTTTCATCTCTGTTTTTCAAAACCGCATCAACCGCCGCGATCATCTTCTGCTTGTCTTTCTGTAAAGTGCCGGTAACGGGCAGATAGTTGGAAGCGTGGGTGCCGACAAACTTGATGCCGTCTGCCGTAATATTATCCAGCAGCTGTTTCATCTCGTCCAGTGTTTCAAACGGATTCAGCAATTCAAACTCGCCCTGCTGAACCTGACGATACAAAACAGTTCCCGGAACAGGCGTAACGGTAAGCGCCGCCAGATATTGCGGTTTCATTTCATTGCAGATTTTCGCCGTCGCCAGAGCATGCCTTTTCGAGGCCTCGCCCTTCCCCGCCAGTCCCAAAAGCACCATCGCGGAAAGATTGATTCCCGCGGCAATCAGATTTTGTCCGGCTTCCAGCATCTGATCATAGCCGACACCTTTTTTCACTTTTTTCAGAAGTTCATCATCACCCGTTTCCACACCGATATAGGCCTTGGTCAGACCGGCATGGCGCAGTGTCTTCAATTCTTCCAGGGATTTGGATAAAGTGCTTTGCGGTCCGACATAACTGCCCACATGGCGAAGCGATGGGAAGGTTTGATATAGCTTCTTCAAAATCGTCAGCAGCATATCCGTTTCCAGCGCAATGGCATCGCCGTCGCAAAGAAATACTTTTTCCAGATCACGGTAATGGTCTTTGGCCATGGTGATGTCTTCCAGAATTTCGGCAAGCGTCCGCTCCCTGTACTTCTTGTCCTTGTACATACCGCAGAAAGTGCATTGATTATGGGAACAGCCGACCGTGCACTGGAGCAGATAACTGTTAGCCTCACTAAAAGGCCGGAAGATGTTGCCTTCGTATCTCATTGATTTCACCTTTCGTTGTCATGAATCAGTCCGGACGGATATTTCTCAAGGCGTTCAATAATCCGCAGATGCCCCGATTGATCACTCTGAAAGAAGACGCTCCGCACCGATGGTCACCACCGTTGTTTTAATGACGCCCAACGGCTCAACGGGAAAAACAATCATGAACGGGATCTGCCCGTTCGGCATGATCTTATCGTTGGAATTCTTGAGCCCCTCCGGCTGCAGAAGCTTCATGATGATTTCCTCTTCCGACAGATTGGTCAGTTCTTCATCGGTAAGAATATTCCCCGCGTAACTGGAACGTTCTCCCAAAATCACGGAATAGGCGTCCACAATTTCACCCTTGACCTGTATCCGGGCCAGCGGAAACTCGGCACGATTCAGCGCAGTGCCTTCCAGAACGCCGATCTGTCCCAGGATGTAATTATTGATTCTGCGGTATCGCACATCCTGCAGCTTCACCATCTGATTGATAAACGCACCTGAAGTCGGCAGCGGCTTTGATATGCCTGCATATTCGGTAAACTGCCTGAAGAGATATTCCCCGTTCTTCACCAGTTGTTCACCGTACTGCGGTAAAACGAAAAAATAAATCAATAACGGGATAATCACGATAACCAGCACGGACCAGACAGCTATTTTCCATCCACCCCCGGAACGCTTTCGCACAAATTCTTGCTCGACGGTTGCCTGTTCAGTTTCCTGTTCTTTGTCTGTTTCCTGCGGGAAGATGATCTCATTATCTTCTGCGCGCACGCTTTCTTCCTGCGCGTTTTCCATGCTCAAATCGATACTTTCAGCCACGCGCTTTCTCACGGCATACCTGTATTTGTCCTGTTCATCTCGGTGAACCACGGAAGGCGCTTCCGCAGGCGGTCCGGATGCCGCTTCAGTATGCGGTTCTTCTCTGGACGCGATCTTTTCCGACTCTGCTTCCGGGAAAGCAGCCGGCGCCGGTTGTTTGGCTTTGGGATTTTCCTGAAAATAAACGTGCCCGCAACGGCTGCAGCGCAGCCAGATTCCGCTGCCCTGCATATTGGAATCATCAAACCGGAATTTTGTCCGGCATTGTTTGCATTGAATAATCATTATTCAGCCTCTTCCATCACTGCTT
>CAYZLL010000249.1:0-2504 GCA_964479225.1 uncultured Smithella sp.
ACCACCGATAACAGATCCCCCGCGCTTTTCATTCTTCTTTTCAGGGACTCAGTTGTTTGCATTGGCTTCCTCGATTTCTTCAAACGGCGTAATGGCCGGTTTGATTTTATCCATAATGTGATCGCGATCGGTCAGTTCGAGTTTTTTGCCTTCTTCGATGCGTCCGCATAACTCCGGCAATTGCTCTACGACGGTTTCCAGGAGCTTTGTTTCCGCTTCGCGTATTTTTTCGGTCGGTACTTTATCCAGCGCGCCGCCGGTCACCGAAAGCAGTGAAGCGATCTGCTCGGAGGCACGCAGTGGCTTGTACTGCCCCTGCTTGAGAATTTCACGCACGCGCCAGCCTCGCTCCAATATCCGCTTCGTGCTTTCATCAAGCCGGGTACCGAAACGAGAGAATGATTCCAGCTCTTCAAATTGCGAGTAGGATAGCCGAAGATCGCCTGCTACAGAACGATACGCGGGCAATTGCGTTTTGCCGCCCACGCGGGAAACGGATTTGCCGACATCCACAGCCGGCAGAATGCCCTTGCTGAAAAGAACCGGTGAAAGATAAATCTGTCCGTCGGTTATGGAAATCAGATTGGTTGGAATATAAGACGACATATCCTGCGCTTCCGTTTCGGTAATCGGCAGAGACGTCAACGATCCACCGCCGAGTTCCGGCCGCATATGCGTCGAACGCTCCAGCAGGCGGGAGTGGATGTAAAATATATCGCCGGGGAAGGCTTCGCGTCCCGGTGGCCGCCGTAAAAGCAGCGACACTTCCCGATACGCGCGTGCATGCGATGTCAAATCATCATAGATGATCAAGACATCACGCCCCTGCTCAACGAAATATTCTCCCATGCTGGTGGCTGCGTAAGGCGCAATGAACTGCAAGCCCGGCGTGTCTTCACCCGTGGCCACGACGACAATGCAGGATCCCATAACGCCATGATCGCGCAGTTCGGCGATAACCTTGGCCACATCGGCACTTTTCTTGCCGACGGCGCAATAAATGGAGATAATTCCTGTTTCTTTCTGATTAATAATCGTATCCACCGCAATAGCCGTTTTACCGGTCATTCTGTCGCCCAGGATAAGTTCGCGCTGGCCGCGTCCGACAGGAATGAGCGCATCAATGACCTTTATGCCTGTCTGCAAGGGCACGGTGACCGGTGCTCGGTCCATAACCGCGGGCGCAGGCCTTTCCACCGGCAGACGCATAACCGTATTGACTTCACCCAAACCATCCAGGGGGCGTCCCAGGGGATCGACAACCCGGCCTAAAAGACCATCGCCAACCGGCACATCCAGTACGCGCTTGGTGCGCTGCACTTCCGACCCGACTTGCAGATTTTCACTGGGATCCAGAAGGATGACACCGATTTCGGTCGGGTCGATGTTGAAAACAAGCCCCATATAATTTCCTGAAAAGCGAACCAGCTCCTCCGCACGAATATGCGGCAGACCGCTGACTCGCGCAATATCGCGTCCGACAAACTGAACGGTGCCGATTTCCAATTGCCGCAGTTCAGGATTCTGTTCATCCAGGACCTTTTCCATGGTATCAAATGTATCATCCAGGAAAGTCTTTAATTCCTTGCTTTCCAATGGGGTGTTATCTTGATTCATTCCAATCCTCCTGACCTCTTTGCCGTTTTTAATGTACGCCGTTCTTTGCTTTCTCCTTCAACCTTCAACCTTGAACCTTGAACCTTGAACTTTGAACGTCGAACCTTTTCTAAGCCGCGTGCGCCTCTTTCTGAAGTGTTGCCGTAAGATTCTCCACGAGCGTCTCCAGATATTCATTGAGACTCCAGGCGATTTTATGTCCGTTCACCCGTAATTCAATCCCCGACACAATGTCCGGCTGCTCCATATAGCGAATCGTAAAACCGTTGGTGATCTGCTTTTTCAAGGCTTCCGCAATTTGCGTCTGACGCGGAGCGGGAATGCCGAAAGCGCTCTGAATAATCACCTTATTGCCGCCGCCGGTAATCGCTTTACGAAGTTGAGCGCTCTTTTCCTCATCCAGCTCTTTGATCCGACGGAGAAATTCATCAACAATCCTCTCCTCCAGCTCTACATCAGCGAGATCGCTCAAGGCCTTGCGCGCCGTGTCATATAATTGTTTGGCCGCCCGTTGTCGCAGATCGTAGAAAAAAGCATCCTGTTCACGGATCAACATATCCTGCCAGCGTGTCTTCACCTGATCGACTTCCACACGGACTTTTTCCATCAGTTCCTTGCGCTTGGCGTCGGCGGCCATCGTCGCCTCATTGAGCAGTTTGCCCTTGGTCTCGCTGAGCAGCTGGTTGCGTTTTTCGTAGAGCTCGGCTTCCTCTTTGGCCTTGACTTTCAACCCTTCGGCTTCGGCAAACCGCGCGGCAATTTTTGCTTCCCGGTCATCCATGGCCTTGATGATCCGTCCGTAAAGAAAACGTTTCAACAAGTACATGAGCAAGAGGAAATTAAAGATTTGCGCTAAAAAAACAAACCAGTTGATATGCATGGATCAT
>CAYZLL010000250.1:0-2498 GCA_964479225.1 uncultured Smithella sp.
GGACGGTGAGAAGACATCGCATCAACGACATCCGCGACGGCCATAATGCGGGCTTCCAGAATAATTTCATCTCCTTTGAGCATTCGGGGATATCCGGTGCCATTCATTCTTTCGTGGTGTTGATAAACAATTTGGGCCAGTGGCCAGGGTGATTCGATGTCTTTTAACATATCGTAACCGCTTTGGGGGTGTTCTTTAACCATTTCATATTCGATAACGGTTAATCGCGAAGGCTTTGTCAGTATTTCCGCGGGTATGGATAATTTTCCAAGGTCATGGATGGAACCAGCCATGCGGATTCCTTCAACGCTCTCCTGAGCGAGACCCATTTCCGTGGCAATGGCGCTCGCCAGTCTTGCCGACTGGGACTGGTGACCGGCGGTGTATGGATCTCTGGCTTCCAGAGCCGCGATCAGGACCTGAATCGTCGCGCCAACCGCATTTTTGAGGCTGTCTAATGTTTGTTGCAGCTTGACCTCGGCCAATTTGCGTTCGGTGACGTCCCGGACAAGCCCTCTGAAGACAATGGCTTTATCCTGAGAATTTTTTTGTAAAGATACGGATGCTTCCACGTATCTTCTGGTCCCGTTTTTTCTGATAATCTGCCAGTCGAAACCTTCGCTGGTTTGTCCGGCGTTATAGACTTTCCTAAACGCCTGAAAAATTTTTTTTGCGTTCTCTGGATCGGTATATTGCCGGTAATTCATCCCTAACAGTTCTTCTTGAGAATAACCGAGCAGTTGACAGGTAGAGTCATTTAAAAATATAAAATTGCCGGTGGCATCAACCTCAAAATAGCCTTCCTGAATATCTTCAAGAATGGTTCGATATTTTGCTTCACTTTGACGCAGCTCTTCTTCCGATTGCTTTTGCTTCATTCTTACTTTTGCGTCTTCCAGCTCCCTGGCGATGGCCGGGCAAAGACGTGACAATTTACCCTTCATGAAATAATCATGAGCGCCGGAACGCATGCATTCGATGGCTGTATCTTCGCCGATCGTTCCCGATATGACGATAAAAGGAATATTCAGATTTAATTCCTTGAAAATGGCAATGGCTGAAGGCGCATCGAACGTCGGCATTTTATAATCGCAGAGAATGATGTCCCATTCCTTTTCGCGGAGGGCTTTTTTCATATCCACAGCGGTTTCTATGCGTTCATAAATGAGATGATATCCGCCCTTTTTGAGTTCACGGACGGTGAGCAAAATATCATCTTCCGAATCATCAATCATTAATGCCCGCAGCGGTTGATCCTGCATAGAATTGCCTTTTCCTGATGTGTTGCTGTTGTGAATCAATGAATCCATGTCTAAAATGAAATTTGTTGACGAAAAAATTAATTATTTCCAATAGAACTTCTTTCTATTGGAAATATATGAATAATTACCCTCGATGTCAAAGGAAATTACATTTTACAGATAAGCGCCCATCTGCAGCGCGTTTATATCCATGCTGAATCCCAGTTTGGCGTGGACAAGCTCCAGGGCGCTTTTTTTGAAAGGATGCAGAACCAGCGAAGAATCTTCCAGCGTAAAATCAAGTGAAGGCAGTAAATCGGCAAGACTTTTTTTATCGGGATGGATGCTGTTGATGATCACGAGAGAACTTTGAACACGAAGCCCCATCCTTTCCCGGACCTTTTCTTTCGTGCTGATTTTGAAGGGAAGCGGATCCAGTGGAAAATCTTCCAGCGTAAAATTGGATGAAGGTGTCGCATCCACGATATTTTTTTTATTGCCCATCAGGCTGCTGAAAGTAATCAGCGAAGTCTCCAGCGCTTCACTCAAGGGAAGTGTAACCGGGTGAATGTTCTTCACCGGAAAGTCCAAGACGAAGTCCGAAGGCGGCGGTGTAACCGTCAGTTGCCTGCACCAGCGCAAAAATAAAGCGGGATTGAGTTTGAATGCCGGCGTATAAAAATAAAAAGGCGTTTTTTGCCAGGCGGGTGTGGGGGCTTTGGGCAGATTGGCGACTTTTATCAAGTCGGCATAGGTTTCCAGTTGAATCCCACTGACCTTAACTTTTAATTGCCAGAAAGGGAGGTAGGTAATGTCCTGCGCCTTTTCCGGCCACGTGGCAAATTGCACTTTGGTAAAACTTTTGCCGGACGGGTTCCACGCACTGTGGCAGTTGTCACAAAAAAGAACCAGCGCATTCTTCTCGCCCGGCAGATCGGCGCCGCAATCGGGGCAAAGCAGAGAGAGAAATTCAATGTGCCATTTTTCATCCCTGGCGGACAGCAGCGCCTGTTCCACCTCTGCGTCTTTGGTCTGCAGGTCAAGGGGTTTCTTTAAAACCGCGTCATAGACGCGACTGTTGCGGCAGTAAAGAGGTGAATAAATGACGCTGGCCGTTTCGCCGATAAATACTTCCTTCAAAGCGCCGGTCTGCGTTCTGAAATTTTTCAACAAATGATCTTTGGTGGTGTGAGCGGAGGCAATGAACTTTCCTTCGTTGTCCCGGTTGCCTACAAATTTTAATTTCATCGCCTGGGG
>CAYZLL010000251.1:0-2494 GCA_964479225.1 uncultured Smithella sp.
TTCGACTTACAAATTTCAATTCACTTCGTTTTTGAAATTTGAGTCTCACAATAAAGTTGTTGAAAAAATCAGATAATCGCCATAAATGTACCCTGTCGGAAAACAAGAGGTGTTTATGATTTCGAAAAGAGCGTCCCAATTCACGTCCTTTATTGTCATGGATGTCATGGCCAAAGCCGAAGAGCTGGAACGAAAGGGCGAAAACGTTATCCATATGGAAGTCGGCGAGCCTGATTTTCCTACGCCGGGGGCCATTACCAAAGCGGCCAATGACGCTCTGCTTCATAACAAAACGCGTTACACCCATGCGCTGGGAATTTTGGAACTCAGACAGGCCATCTGCGATTTCTATCATAAAGAATACAGGGTTGATATCACGCCCGATCAGGTGATGGTTTCCACCGGCACGTCTCCGGCGCTGCTTTTCGCGATGCTGGCGATTCTGGATCACGGCGATGAGGTAATCATTTCCAATCCGCGTTACCCCTGTTATCAAAATTTCATTCTCGCCGCCGGCGGCAAGGTCAAAGAAGTGAGAACTTATCCTGAAGACGGGTTTCAATATCGGTCGAAAGACATCCGGAAGAAACTTTCACGCCGCACGAAGGCGATCCTGATTAACTCCCCTTCCAATCCGACGGGTATTGTCATGACCCCAGAACAATTGCAGAATGTCGCGCAGTTTGACAAGCAGTACATTATCTCGGACGAAATATATCATGGTCTGGTGTATAAAGATCGCGCTCATTCCATCCTGGAATTTACGAACAAGGCTTTTGTCATTAACGGATTTTCCAAACTTTATGCGATGACCGGCTGGCGGTTGGGTTACTGCATTTTCCCCAAAGAATTTTCCAGAGTCATGCAGCGGATTCACCAAAATTTCATGATTTCCGCCAGCAGTTTTGTACAATGGGCAGGCATTGCCGCCTTAACCAAAGCCCAAAAAGACGTGGCCAAAATGGTTAAAACTTACGATGAGCGCCGACGCTACATGCTGATGCGGCTGAAAGAAATGGGCTTTGTTATTCATGTTGAGCCAACCGGCGCATTTTATGTTTTTGCCGACGCGCGACGCTTCTGCAAAGATTCCTACAAGGAAGCTTTCCGCATTACTGAAGAAGTAAAGGTCGGTGTCACACCCGGCATTGATTTCGGCAGCGGAGGGGAAGGATTTTTGCGTTTCTCCTATGCCAACTCCCTGGGAAACATCAAAGAAGGGTTGGATCGCCTGGAGCGCTACCTGAATAAATAATCCTTGCTATTTATTAATAATGCCTGTACAAGTGGCCGCAGTGATCGCGATAGTTAATGACCTCCCTTCCTTTCTAGCTCAGAAATTTCGGCAGGAAAATCCGGCTAATCGTAACCGAATCCAACTTTAGCGCCATGCCAGCAGTCTGTTTTCAGGCTCCTGATCATGGCCGATAGCGGTGTTTTTTCAACATCCGCAACGACTAAGCCTGGGTTCAATTGTCACAAATACTGAAAAATGAAGGAAAAGAGAAAAATGAGTTTTGAGAAGTTTGAGTTACATGCGAAAATAGTTGCCGGCGTGCAGGCGCAAGGCTATAAAGTACCCACACCCATCCAATTACAATCCATCCCGCCAATTATGGAAGGCCGCGATGTTATGGGGCTTGCCCAGACCGGAACTGGAAAAACAGCAGCTTTTGTGCTGCCCATTCTGCAACGCTTGATGCAGGGGCCACGCGGCCATATTCGGGCCCTCATCATAGCGCCGACGCGGGAGTTAAGCGAACAAACCCACGAAGCAATAGGACAACTGGGACGCAGGGCGCAAGTCCGTAGCGCCTCCATCTATGGCGGCGTCAATATCAATGGACAGATCAATAAGCTGCGCAACCATGTGGACATCGTCTCCGCTTGTCCCGGCCGACTGCTTGACCACATCCAGCGCAATACTATTGACTTGTCGCACGTAGAAGTCCTTGTCCTGGACGAAGCGGATCACATGTTTGATATGGGATTTCTTCCGGATGTTCGAAAAATTGTGAAACATCTTCCCGCACAGCGGCAAACATTGCTGTTTTCCGCGACCATGCCCGAAGACATCCGGTCGCTCGCCAATGATCTGTTGATCAATCCGGTCAACATTAAAATCGGCCATACAGCGCCGGTGGAAACGGTTACACATAAATTTTATCCCGTGCCCATGAGCTCCAAAACGGATCTTCTGAAAGATATTTTGAACAAAACGGAGATGGATTCTGTTCTCGTTTTTACGCGGACAAAATCGCGCGCCAAGAGCGTGGCTTCACAACTGGATAAATCGGGATATAAAGTGACTTCGCTGCACGGCAATTTGACACAGCAGAAACGTCAGCATGCCCTCGACGGTTTCCGTGACGGCCGCTACGAAATCATGGTGGCGACGGATATCGCCGCCCGCGGCATTGACGTGACCAGCATCTCCCATGTTATCAATTATGATATGCCCTCGACCGCCGATGCCTACACGCATCGCATCGGC
>CAYZLL010000252.1:0-2481 GCA_964479225.1 uncultured Smithella sp.
CCACCATTTATTAATGATTTAAAAACAATAAGTTATCGAATAATTATTGTTTCTTCAAAACCCATAAATTTACATTTATCAATCCATTTCCAACCCTAATTCCAACCCCAAAGCCTAAAAATGGCTTTTTCCTAGTGTAAAAAAATATTACTGCTAATTGCCAACAATGCTCATCATTATCCGCAAGTTGATATAATAAATCTTTCTTATGCTGGAGCAATCATACTGATTGCTTCTAAATATTTCCTAAACATTTCGGTTCAATCGAAGGACGATTGAACCAACCTCGGAAATAATTCGTTATTGTTGTTGTACGTCCAGTTTGTTGCAGCGGTTGACGTTAAGCGGTTGCCGACCTGATCATAGCTGTAGGCCTCTGCTTGTTGCGTATCTTTCTTGACTTCGTTTAACCGGTACAGGTCGTCATAGTTGTAGGCATAATTGCCGGCTTGCGTATTGCGGGTTTTGATTTTGTCCGTCTTGTCATAGCCATAACTGGAATAGAGCAACATATTCGAACTTGCGTCTTTGCCGGTAATGGCCTGTGTTCTCATCAAGGCGTCATAGACGAACTCTCTTTTGCCACCGCCGGACAGGGTGATGGATTGTGGCCTTGTCCATTGATAATTACCGATAGTGATGTGTCCGAAATCGAAAATGTTGATTCCGGCAATCTGGTTGTTGGCATCATAAGCATATTCAATGGAAGTGCCACTGGGGTAGTAAAGGTTTTCTTCATACCGTTGGCATTGGTCTTTATTCTTAATCCGTTTGCGGCATCATATTGATAATTAGTCATTGATGTTGATAAATACATTGAAATTGATAAGAAATTCCTTTTAGTTTTCGGCAGTATAAGAAACGCGATCTTGTGTGTCAAGAAATTCCTGACCACACATAATGTGGGGCGCAATTTTATGGTGAGACTCAAATTTAAAAAACGAATAACCTGAATACCTAAAGCGAATGGTTAACCGCCAAGCCAACAATTTCCTTGTACAACGCCGGCAGGAATAGCGGGATATGATTCATTTCTTCGGCACAATGCCTAAGAAGGTCGGTTCCCGTTTTGTTGGTTACGAAGATTTTTCTACAAAAGCGGGCGTTGATCACTGGCTTGAGCAAATTTCCGATTAACGGCCATTGTAAATTCAGATCTCCGAGCCAGAATGCGCTTCTCATCTCACTTCCTTTTTCAGTCGGGACAACGAGGTGAACCAGGTTCCCGGCCTCGCTCTTCATTACGCGGTCCGCAGTACGGGCGCAGATTGCTGTTGCTCCGGCTTGGATAAACGGACCTATCCCTATTTTGCAAGGATCAAAGAAGGCGATTGTGAGACGCATAAGTTTGGTGCCGATGTACTCATCTACATAACACTCGTTCCCGATATATTTTTCGCGGTCATGAGGTAACGCAGAACGATTTTCCCTGGCCCTGGAGCAAACGTGCGCTTTGGGGTGCCAGAGCCTGTAGCGTTCGGTTTCTGTCATGTGCCAACCAAACCACCAATCAATCATGCCTGGGGAAACTCCGGGCATTTCCGTTGTGTACGCCACCAAGAGACGACCATCCTTTGCGCGAAGAACGCGATCCGAGTAACGGCTCCAGTCCCCGAAGACCTGAGACGCGGATGCGATCTCCGGAAACTCGCCAGGGATTACGCCGTGTCCAATTGCTTCCTCCATTCGGCTTGGAATTGGGTGCATTCTCAGTTTGTACTTATCTAGATCACTCATTTAAATCTCTCACACTGAGACACGGCGCCCAAGAATTAACATATGGGGTTGGTTTTTTCCTCTTTTCAGAGTTTTCATGTTTGGACCGATTTCTTTCTCTGTATATTATAGTATTCTTTCCTTAATAATTATCATACCAGCCTATCCGGTCGGTCGCCATACTATTTCAACACATCGTTCAATATTTTAAACATTTCATTAAAACAAGTGAAAGAAAAAGGGCATATGAGATAAGTTTTGTAAATCATCTTTGTTGCCAATTCATATAATATATCAGTATCTTACAAACTTATTTTGCTTTATTTGAAAAGTTGGCACGGTATTTTCATTATATAAAGGCAAATAACAAACAAATTACCCAGGGAGGTAACAGATCATGAAAAAAACATTAGGAACAATCATCGTAGCAGCGGCAGTTATTATGATCACGGCAACTTTCAGCTTTGCTGAATACGCGGCAGCCGGAACAACCAATTTCCCGTTCTTCCAGTTGGGATGCCTGATTGTCGGCGGGTTGATCATGGTTTCTTTGAAACGTAAATATGACAAGATGTATGTCGGCGAAGTGGTCGGTGTGTTCGCTCTTTACGCCGTGCTGATGGCCCTGTTCACCAACCCGGTGATTGAAGCTGTCAAAACAATGGTCAGCTAAGAAGTATCGTAACAAGATCATAAAAACAAGGATGCTTAAGCTCCTCTAAATAAAACATGATCTGTTAACGCAGGAAAAACCCCTTCAAGGTC
>CAYZLL010000253.1:0-2452 GCA_964479225.1 uncultured Smithella sp.
ACCTGTTCGATTTTTTCCAGGAGCGCCTTGGGCGCGTCGTTGAACAAAAGATGGGCTTCATCAAAAAAGAATACCAGCTTGGGTTTTTCGATATCGCCGACTTCAGGCAATTGTTCGAAGAGTTCGGCCAGCATCCACAGCAGGAACGTCGAATAAAGTTTGGGATTGTTATAAAGCTGATCAGCAGCCAGAATGTTCATGACACCGCGTCCCTCGCCGTCCGTCTGAATCAAATCTGCAATATCCAGCATCGGCTCGCCGAAGAATTTATCGCCGCCCTGCTCTTCGATAGTCAGAAGACCGCGTTGTACGGCGCCAATAGACGCGGTGGAAATATTTCCGTATTCCGTCTTGAATTTCTTAGCATTATCCCCCACGAATTGAACCATGGCCCGCAGGTCTTTCAGGTCGATCAGCAGCAATCCGTTGTCATCGGCAATTTTGAAAACAATCTGCAGAACGCCGGATTGCGTGTCGTTGAGGTTGAGCAGGCGTGCCAGAAGCAGCGGCCCCATGTCCGAGATCGTCGCCCGCACCGGATGACCGGATTTTCCGTACACATCCCAAAAAACGGTTGTGCTGGCACGGGGCTGGAATTCTTTGATACCAATGCCTTCCAGGCGCTTGAGTAGTTTTTCCGAGGAAACGCCGGCAGCGCCGATTCCGGAGAGATCTCCCTTGACGTCAGCCATAAAAACAGGAACCCCGATGGAGGCGAATGATTCGGCCATCTTCTGCAGCGTGACGGTTTTGCCGGTTCCGGTGGCGCCGGTAATCAGTCCGTGACGATTGGCCATTTGTGGCAATAAAACAATTTCCTTCCCCTGTGACATGGCGATAACTAGCGGTGCGATCATATTTTGCTCCTTAAAAGGTATTTTCCATTGAAGATGTCCGGAAGTATAGGAAGAACGACAACATATGTCAATGATGAAATCCGGTTGATGAAATCCGGTCACCGTGTTTTTTAATGCGCCGTGACTGATGAGAACATTGATTACAGATTTTCCGGCGTGAAAGCGACGACGTCGTCAATGGTTTTTGCTCCGGTCATTATCATGATCAGGCGATCGATGCCCAGCGCGATACCGGCACAGGGCGGCAAACTTGCCATGGATTGCAGGAATTTTTCCGGCATCGCATAGGGCGCGCAGTGTTTTGCCGCACGCGCTTTCAGGGCTTCTTCAAAACGCTGTCGCTGTTCCTGTTCGTTGGTCAGTTCCGAAAAGCCGTTGGCGATTTCCAGACCGCCGATATAAAGTTCAAAGCGTTCACTGACCGCAGGATTGCTGTCTTTTAATTTGGCCAGCGCCGCCAGTTTTGCCGGATAATCATAAAGAAATGTCGGGCGGCTGATGCCCAGTTGCGGCTCAACATCATCGACTAAAATTTCATCAAAGATGCCTTTGGCCAGCGCTTCATCCGACGTAACCGGTGCGTATCGTAAAAAGGCTTCTTCTACGGTTATTCTTTCCCAGGGTGGTGACAAAATAATTGTTTTGTCTTGACGATTAAGAGATTCAATCTCTGACGCTCCGGCTACAGCCAGAATCATTGCTTCGCACTGATTCATCAACTGCTGATAATCAAAGCCGGGAACGTACCACTCCAGCATTGTAAATTCGGGCAAGTGTTTATCCCCTCTTTCATCGGCACGAAAACATTTGCTGATTTGAAAAATGCTCGGATATCCCGCCGCAAGCAAACGTTTCATGCAAAGTTCCGGCGATGTCTGCAAAAACCAGCCGTCGGTCCGGATGGCTTCAATGTGCTCTTCAGGAGCGGGCGTGGGCATCCGCAGGGGCGTTTCCACCTCCAGAAAGCCGTTTTGAATAAAAAAGAAACGGATGCTTTGAATTAAATTGGCGCGCTTCTGCAGGGCTGGAGACTTGCGCGCCAGATTAAATTCATCTTCTTGATAAAAGTCGTTCATATTGGTTAAGCTTTTTCAAAATGCCTTAGAGGCAAGGCGCGTGAAGCATGGGGAGTGAGGCGTATTGTAATACGTTGCAACGACGCATGCTGAAGCGCAACGCGGCATATAAGCATTTTGGAAAGCTTAGTTAGCCTTTGACTCTGGTCAGGTACTCTCCTGTTCGTGTGTCGATCCTTATTTTTTCTCCTTCAGAGATGAAAGTCGGTACCTGAATGGTATAGCCCGTTTGTACCTTGACGGGCTTGGTGGAACCGGAAGCGGTATCACCCTTGGCCCACGGCTCGGCTTCCGTCACAACGAGCTCGACAAAATTGGGCAGACTGATGCCGATGGGTTTGTCTTCAAAAAGCAAAATCTCCACTTCGATGTTATCGGTCATAAAATTCACGGCGTCGCTGACCTGATCTTCCGTCAAATAAACCTGTTCGTAGTTTTCGTTGTCCATGAAGCAGTATTTATCACCTTCCTTGTAAAGATACTGCATTGTTTTTTCCCGTAAATCCGCCTGTTCAAAGT
>CAYZLL010000254.1:0-2428 GCA_964479225.1 uncultured Smithella sp.
TGCTACAGTTGCTCTTCACCTATGCGCCAATCATGAACACCGCCTTACAAAGCAGCCCTATCGGTCTTGATGCGTGGCTGCGCATTGTGGCGGCAGCTTCTGTAATTATGGTGGTCGTGGGTATTGAGAAAGGGCTTGTTCGCAGAAAGAATTCAAAAATCAACGCATAACGGGGAAGCGAGATTGAAAAAATCGTTATAAACAATGAAAATATATTGAGTAAAGGAATTGACATAAAAAAATTCATTCATAGATTACACCGGTCAATGAAATATTGCGAATCACAAGAGGGGAAAAATTCCCATTCAACAAGGAGGTTATGATGACGAAAGAAAAGGTATCTGTAATCATTAAAACGGGAGATCATGAAGATCTCTATTTTAAAGAACAGGAACAAAAGAAAATCCAGAAATTGCGTGAAGAAGTTGAACAGGAGTCGAACAAACAATACAGAGATGAACACAAGAACCACTGTTTTCGCTGCGGGACTCAGAGCCTGGCGGAAATAAGCTACGGATCGGTGAAAGTTGATGTATGCATCAACGAAAATTGCGGTGCCATGCACCTTGATCCGGGAGAATTGGAAATGATTATGAAGGATCAGGGGGGATTAGAAAAAATCCGGAAAGCCGTATTTTCTGTTTTTAAATAAATACGTCAAAAGTTATTGCGTATATTCAACCATAAGAAGGGGCAAGGTCGGAAGTGGCCTTGCCCCTTCTGCTGCTTAAGCTCCCGGCAGGGCGCACAGAATTTTCGGGACACGTTTTTACAGTGAAAAGGAGCAAAGAGAATATATGCCATCTTGTTCATCCCGCACAATTGGGCTATACTCTCCCCATGTCCAACTATACATTTTTTGATCATACGGCGGATATTGGCGTACAAGTTACAGGCCGGACCAAACAAGAGCTGTTTGTGAACGCCGCGGAGGCTTTGTTTGATGTAATGATTGAAAACAAAACCGGTGAGGTGTTAAAAAAACAGCAGAAAAAAATAACGATCGAAGGTGTGGATGTTGCCGATTTGCTGATTAATTTTTTGCGGGAGATTCTTTATCTGTTCAATGGTGAAAAGTTCATCACGGGTGATTGTGAAATCATAAAGTTCACCAACAATGAATTAACGGTGCGGTTGACGGGAGAGTCGTTTAACAGCAAAAGGCATTTGATTAAAACGGAAATTAAGGCGGTAACCTATTCCGGCCTGACAGTAAAAAAAGAAAAGGCAGGTTGGAAGGCAAGAATCATTTTTGATGTCTGACGTCCTCGTAAAAATGTCCCTGGCATTCGCCGGGCAGGCATATACTGTATGTCATTTCGAAGCGAAGCGAGAAATCTTAATGATTAAAAAAGATATCTCCCCAGCATAGCTGGGCTATAGCCGCTGGTCGATATGACATCTAACACTGGCGATAAGATTTGAAGAGAATTCATTATGTCGGAAATAAAACTGGAAAAGCTGGATGACAACCGACTGCTATTACCGCAGACAGGCGCTATGCGCGTGCCAGGGATTATCTACGCCAATGAAAAAATCTATCAGCTTTTGAAAGGCGACGAAAGCGCGAGGCAGGTGGCCAACGTTGCGCATCTGCCGGGCATCGTGAACTTTTCTCTGGCGATGCCGGATGTTCACTGGGGTTATGGCTTTCCCATCGGCGGTGTGGCGGCCTTTGATCTGGCAGGCGGCATTATTTCGCCGGGCGGCGTCGGCTACGATATCAACTGCGGCTGTCGTCTGATGACCACGAATTTAACGCTGGGTGATATTAAAGCAAGGCTCAGCGATTTAACCACGGCTCTTTATCAGCATATCCCTTCCGGTGTCGGCTCGACCGGTTCGGTAAAATTATCGGGCAAAGATCAGAAAAAGGTGCTGGAGGAAGGTGCGGCCTGGGCGGTCAAGGCAGGTTTCGGTTTACAGGAGGATCTGGAAACAACGGAAGACGGCGGGGCTATCATTGGTGCCGATCCGGAGCAGGTATCGGCACGGGCGCTCGAGCGCGGCAAACAGCAGTTGGGCACGCTGGGTTCCGGCAATCATTTTCTGGAGATTGAAGTTGTGCAGGAAATCTTCGATGAGGAAGCGGCCAGAGCTTTTGGCTTACATAAAGGGCAGATTGCCGTCATGATTCATACCGGTTCGCGTGGCCTGGGTTATCAGATCTGCGATGATTATCTGGCGTTGATGGTGAAGCACGCTAACGAGACGGGCATAGAGCTTCCAGACAGGCAACTGGCCTGCGCGTATCTTGATTCGGGGAGAGGAAAAAATTATCTGGCGGCCATGGCTTGCGGCGCCAATTACGCCTGGGCCAACCGGCAAATTCTTATGCATCGAACGCGGGAAGTTTTTGAAAAAACGCTGCGCATGTCGCCGCGTGAAGTGAATATGCGATTGGTTTATGACGTCTGTCATAACATTG
>CAYZLL010000255.1:0-2407 GCA_964479225.1 uncultured Smithella sp.
GAGCGCCGGACTCCAAATCCGGATGCTGGGGGTTCAAGTCCCTCCTGGCCTGCCATTTTCCCTTGATTGAAGGAATTTTAAATGGATGAGATAAAAGAAAAAACTAAAGTAACCTTTCAGAAGATCACGCAGTTTTTAAAAGATGTTCAGGTTGAATTAAAGAAGGTTACCTGGCCGACACCGAAGCAGACTATGGCTTCTACCGCTGTAGTCATCATCTTAGTTTTCATTGTTTCTTTTGTTTTGGGTATCATGGATTTTATCCTGGCAAAAGCGGTTAAATTAATACTGGGATAGTAAAATGGCTTTTAAATGGTACGTTGTTCATACTTATTCCGGATATGAGAATAAGGTTAAAGTAAGTCTTGAAGAAAGAATCAAGACAACAGGCACACAGGCTTATTTTTCTGATATTCTGATACCTGAAGAAGATGTTGTCGAACTGGTAGCCGGAGAAAAGAAAAGTTCCAAAAGAAAGTTTTTCCCCGGATATATTCTTGTGCGCATGGATATGAACGATGAAGCCTGGCATATTGTCAAAGATACGCCTAAAGTGACCGGCTTCATCGGCAGCAAAGATAAACCTTCGCCAATACCGGACAAAGATGTTGAACATTTAAAAGTCAGAATTGATGAAGGAACGCTGAAACCCAAACCCAAGTTTAAATTTGACGTTGGGGATCATGTGAAAATCATCGATGGACCGTTCACGAATTTTGACGGCCTTATTGATGAATTAAAACCGGAAAAAAGCAAATTGCGGGTCATTGTCAGTATTTTCGGCCGGCCGACACCGGTTGAGTTGGATTTTATTCAGGTTACGCAGGTTTAATTTTTTTAGTGGTTCAATAGACAATATAAAACAATTAAGATCAGGGTGATTCAAAATGGCAAAGAAAATTATCGCGAACATTAAATTACAGATCAAGGCGGGGAAAGCGACTCCTTCACCGCCGATCGGTCCGGCGCTCGGTCAGCACGGTGTTAATATTATGGAATTCTGCAAGGCGTATAACGCCATGACGCAGAGTCAGGAAGGCATGATCATTCCTGTCGTCATCACCGTTTATGCCGACCGGTCTTTCACGTTCATCACAAAAACACCTCCGGTATCCGTTTTGCTGAAACAGGCGGCTAAAATCGCCAAAGGTTCCAGCGACCCGAAAAGAGACAAGGTGGGGACGGTGTCCGCCACACAGGTGAAAGAAATTGCAGAACTAAAATACAAGGATTTAAACGCCGTCAGTATTGAAGGCGCGATAAATACCATTGCCGGTACGGCAAGATCCATGGGGATTGAAATTACAGGTTAATATAAACGAGGTTTATCATGTTAAAAAGAGGCAAACGTATATTGGCGGCAAAAGCCAAGGTTGAACCGGGTAAAAGATATTCATTGAAGGAAGCTGCGGAAATCGTGGTATCGACAGCCGCGACCAAATTTGATGAAACAGTTGATGCGGCTATTCGCCTGGGTGTGAATCCCGCTCATGCCGATCAGATGGTCAGGGGAAGCGTTGTTTTACCTCACGGCCTGGGAAAAACGGTCCGCGTTTTGGCATTTGCCAAAGGCGATAAGGAAAAAGAGGCTTTGGAAGCCGGCGCTGATTTCATTGGCAATGACGAAGTGATTGAAAAAATAAAAGGCGGCTGGATGGAGTTTGATCGCGTGATTGCCACCCCGGATATGATGGGGGCGGTCGGCAAGATCGGTAAGATTTTGGGTCCGCGCGGATTAATGCCCAACCCCAAAGTCGGGACAGTCACTTTTGAAGTGGGCACAGCCGTGAAAGAACTGAAGGCCGGTAAAGTGGAATTCCGCGTAGAAAAGGCGGGTATTGTTCATTCTCCGGTCGGTAAAGTTTCTTTCGGCGCTGAAAAATTAAAAGAGAATATCGGCGCGTTGCTGGACACCATCCTTAAATTAAAACCCGCGTCCAGTAAGGGGACTTACATCAAAAGCATTGCTATCTCCAGCACCATGGGGGTGGGCGTGAAGGTTGATCCTCTCGATATCAAAGCTGCTTAAAGATACCGGGAGTTTTGTTTTAAAAGTTAAATAGGTCGAAGACAGCAGGTACAGAGTTTAAACGTGAGCGGCCTGCCGAGACTCGTAAAAACAAAATAGTTACTTTTGCTTTTAATGAAGGTAAGCATTTTTTGTCAGACGGGAATCGGTGTTTGATCCAGGTTACCGTTTTTTTCTTCTGTGTGTGGCTGAATTCTCCGGCCTCGGTAGAAAAATTATTTTGAAAGGAGGCTGATAAATTGGATCGGAAAACCAAGGAACAAATTGTATCCGAACTCCAAAAGAAACTCAAAGAAGCCAAGATGGGCGTTTTGACCAGTTTCAGCGGGATGAATGTCGAAAAAATGGAAGCTTTGAGAAATGAGTTGCGCAAGTCCA
>CAYZLL010000256.1:0-2401 GCA_964479225.1 uncultured Smithella sp.
CTTTTCTGAAACGCCAATGCTTACCGATTTTCTGAGAGGGAATCTTACCCTCCCGGACCAGTTTGTAGAGAGTTGATTTGGATATTTTAACGTAAGCAGCTAATTCTGCGATCGTTAAAACATCACCAGGCATTTGTTGCATAAGGTAACCTCTCTTGGATAAAAGATGTGACAAAGATGGCTTCATTCGGTGTTTGTTTTTTATAGTTATTATCAGTTTCTGTCAAGAGCAAACCGTGACATATAAACTCTTTTCGATCAGTAATTGGCAGTATCTTGACCTTACGAATTCATTTATTTGGTACGTGAAAAAAGTTTCAACGGTGACCAATCTTTCAGAAATCAGAATCCCATCAACCGAATGAACCATTTTTTTCCAGACGGCTTTTGGTTCCCATAAACGGCTTTAAACGGCGTTAAAAGTACGTAAATCAGGTGGAATACGCTCTGGAACGCCCTCTCACACCGGAAACCGGGGTTTAAAACCCTAATTTTAGTTTAGGTTGATATTTATAATCTTGGGAATATTCTTGGGTATATAATGTAAAATCAGATGTTAATAAAAGCAATGATTAATAGTACTTATTTATTTTATTCGAGTCCGCGCTGGGGAGCCAGAAAATAAAGAGCACGTTCAGAAGTGAACGTGCTTTTTATTTTTTATGACTCTTATAGGGTAATAAATTTTAAGTACAGGAACCATTAGGGAACATCAAATATTTTCACACCAGCGGGAGGTTGAAATCTGAAAAAACTTTTTTTCATTCCTTTATTGAAGGAAACATTGGAAAATTTCAAAGTGGTAGAATTCCCCAAAGCATCATCAAAATCCAGACCTGAAATATAATACTTATTTTTATCAATGGTCAGTTTCACCGAATTGAAGGCTGACGCTTTTTCCCTGGGAATCAAAACCAGCAAATAGTTTCCGTTTTTATCTACAGCATTGGGCTCGGCATACTTGATAATAAAATCATTCTTTAATTTTCCCGACCCGGAAAAAAAATTAATTAATATCCTGGATTGAAAGATGCTGTCCGACTTCTGTCTGTAGGCTACCTTTTGCGAGGAAAGATAAAGCCAGGAAGTCTGGCGATTGATTACCAGTTTTTTCCCTTTTGGCCGGGTGTAGTCCCAAAGCATATTTTGGGGATTCTTAAAAAAAACCTTGCCTTCTTCCCTTTCCGTTTTCTTGATGGACTTGATGGTGATCTCCTGAACAAAGTCCGCTTTCAGGTCTTTTGTTTTCTCATAGGAGCTCTGAATCCTCTGCACGACTTTTTCAATCGCTGGAAGTTCTTGAGAAAAACAACATGCCGGAACGGCTATCATCGATAAAATAAGGACGGCGACCATCAACGATGTTGTAAATAGCTTATTTATTTTAAAAATAATTTTTTTCATTTTTTATAAAAAAAATTGTCCTTCCCGGTACATTTTTTTTGGCAACGTTTATATCTTTTAGAAAAAGCGAGCATAAGTGGCCATGAATAAAGGATATATTGATAAGTTATTGATTATATTGATATTTTAAATTGCACAAACCTTGGGCAATTTGGTGTAAAATCGCAACAATTACGCACTTACAGCGCTTATCAACAAAGTTATCAACAACCATTTCCACAGTCTTGTGGAATACAAATGCCGGCAGCCGTTTTCATCACTAAAATAAAAATTTCAACCCCTGGATTTCTTATTTCCATCTGATATTTTAACCCGCCAACCGAAAGGATCTTCCGCCATTCCATACTGAATATTAAGTATCTCATTGTATAGTTTTTCAGCAAGCACTCCGGTTTTTCCACCGTTAATGGCATACTCCTTGTCGCGGAAGTTAATGTGTCCGACCGGTGAAATGACAGCGGCCGTTCCGGAAGCGAACGCTTCCTTTAGTGAACCGTTTTTCGAGGTTTTGATAACCTCGGCAATCGATATCGCTCTTTCCACAACTTTTTTACCCAGATGTCGGGCCAGAGTAATCACCGAGTTTCGTGTTACACCCGGTAAAATCGATCCGGCCAAAGGAGGGGTAATCAACTCGTTGCCGATCACGAAAAAGATATTGCTGGTGCCGACTTCTTCCACATATCTTTTTTCTGAGGAATCCAGCCACAGAACCTGCGTGTATCCCATATTGGTGGCGATTCGGCTGGCGTAAAGACTGGCGGCATAATTACCGGCGGCCTTAACATGACCGATTCCTCCACGCACTGCTCGAGAATATTCTTCCGACACATACATTTTTGTCGGAGAAAATCCCTGCGGATAATACGCGCCCACCGGCCCGACCACGATAAAAAAGAGATACTCATTGGCGGGATGAACTCCCAGAGCCGCTTCCGTCGCAATCATCGTCGGACGGACATACATGGAAGTTCCAACGCCATGAGGAATCCAGTCT
>CAYZLL010000257.1:0-2348 GCA_964479225.1 uncultured Smithella sp.
AACATTATCCGGCAGCACCGCCAACCGGTCGATTGATTGTTAAACGAGGTGGACATAGCATTACGCGACAAATCCCTAAGCCAATCGTGCTTGTTGATGCCCGCGAAAAATGTCCTTTTGATTTCAGCCAATTCAAAAACTGGATTGCGGGGGAGAAACGAACTACTCTTAAAGCCGGCGACTACAGCATAGAAGGCATGGAGAACTTACTTGTTCTGGAGCGTAAAACTCTGTCTGATCTTATAACAACTGTAATTCAGCAGAGAGAAAGATTTTTCAAACAATGCGAAAAAATGACAAAGTACCGCTGGCGAGCTTTGTTGATTGAAGCAAGTTATGAAGACATCAAGACTCCATACGATTATGAGATATACAATACCCTTGCTCATCCCAATGCCGTTTCGGGGACTCTTGATGCACTGGAGGCGCGTTACGGAATTCCCGTTATCTATACCTCCCTTTACCGGCTATTGGCTGAAGAAAAGGCTGCAAGCTGGCTATCAAAGCATTTCACATATTGGTATTTGGAGAAAAACGGATATGGACGCGTCTTACAGGAAGGAGACATGTAATGCTTGATTTTATAATGATTTTACTCTTTTCATACAGGCTTAAATGGTGTAATACGATAACGAAAAATCAAAAAAAACAAAGTTGTTATATTAATTGTTGGATTGGACTAATAGCATGGAACTTCAAAAGAAATGTTGTCTTTGCAATAAGACTCTAAAGTACAATGCCTCTAACAAACTTGCGGCTCAACAGAACCTACCCACAACGGATAATACACACGATCCTGACGCAAAGTCAGAAGCCCATATCGGGCATGTCAGCGGAAGTCGTGGTCGCCCAATGTTTAGTAATATTTCACCCACGGCTTGGCAGAAGATGGGCGTCGATAACCCGGAGGATACCATTATCCTTTGCTATGAGTGTCACGAGGAGGTTCTACACAACCCAGTACTTTCAAGAGAGGTCATGACTAAATTAGCTGATTTATTTAAGGGTAAGTCTTTTGAAGCTAAGGTTGTCGCTTTGAATAAGATAATTGCGAAAGGGATAGAGGCGATCCAAAGCAATGCACCGGACGCGGTGGAGCCGCGCCGGTGAGCTTCATCGTTAGTGGAGTAATCCAATGCCAATGATTATTTACAAACCATTTAAAGTGAACCGACAGCAATTCGTTGAATTCTGGAGCCTTCAGTATAAATATCCAGAAGAAAACCTATACCTTGAAAATATCGGAAAGGCTTTAACCGAACGACGCATACTTGAGCTGTATCAATGGAAAAACGGAACGCCGCTCTCAGGCAGAAAACGGGCGTCCGTTAACCGCAACTTTGTTCAGCGCAAGGATGAACTTGCACAGCTTCAACTCAACGACAGCGCAAATGACTTTTTGGCTCGCTTCACCAATGGTGGTGCCATCTGGAGAATATTTTGGCTTCATTGCTGGCAACCTAATAGATTCCCAATTTATGACCAGCATGTGCATCGCGCTATGGAATTCATTGAAAATGGTGTTCGTGAGGAAATTCCACAGTACGATCCGCGAAAAATCGAGTCATACATTAATAAGTATTTGCCGTTTCACGCCCAGTTTTCATCCATCGACGGGCGAACCGTTGATAAGGCTCTTTGGGTGTTTGGGAAATTTATCAAAGAGGTGAAATTTCCTGCGGCTGCGTCAAATGAAAACCACTAACAATTGCATCCACACGGACCCATACAAAGATATCTTGGAGAAAAATCATGAAGACGAAATTAACGAAAGAAGAAAAAGAAATACTCGAGAGTTTCGAGAAAGATGAGTGGGTACCCGTTACAAACCTTACTAAAAGAAAAAAAGAATTGATGGCCTATGCACGCAATACGTTGCGTAAGGATAAGAGGTTAAATATACGGATTTCGGAAAGAGATCTTCTTGAGCTGCAAAAAAGGGCGGTCCGTGAAGGTTTGCCGTATCAAACTTATGTATCCAGCATTATCCACAAATTCATTAACGGAAAATTGGTTGAAGCAAGAAAATAATTGGCCAACAATCCGCTGAAACCGAAAGCACGCCTCGGATGAGCTTTTCGAAAATCCGGACAGGTACATTTAATCAAAGAGGTGAGAAAAGGGGGGCGATTCTTGACTTCTTGACATTTGCGTCTAAACCGTGCCGCAACTCTGCTGGAAGGGAAGGGCGTGATTTGGGCGGGTTCAATTCTGCAGATTGAACCCGGAAATTGAGAACGGATCAATAATGATTCAATGAGATGATAAAACAGTTAAAATGATTAAAATGCTTCTAGTACCATGTAACGTTTACAAATTCGGATAAAGGCGTTTTAATTTTATGCGCG
>CAYZLL010000258.1:0-2337 GCA_964479225.1 uncultured Smithella sp.
CAGGCTTTTCGTTTGCTGGACGAAAAGAAACTGATCCTTTCTCTGGATTTATCGGCTATCGCCGATAAAAAAAGAGAGTTTAACTTGAGAGCGGACATGATTAACACGCCATCCAATTTAGCGGTGGCTGACATTGTTCCCTCGAAAATCCAGGTGTCTGGTTCAAAGTCAATTTACTGGACATTTCCTTTACACATTAACACGCAGAATTCCTTGCCGACCAATCTGAGACTGCAAAAAATCAGCGTAACGCCTTCCAGGGTTCGTGTTTTAATCAGTGCTCAAGCGAAACCGGAATACATTAAAATCGAAACAGAACCCGTTGACCTGCAGAAAATATTCTTTACAACCACGCTGGATACAAAAATTGTACTCCCGGCCGGAGTTTCCCTTCCCGGCGGACAATCCCCGAAAGCCAGCGTGTTGATCAAGGTGAAAAGTAAATCTTCTTCTTAAAGGAGGCGGATATGCGATCAAAATCTCACAAAAGATCCAGGAAGACAGGTCTTTCTCCCGGCAGTTTGGTGCATATCGGCAGCAAATATTCTGAAAAATCAAAAATAACCCTTGTTCGCTACAATGAAACATTCTTTGAAGAAAAAGAAATCCCTTCTTTAAAAGATTTGCGCATTGAAAAAGATGAAAAGGTCGTCACCTGGATCAATATAGATGGATTGCAGGATATAAAATTATTCGAAGATATCGGCGAAAAATTTTCGCTGCATCCGCTGGTTCTGGAAGATATTCTCAACACCGATCAACGTCCGAAAACGGAGGATTACGGCGATTATATCTATCTGGTGCTGAGAAACTTTTATCAACAGGAAGGTGAGCATTTACTTTCCGATCAGGTCAGCATTATTTTAGGAAACAACTTCATTCTTTCTTTTCAGGAAAGAGAAAGCGATCTTGAGGAATCAATCCGGGGGAAAATAAGCAAAAATAAAGGACGAATCCGCAAAGAAGGCGCCGATTATCTGGCCCACGCCATTGTGGATAATGTGGTGGATAATTATTTCGTCGTTTTAGAACAGCTCGAGGAAAAAATTGAATATCTGGAAGTCGATTTAGTGACGAAAGCAAATCCTTCAACACTGGAAGCCATTCATGCTTTAAAAAGAGAGCTCATCCTCTTGAGAAAATCGCTTTGGCCGCTGCGGGAAGCGATCAGCTCCATAGAAAGATCGGATTCGCTGCTGATCAATAAAAGCACATTTGTTTACTTCAAAGATATCTACGATCACACCATTGCCATTATCGATACCGTGGAAACATTCAGAGATATGCTATCCGGCATGCTCGATATTTACCTTTCCACCATCAGCAACAGGCTCAATGAAGTTATGAAAGTGCTGACGATTATTGCCACCATTTTTATGCCGCTAACGTTCATGGCCGGCGTGTACGGTATGAACTTCAAGTATATGCCGGAGCTTGAATGGCGATGGGGGTATTTTTGCGTTTTAGGCGCTATGCTGGTTGTCGCTCTTTTAATGGTGAGGTATTTCAAAAAAAAGAGCTGGCTTTAATGATTTTAATTTTGTTGCATTAAAAAAGAAAATATGTTCAATTTACGTCAACATTACGGACGATGAGGAGGCCTTAAAATGGGAACATTTACAGCAAGCGATATTATGGAAGTCGCAATCAGAATTGAAGAAAATGGCGTTAATTTTTACAAATTCGCCGAACAAATTGCCAAAAAGGAAGACGAGAAAAAGCTTTTTGCCGGGCTGGCACAGGCGGAAGTGGCACATAAAAAAACTTTTGAAAAATTTTTTGCCGGCATGGAAAAATCAAGCCAACCCGAAAGTTATGAGGGAGAATTCGGCGAGTACCTTCGTTCCTATGTGGATAACAATTTAATTTTTACGAAGGAAATCATGGATAAGCAACTGGCGAAAGTCACGGATATAATATCCGCTTTGGAATTTGCCATTCAAAGAGAACTGGATTCAATTCTTTATTATCATGAAATTAAGAAACTGATACCCGCTGCTCAGCATGAAGACATCGAGAAAATCATCGAAGAAGAAAGAAAACATTTTCAGTCCCTGACCAGCATGAAAAAACGTTTGGCATGAAAATAGTTTAACCCCCTTATCAAAAAAAGCCGCATTTATAGCGGCTTTTTTTATGCCTGCCTGATTCATTCCCACTTTTCTTCGGGCAATAAGCAACAAAAAACCCTCTATTTCTAGAGGGTTTCTGTACGTCCTTGGATTTTACCGGACTATGTTCTGGCGGAGAGAGGGGGATTCGAACCCCCGTGGGAGCTTGTGACCCCCAAATCGATTTCGAGTCGATCCCGTTACGACCACTTCGGTACCTCTCCGC
>CAYZLL010000259.1:0-2306 GCA_964479225.1 uncultured Smithella sp.
TGTTTGATCAGAAATTCGGTTATTTCCGCTGCGTAACGGTTGATGGTTTCTACCGATTTGACGCCGTAGGGTACGCGGGCGGTATCGCCGAAATAAACAATGTTTTCAAAAGGCAGGCGTTCCATCAAAGCGCGGACGACTGTCAGTCCGCCGATACCGGAATCGAAAACGCCTATGGCACGATTTGCTTTTATATTCAATGGTTATCTTCTTTTCATTCAATATTTTTGTTTACGAGCGGCTGCGAACGTGAAATGCTTATCATAAATAATCAGGATATGGCAAGATTTCTTGCAAGAGATTTAAAAAATCAAAAGGTTTTAAACAGGGCAGGAATAATTTTAAGTTCATGAAGTTCCTGAAGGACGACCATAATCCCCAGTAACCATATAAATAACAGCGTATCAAACATATGTTGCCTGAATATGATCGGCTTAACGGTGTATTCTTGCGGTTCACTCAAAAGTGATATTTTGGGGAAAAACACGGGGACGCTTTTCAGATAATTTTCATACTCATTCTTGTGGAGTTTGATCATCTCTGCTTCTTCACTTTTGATAACAAATGGATAGTATCCGACGAAAGCGATTAAAATTAACAAGGGGATCAAAAGAGTTTCAGAAGCGAACCCGACACCCAGTCCGCCAACAAGGCTGAAAAAATACAAGGGATTTCTGCACATGGAATAAGGACCTTGTGTGACCAAGTGACCTTTCTTGTATCCTGCTATATAAACCGAACACCACAGTCTCCCCATAGAAGCAATGCCGACCAGAAAGGCACCCAGAAAAAATAAAAGCGACGTGACAAAGGGCGCCTTATCCTCCCAGAGGCTGCTGGAAAAAATGACTAAGGCAAATAAAAATCCAACAAATATTTTTGAAATAATGAGTCGTAATTTTTCAACCATTTGTTTTTTTAATCCAATTTCGAAAGGGAAGAAATATTAAAATGATGATTACTTGATTTTTTTTAAGCCATTAAAATCCAGCGTTGCCAAATAATCTTTGACTGTTTCAGCGCGCCTGATTTGCAGAACATCGCCGTTTTCTCTCAAAAGCAGTTCCGCCGAGCGAAGCTTGCCATTGTAATTGAAGCCCATGGCAAAACCGTGCGCGCCGGCATCGTGAATGACAATGATGTCGCCCTGTTCGAGTTTGGGCAGTTTGCGGTCAATGGCGAACTTGTCGTTGTTTTCGCAAAGCGAGCCGGTTACGTCATAGACAACATTAGCCGGTTTGTGTTCCTTGCCGAGAATCGTGATGTGATGATAGGCGCCGTATAGAGCCGGACGCATCAGATTGGCCATGCACGAATCCAGACCGGCGAATTTTTTGTAGGTATTCTTGATGTGCAGAACACGGGAAACCAAATAGCCGTAGGGTCCGGTGATGCAGCGGCCGCATTCTGTAAAAAGCTTCAGCGGGGCAAGGCCGTTGGCGACAATTATTTCACCATATTTTTTTTTGATTCCCTGACTCATGACTTTTAAGTTTATCCGTTTTTGTTCCGGTCGGTACGGAATGCCCACGCCGCCGCCGATATTGACGAATTCAAATTTGATTTTCAGCTTCTGTGAAATTTCCGCAATCAGGTTAAACAGTATTTCCGCAGTTTCCACAAAATAATAAGGATCCAGTTCGTTGGAAGCGACCATCGTATGAATGCCGAAACGCTTGACTCCCTTGTCCTTGCATATTTTGTAGCCTTCAAAAAGCTGTTCACGGGTAAAACCGTATTTTGCATCTTCCGGATGACCGATAATATGGTTTCCTTTTTTCAGTTTGCCGGGATTATACCTGAAACAAAGCAGTGCCGGCAGACCAACGTATTTTTCCAGATAGGGAATGTGGCTGATGTCATCCAGATTGATGATGGCCTTTAATTTTTTGGCCAGCCGAAAATCTTCCACAGGTGTGTCGTTGGATGAAAACATGATTTCTTCACCGGTAATGCCTGTTTTCTGTGCCATGATCAGCTCAGCCAGAGAACTGCAATCAGCGCCAAACCCTTCCTTGTGCAGGATTTTCATCAAATAAGGATTGGGAGCAGCCTTGACGGCGAAATATTCTTTAAAACCTGCATTCCAGGAAAAGGCGTTTTGAAAAGTGCGGGCGTTTTCAACAATGGCTTTTTCGTCGTACAGATGAAAAGGCGTTGGATGATTTTTAATGATTGTTTCGATTTGCGTTTTTGTAAACGGTACTGATTTTCGCGGCATACCCATCTCCTGAATATCAATTTAACATCATTGGAGAAACCGGTTTACGGTAAAAGCGAAAATTTATCAATCATATTTTGAGAAT
>CAYZLL010000260.1:0-2280 GCA_964479225.1 uncultured Smithella sp.
AAACCCGGCCATAGGTAGGTTTCAACCCGACAATGCCGCAAAGGGCCGCGGGTTGGCGGATGGAACCTCCGGTGTCGGAACCGATGGAGGCGATGCATTCATCAGAGACGACCGCTGTGGCTGATCCGCCGCTGGATCCGCCGGGGATTCTTTCAAGATCCCACGGATTACGGGTCGGGCCGAAATAGGAAGTTTCGGTTGATGAGCCCATGGCAAATTCGTCCATGTTGGTTTTGCCGACAAAAACGGCTCCGGCATCGCGAAGCTTTTCCACAGCGGTGGCATTATAAGGCGGAACAAAATTATGCAGGATGTGCGAACCGCAGGTTGTCGGAATTCCTTTTGTGCAAACAATGTCTTTGAGGGCGACGGGAATGCCGGTTAATGGTTTGATGTCGCCTTTTTGGATGTCTTTATCCGCTTTTTTAGCGGCGGCCAGAGCTTCGTCCTTCATCAGGCGGATGTAGGAATGGACTCTTTCTTCCACGGCGTCAATTCTTGAAAAAACGGATTCGGTAATCCGGGTTGCCGATACCTCGCCGTTTTTAATTTTTTCCTGCAATTCGTGAATGGTTAACTGATGAAACTCCATACTTTTCCTTTAAATCATAAATGAAAATGTTGATTGTGTTCCAAGATGTCAAAGATGTCTTCAATCTATTACTTTAGGCACTCTGAAAAACTCGCCTCGCGCGTCAGGCGCGTTGGCAAGCGATTGTTCGGTGCCGATGGAATCGATAATTTTATCTTCGCGAAAAGCGTTCGTCACTCCGATGGCATGACTCATCGGCTCCACACCTTTGGTATCCAGTTCATTTAACTTGTCTATGTATAATAGAATATCATTGAGCTGCGAGGTAAATTTATCCTTTTCACCGTCCGTGATCTCCAGACGCGCCAGATGCGCCACGTACTCTACTTCCTGGGGGCTGATTTTCAAAACATGATCTCCTTTAATCCCGATAAACGGGATAAGTCCCGCCAGCGCGGGATAAGTGCGTTTAATGAATTTGTTTATGTCATAAAAAATTCAAACTTACTAATGCGTTTAATGAATTTGCTAAGAAATTTTCCAGTACGGGTTGATTCGGGCAATCACTTTATCAATGATTGATTTACTGGTATTTTCATCAACTTCTTTTTCGATGAGCGCAAGTCTCTCCTCGGAGATATGCGTTTCATCAAGCATCTCCTGCAGCACCGCCTTGACCGATTTGGCCAGTCCGCCAAGATGATAGCCTCCTTCCAGGACAACAACAAAACGTCCCCGACAGCACGCATCGGCAATGTTGAGCAGTACGCGGGTCATGGCGGCAAATCCGTCCGGCGTTACGCGCATCCCGCCCAGCGGGTCCTGGTAATACGTATCGAAGCCGGCGGATAAGAGAACCAAGTCCGGCTTAAAGGCCATGGCAACCGGCTGGAGAATTTTGCGGAATATTTTGACGAAGACGGCATCACCCGCTCCAATACTTAGAGGCACATTGATGGTGTAATTTTCGCCTTCTCCCTTGCCGCTTTCAGAAAGGCTTCCCGTGCCGGGATAATACGGGTACTGGTGAGTGGAAAAATACAGTACACGCGGATCGCCGTAAAAACTGTGCTGGGTGCCGTTGCCGTGATGTAAATCCCAGTCCACAATCAATATTTTTTTGAATTTGTATTTGTTGATGGCGTGCATGGCGCCGATGGCAATATTATTGAATACGCAGAAACCCGCGGCGGTATCCTTTTCCGCGTGATGTCCCGGCGGTCGCACCAGAGCGAAAGCGTTATCCACTTTGCCGTCAATGACGCTGTCTATGGCGTTACATACGCCACCAACAGCAAGTTTGGCCGTTTCATAAGTATCAGGGGAAGTGGTTGTGTCGGGGTCAAGATAAACGCACTGCTTGCCGGCCGTACCGGCTATAAATTCTACATAGTCAGGGTTATGAATGCTTTCGATTTCTTGATGTGTGGCCAGGCGGGGTTGTATTTCTGTGAGCTTTCCGGCCATCGATGAATTCTCCAGCATCTCATATATGGCACCCAGCCTTTCCGGACTTTCGGGGTGAGCAAATCCTGTTGAGTGACGTAAATATCTGATGTCCTTAACAATTCCTGTTTTCCTCGGCATGGTTCCCCCTGCTTTATTCTTTCCCTTTCAAATAGGCGATTTGTGTATCATAAATGACTTCAAAGAGCAAAACATTTCCCTTAAATGGACTGCACGACCGGTCATAACCATAAAAGATATTGACAAAAACGGTAATCGCTATATAGGGTAATATTCAATTT
>CAYZLL010000261.1:0-2273 GCA_964479225.1 uncultured Smithella sp.
GTGTGCGTCTGGGCATCACCTATGCCGAAATCAGTGAAATGCAGATTCGCGCCATACTGGAAGCCTCGGCAGAACTGATTAAGGAAGGCAAGAAGGCTTTCCCCGAAATCATGATTCCGGTCGTTTGCGATGTGGCCGAATTCAAAAACCAGGCAGACATCGTGAAAAAGGTGTATTCGGAAGTGCTGGCGAAATACAGTCTGAAGAAGATACAGTACATGGTCGGCACCATGATTGAAATTCCGCGTGCGGCTCTATTGGCCGACAAGATTGCCGAAGAAGCGGAATTCTTCAGCTTCGGGACGAACGACCTGACCCAGATGACCTTCGGCTTCAGTCGTGACGATGTCGGCGCGTTTGTGCCCGGCTACCTGGCGAAGAAAATCATTCCCGCTGATCCTTTCCAGATTCTTGATCAGAGCGGCGTCGGTCAGTTGATTCAGATGGGCGTGGAAAGAGGGCGCAGCGCGCGTCCCGGTCTGAAGGTCGGCATCTGCGGCGAGCACGGCGGGGAACCTTCCAGCGTGATGTTCTGTCACCGCGTGGGGATGGATTATGTGAGCTGCTCGCCCTATCGTATCCCGATAGCGCGTCTGGCTGCCGCTCAGGCCGCGGTTGAAGACAAACAGAAAAGTACGCCGAAGCCCAAAGTTAAAACCAAAGCCAAGGTTGCCGTAAAGCCAAAAGTGAAGGCAAGCGTGAAAGTGAAGGTCAAGAAGTCCAAAGGACGTAAATAATTAACCGTAGAGCGCCTGATAAAAAATCAGGCGCTCAGATTAATTCAATAAGGAAAAATATTTTATGGAAATTGTTGTCAAGAACAAAAAAATGCTGAGTTGGGTAAAAGAAATCAAGCAGATGTGCACACCAAAGAACGTATATTGGTGTGACGGTTCCAAAAAAGAATACAATACATTGATGGCGCAGATGGTCAAAAGCGGCATGGCGACGAAGCTGAAGAAAAGGAAAAACAGCTTCCTGTTCCGCTCCGATCCATCGGATGTTGCGCGCGTGGAGAACCGCACCTATATCAGTTCTGCCGATCAGGTTGATGCCGGGCCCACCAATAACTGGATTGCTCCCGATGAATTAAAGAAAACAATGAAAGATCTTTACAAGGGATGCATGAAGGGACGCACGATGTATGTGATTCCCTTCTCCATGGGGCCGATTGATTCGCCGATTGCCAAAATCGGCATTGAGATAACCGACAGCCCCTACGTCGTCTGCAACATGCACATCATGACCCGTGTGGGGAAAAAAGTTCTCAAAAAGCTCGGGGACAAAGGGGATTTCATTCCCTGTATGCATTCCATCGGCGCACCACTGGAAAAAGGAAAGAAAGATGTTTCCTGGCCCTGCGCGCCGATTGAGAAAAAATACATCAGCCATTTTCCGGATGAAAATTTAATCTGGTCTTACGGTTCCGGCTACGGCGGTAATGCGCTGCTGGGCAAGAAATGTCTGGCCCTGCGCATCGCTTCCGCGATGGCCAAACGCGAAGGCTGGATGGCCGAACATATGCTGATTCTCAGGCTGACCAATCCCAAAGGCAAGCAATATCATATTGCCGCGGCCTTTCCTTCCGCGTGTGGTAAAACCAATCTGGCCATGCTGCAACCGACGATCAAAGGCTGGAAATGTGAATGCGTTGGCGATGATATTGCCTGGATGAAAATCGGCCCCGACGGGCGGCTTTACGCAATCAATCCAGAAGCTGGATTTTTCGGCGTTGCGCCGGGTACATCTTACGATTCCAATCCCATGGCAATGGATACCATCAAGCAAAATGCCATTTTCACCAATTGTGCTCTGACCGATAATGGCGATATCTGGTGGGAAGGCATGGATGGCAAGCCGCCCAAGCACGCCATTGACTGGAAAGGGCGCGATTGGCCATCAGAAACAAAAGAAGTGGCGGCCCATGCCAATGCGCGTTTCACGGTGCCGGCATCTCAATGTCCGGTCATCTGTCCGGATTGGGAAAAGCCCGAAGGTGTGCCCATTGACATCTTTGTCTTCGGCGGACGGCGTGCCGGTGTCGTGCCTTTGGTCAACGAAGCCTACAGTTTTGATCACGGTGTATTTATGGGCGCGACGGCGTCATCGGAAACCACAGCGGCCAACATCGGTGCGGTGGGCAACTTGCGGCGAGATCCTTTCGCAATGCAGCCTTTCTGCGGTTACAACATGGGCGACTATTTTCAGCACTGGCTGGATATGGGCGACAAACTTGGCGACAAGGCTCCTAAAATATTCTATGTGAACTGGTT
>CAYZLL010000262.1:0-2258 GCA_964479225.1 uncultured Smithella sp.
TATTTTTTTGATGCTGTTTCTTTTTCCACCCAGTTGAGCGCGTAACGCAGGAGCTCGGTACTGTTCTTGAGATTGAGTTTTTCCTTGATCCGTTCCCGATAGGTGCCGATGGTCTTGACACTGAGGTGAAGACGCAGACCGATTGCGCTGATACCGAGCCCTTCACCGATGAGCTGGAAAACCTCGATCTCCCGGTCGGTCAGAGCCTGCAGGGGTGATTCCGCTGCATCTTTCGGCCCCTCCACAAAGCGTGAGAGAATCTGTTCCGTCATTTTCGGGCTGGCGTAGATACTGCCGGAACGCACCTGACGGATGGCGTGAACGATAGATTCGGAGGCTTCCTGCTTCATGACATAACCCTTGGCGCCGGCACGGAAGGCCCGTTCGGCATAAAGAGACTCATCGTGCATGGAAATGACCAGCATGGTAGCCTTCTTGTTGGATTTGCGGATTTCCTTGATGAGATCGATACCGCTCATATCTTTCAGCGTAATATCCACAATAATCATATCCGGTTTCAAATCGGTTACGGCTTTCATGGCACTTTGATAGTCATCAGCCTCGCCGCAAACGCAAAGGTCATTTTCCTGATTGACGAGTTGAGTGAGGCCCTGCCTGAAAATGGGATGGTCATCGACAATAAGAATTCTATGCTTACCGGTGTTATTTGTTTTTGCCGCCATAAAGTCAGTCCTTGATGAGATTGAATGTGCAGGTTACCAGTGTGCCGCCGTTTTGTTCCGATTCAATCCGCAAAGATGCCCCCATCATGCGGGCGCGGTAGTGCATTATCCGGAGGCCGATGCCACCGACTTTGGTCGTATCCTTGATTCCCACACCGTTATCCAGAATCGACAGCGAGACAATTCCATTGTTATTCAGAAGCTCTAGAACAATTTTGGAGGACTTGCCGTGTTCGATGGCATTGTGAATCGATTCCTTGGCAATATAATAAAGATGCGTGGCCAGCGAATTGTCCTCAACGGGGATATGCCGGGGACAACGGAAACTACACTCGATATTGAAAATGCTCGCTGTGGAATCGGCCAACTCTGTCAGGGATGTCTCCAGCCCCAGAGAAGCAAGATAGACGGGACATAAGCCGCGGGCCAGACGTCGTGTCTTTTCAATCGCGTCTTTGACCAGTTTATTGATTTCACCGGCGTAGCGGGCATTTTCTTCGGAAAGCGGAATGAGCTTGTCCCGCAGCACCTTGGTCATGACATCGATACCGATGAGATGCTGCCCCAGATCATCGTGGAGCTCATAGCCGATTTTCTGGCGTTCCCTCTCCGAAGTATCGAGGACTTCTTTCTCCAGCTTCTTGATCGCTGTGATGTCTGTAATAACTCCGAATCCGCCCATGAAGTGCCCCTGGGAATCATAGACAGCACGCGGCGAGACAAGTGTATAGATGGAGTTGCCTTGTTTATCCATCCACGTTACTTCATAGGACTCTGGCGCATCCTTATTTTCGATGTTTTTTATCCATATTTCCAGATCGCGTTTGCTGATGAAATCGCGGCTTGGTCGGCCGACAATCTGTTCCCGGGGGAGTTGAAGAATCTTGCAGACCTTATCATTGACATACGTGATGACGCCGTGGCGGTCCTGAATGCCTAATCCTTCATTCATGCTTTCCACAAGCTGACGGAATTTTTCCTCGCTGTCACGCAACGCCTTTTCCATTTTGGCTCTTGCCGTTATATCCATCATGGAAGCAATACTCTGCGTGGTTCCCGGAATCATGGCAATGGTCATGAAAACATGAATGAGATTTCCATTCTTGTTTTTGATTTTGAATTCGTAATTTCTGGGCGCCGCGGACGGATCCGTCCGTCTGATTCTGTGGAAATAAAGAAGACGATCGACATCATCATCCGCTACATATCTGGTCCAGGAATGGTTGAGGATGTCTTCACGGCTATAACCGGTAAAATTCGCAAAATCGCTGTTCATCATCGAGATGGTCGTGTCCTGTTCGATCACGATGGTAGCTGTCCCGGAATTTTCAAACAGCGTCTGATAGAAATGTTCGGAATGCGTCAGATCCTCCTCAATCTTTTGATACTTGCGGATCTTCGACTTCAGATTTTTGATTGCTTTGCGGGATTTTTCCAGTTCTTCAATCAACTCTGTTTTGGTTCTATCTTGCGTCGCCATGAATCCTCCATCGCGTTAACGGCGAGAATTGTATCTGAGAAAGCGGCGCTTGTCCATTGCATAGTGTCATGAAAAAATAGGTTTTTCATTCCTTT
>CAYZLL010000263.1:0-2234 GCA_964479225.1 uncultured Smithella sp.
ACTTGACACTCACCCGGCCGTCAATCAATTCGCCGATGCCGGGCAATATCTTATAGGGGACATTGCATTGCTGACAGGCAACTACCATATGCCGGATCTGCTCACCCGTCGCCGAAGGAACGGTAATTAGAATTTGTTCGACACCCTCCCTTTGCAGAATTTTAGGCAGGCGTTCCACAGCGCCCAGCACCTTCACGCCATGAATGGTCATCCCCTGCTTTGCCGGATCATCGTCAACAAAGCCGACGACATCATAATTCAACCGGTAGTTATCCCTGATTTCCCGCAGCATTTTTTCGCCCGCGTCCCCGGCGCCGATAATCAATATTTTTTTCGCGGGGGCATCCGGTGAAAAATAATCGTTCGACATCTGGTTGGCACGCATGGCGTAGAAGCTGCGGATGGCCAGGCGCGTTCCCCCTGTAAAAAACAACGTCAGAAAACCGTCCAGCATAAACACGGCACGAGAATAGCCTTCAAACCGGTCAACGACCAGGATAATCATCACAACCATTCCCGTGGATAAAAAGCAGGCCTGAACCAGCAGCCAGAAATCTTTCAGGCTGGTGTAGCGCCACATGCCCTTGTACAAACCCAGCGCATAAAAGATAATAAATTTCAGCGGAATGATCCAAGGAATCAGTTTAAACGGATGGACAACGTCAATCTTGGCAAAAGAAAATTCAAAGCGCAGCCAATAGGACAGACAAAGTGCGATGATAAAGGACGCAATGTCTATCGCAACCATTAAATAGAATTTAGGATTTTTAAGTTGTGGATTTCTCAGCAAATGACTTAATCCTTTTTCAACCGTTTCAGATTGGGAATCAGCGTGCGGCGCAGACTTTCCAGCCGGCGTATCGTGAATGGCTGAATCTGTCCTTTTCTCAAATCCTTGATCACAACCAGCTTGCCCAGAAAATCCTGATCCCCGTTATCCTTCAGGGGAATTTCCATTTTCAGCAAACCTTCCGAAGAGGCACCATCCGAATTCCCTGAATCAGACGACTCCGTTTTTAGAAGATCCTGCCCTTCTTCGCTTTGCCATTGCCACACCTTCCCGCCATTCACGCGCAACAGAGCCTGATCAAAATGAAGCATTTTCAGCGCCTCAACCACATTCTCCCATAACTCATCCATCCCCTGTGTCCTGTTGACCTCTATCTGCATGGACAGAAAAGAGCGGCGCTTCTGGCTGATGCCCGTTATGTCCGTCACGTCCTGAAACCATCCGTAGAACTTGTCAAAGGCCAGGTACTCCAGATAGCCGAGCTTGCGGACCAGGAAAATCATGCCGACCAGCAACACCGCCAGCAGCGGGCCGAATAATGCCCGGCCGCGGATGGTGATCATCAGAATGCCCAAAACGCACAGCAGCATCGTAATGCCGTAGATGATCAGAACAACTTTTCTGGACGACAACCCCAGATTAAGGAACATATGATGGATATGCTCTCTGTCGGCCTTGAACATGGATCGCCCCGTGATAAATCGGCGGATCGGTGAAAGAAGGGAATCGAAAATGGGCACGCCCAGCGCGAGCAGCGGGATCAGCATCAAAACACCGACGTGGCTTTTGACCGAACTGCGTATTGCCAGAAGGGCAATAAGATAACCAAGAAAATAACTGCCGCCGTCACCCAGAAAAACCGTCGCGGGATTGAAGTTATATTTCAGGAAACCCAGAACGGCGCCGCCCAGAATGACAAAATAGGCCGCAACAAGATATTCTCCCTTGATCGTTGAGGACACGACCATCGCCACGCTCGTAAAAAAAACGATGCCGGCCGCCAGACCGTCCAAACCGTCAATCAGGTTAATGGCATTGATCAGCAGAAGGAACCAGAAAACCGTCACAATGTAACTGGTGAGCAACGCAAAATGCACGCCGGTGATGCCGACAGAAAGAGCCGATATCTTGGCGCCCCCGACAAAAGCCAGCGTCGCCGCGACAATCTGGAAAAACAGCTTCACCCACGGGTTGAGACGGCGGAAATCATCCCACAGTCCGCAACACAACACCACGCACGCGCCGATATATCCCAGTGACTCATTAAAGCTGAATTTATACAAATTCGATAAATTGGGAATCAGAGCAATGGCCAACAATGACGTGATGACAAAAGATAAAAAGACCGCCAGACCTCCGATGCGCGGGATCGGTTCCGTATGAACTTTACGCGCCGTCGGCACATCCAGCGCGCCCCACCGGATGCCCAGAAACCGCACCATCG
>CAYZLL010000264.1:0-1782 GCA_964479225.1 uncultured Smithella sp.
GCAGGATGGTTTTCCCCGCCGCGTTGATGTCCTGAATGATTTTGAAAATATCCCGGACCAGAACCGGAGACAGTCCCATCGAAGGTTCGTCCAGCAGCAGCATTTGCGCGTCGGTCATCAGCGCGCGTCCGACAGCCAGCATCTGCTGTTCACCGCCGGAGAGCATTCCGCCCTGTTGTTTTCTTCTTTCCCGCAGGCGCGGGAAAAGCGAAAATACATTTTCAAAATCTTTTTTCATCTGCTCTTGATCTTTGCGTTGCCAGGTAGCGAGCTTCAGATTTTCCATCACGGTCAAATTGCCGAAGATACCCCGGCCTTCCGGCACGTGGGCGATGCCTGCGGCCACAATCCGGTCGGCGGCAATATTTTTCAAATCTTTCCCGGCGTAGGTGATGCTGCCGCTGTAGGGAACAAGGCCCGAAATCGCGCGCAGGATCGATGATTTTCCCGCGCCGTTGGCGCCGATGAGCGTAACAATTTCTCCCCGGTTCACGTCAAAAGAGATATCGTCAACCGCGTGAATGCTGTCGTAGGAAACTTTCAAATGGGAAACGGCCAGAATTTTTTCCGCAGGTGTCATACGGCCACCTCCACGCCCAGATAGGCTTCCAGCACCTTCGGATTGTTTTGAATTTCGGCGGGAACACCCGTTGCGATTGTCGCGCCGAAATCCAGGACGATCAGGCGTTCGCAGATGCCCATCACCAGCCGCATCTGATGTTCGATCAGAATAATCGTTACGGAAAATGTTTTACGAATCCAGCCGATGAAATCCATGAGCTGGATGATTTCGTTGGGATTCATTCCGGCGGCCGGTTCATCCAGGAGCAGCAGTTTCGGTTCGGTGGCGAGCGCGCGGGCAATTTCCAGTCGGCGTTGTAAACCGTAGGGAAGATTTTTTGCTTTTTCACCGGCCATTTCGTCGAGTTTGAAAATGGAAAGCAAATCCAGCGCCTGATGAGTGATGCGTTTTTCTTCAGCGCGGAAACGACCGATGTGCAAAAGAGCTTCCGCGGGTGTGTAGGCAATCTGGCTGTAATGCGCAATCCGGACATTATCCAGAACGCTCAGTTCCTTGAAAAGCCGGATATTCTGAAAGGTGCGGGCGATGCCCAACTTCGTGATTTGATGCGGTGTGAGGCCGACGAGTTCCTGAGCGCCCAGTTTGATGCTGCCCTCGCTTGCGCGATAAACGCCGGTGATTAAATTGAAAACAGTGGTTTTCCCCGCGCCGTTGGGGCCGATGAGGCCGACCAGTTCATGCGGCTCAATAGCGCAGTTGAAATCAGACACGGCGCAAAGTCCCGCGAAACGGTGCGTGAGTTTTGATATTTCAAGGAGTGGCATCACCGGCCTCCTTTTTCTTCTGCCGCCACAGTTTCTCCGTCACGAAATCGCGCAGCGGCATGAACATACGGGCTTCTTTGAGACCCATAATGCCGCGTGGACGGTAGATCATCAGGAGCACCAGCATCAGCGGCATGAAGACCATGCGCCAGACGCCCAGCGGCCTTAAAACTTCCAGCAAAATGGTGTAAATGATCGCGCCGACAATGGATCCGGCAATGGAGGCGATGCCGCCCAGATAAACCATGATCAGGATGTCGGTGGATTTGATGATATCGAACATGCGCGGATTGATAAACTGCAGGGCGTGGGCAAATAATCCCCCCGCAATGCCCGCAAAAAATGATGAAACGACAAAGGCGATCATTTTGACTTGCCGCGTGTTGACGCTCATCAGGTCGCTGGCAATTTCATCTTCACGGATCGACAAAACGC
>CAYZLL010000264.1:1792-2221 GCA_964479225.1 uncultured Smithella sp.
CCCGTCCGAAATTGGAATAAACAAGGTTGCGAATGACCCAGACGGAAAGCACGGTCCAGAAAAAGACCCACGGCAGCGTGGTGAGTTTTTCCATGCCCAGAAGTCCGCGTGGACCGCCAATGGCATCGATGTTTTCCAGAACGGATTTGACAATCATGCAGAAGGCAAGGGTAACGATGGCCAGGTAATCGCCACGCGTTTTGAAAGAGGGAATCGCCACGAGGAAACCGACCAGCGCTGCAGCCATCCCTCCCGCCAGGATCGCCAGCGGAAATAGCAGATTTTGAGCGCCGGGCGGAAAAACATGAACGGTTAAAAGGGATGCAACGTAAGCGCCGACCGCCATGAAACCGGCGTGGCCGACGGAAAATTCACCCATGTAGCCGTTGATCAGATTCAGGCTGACGGTGAGGATGATGTTGATGCCCA
>CAYZLL010000265.1:0-2170 GCA_964479225.1 uncultured Smithella sp.
CGGCAATGCCGCTGTGCAGGACGGCGATTTGCTGCTTATCAAATCTTCCGGCCACGCGTGCAATCAATTGCGGCGTCAGGGCAATTTCCGGAACAAGGTACATTGCGGAGCCTCCATCGCTCAAAACTTTTTCAATCGCTTTTAAATAAATTTCCGTCTTGCCACTTCCCGTGACGCCGTGCAGCAGGATTGGAGAAAAAGCATTTTGTTCAATCGTATTTAAAATTTCTGCCAAGGCCAACTCTTGCTGTTCGTTGAGAATAAGCGGATTTTTATTCCGGCGTATTGCCGAATCTAAAGAAGCGGTGCGAACTTTTTCCTGCTCCGTGAAATGAATGATGCCTTTTTCGTGCAGTCTTTTAGCAACACCTTCCGAAACGCCGGATTCGGCCATCAGATTATTCAAAGATATCGCTCCGGTTTTTCGGATAAAAGCGATGACCATTGCCTGCTTATCGGTTAACCTTATTTCGTCCGTATCAGTTAGCGCAAGGGTTACAATCTTTTCATTTTGCACGGAAAGTTGTTTGTTTTGTTTTCTTTCAAGCAGAACGAGTCCGGCCGCTTGCAGTTTTTTTACTGCGGTAGAGACATTTTTAATGCCGCTGAGTTTACTGATGTTGCTCAGAGCGATACCCTGAGGATACCGGCGCAGAAATTCCATCAGAACTTCCTGTGCGGGAGGAATGCGAATATCGGTTTTTGATGCTACGGGTGTTACCCAGAAAAAATCTTTTTTCTCGGAACCGGAAGGGATGATTTCGGCCAGCGCCTTACCCAATGGATAAATGAAATAATTGGCAATCCACTGATAAAATTTAAGGTCGTTGGAATCAAAAAGCGGTTCATCATCAAGGATCTCATAAAGAGGCTTGATGTTTTTCAGATCGCAGGAATGATTGATTTCAACAATGAAACCGGTGCGTTTTTTGTGGCCGAAAGAAACAAAAACACGTTTGCCGATGGCCGCTTCACGTTCCAAAGCTGCAGGTACTTCGTAGGTGAAGGTTTTGTCCGACGGGATGTTTAATGCGACATTTACAAACATGGATCATCCATTATCATTTTTGATTTAAAAATGGAATTATTATAGTACCCTTCTCGGTAAGCTTTAACCTTATTTGTTCAAGAAGGTGATAGGGTATTTAAGAGTTTGTTGATATTTACCGGATGTTCTATAATAAAAAAGCCCCGATGACGGGGCTTTTTGAATGATTTATTTTTTGCAGGGTTATTCGCCCTTTAGTTTTTCCATCTTTTCCTGTTTTGTTTTGCAGTCGATGCAGAGCGTTGTTACCGGTCTGGCCATCAGCCTTTTTTCGGAAATAGGACCGGCGCAAACTTCACAGATCCCGAAAGTTCCATCATCAATTCGCTTGATGGCTTCCTGCATTTTCATAATCAATTTACGCTCTCTGTCGCGGATGCGTAATTCAAAATTCCTGTCGGATTCCAGCGATGCTCTATCGTTGGGATCGGGATAATTTTCTTTGCCGTTAGTCATTTCGGAGACAGTTTTGCCGGCTTCGCTTAACAGTTCATTAATTTTCTGATTGAGCAACTTCTTGAAAGCCTGCATTTTTTCCTGTCGTGCTTTTAAATTATTCTGTTTTTCCAAAACATTTACTCCTTGCATGAAAAACTTGAACGTATCTCTTACTTGATGAAAATTTATTTGTAAAGAGAAATTTTTGTCAAGGAGATATTTTATCCATATGAACAGAGATTATGATTTTATCAGCAAGATCAATTATTTTGTTTATCGGCGCAATACGTTTTAATGATCTTTTCTACAACATTAGTCGTTGATTTTCCCTTCACTTCGGGAATGATGGCCACCCGACCACCCCATTGTTTCACTTCATCCCGTCCGACAACTTTCTCTTCCGGCCAATCTCCGCCCTTGATCAAAATGTCCGGTTTAAGGAAATTGATCAATTCCAGCGGCGTTAATTCTGAAAAAATTGTCACAAAATCAATGAATTCCAGGGCAGCCAAAACTTCGGCCCTTTCCTGCTCGGGAACCAGCGGCCTTTTTTCGCCTTTAAGGGCGCTGACGGAGGAATCACTGTTCAGCGCAAGCACCAGCACATCCCCAGTCTTCCGTGCTTCGCGCAAATAGCGCACGTGGCCGACGTGCAGAATATCAAAACAGCCGTTGGTAAAAGCG
>CAYZLL010000266.1:0-2163 GCA_964479225.1 uncultured Smithella sp.
GAAAACAGAGCGAGGAACGAGTGGCCCTTTATTCTGTCCGAGTGCATATGATTGTTAGATGATTTCACCCTAAGCATTGCTAAGTTTATGTTTCTTTCGTCGATTTCAGTACGCATTTTTACAGCACAAACCGGGCTGCCACCTGCCCGATTTGATACTGCTTGGGACTGCCTGCCATTGATGCCCTTCTGCACATTGCCAATGAACCCGATTGCGAGGAAAGAAAAATTTACAGCTTCTTTCCTTTTTCCCGGGCTTCGAGATAAAGTTTCCAGAAACACAGACCAATCGCCAGAAAGAAGGAGCTAAGCATAAACTTAGGTGTGGTGCCCAGGAGCTCATCCACAATATAACCAATGTAGAGAAATAGAAAAGAAGACACTACCATGGCTAATCCCCAGGCTGAGATCATTAAGATTCCGCTGTATTTGTGGATATCTTCACGGCCTGCCTTTGGTTTTTTCCCTATCAGGTAACCCTTCATCTCACTCTAGCCAAATCAAAATATGTATATAAAAGCTGAACCCGGCTGCGTTCCCGGTATCATTTACTCTACTTGAATGAAATTAATAAATTTTTTTATCAAATCCATTCCGGGAGCTGTAAATATGGCGACTAATATAAGGAAGAGAATAAATACGATGAACAATTCGCGGTTGTGTATTTTCTTATATTTTCTTTTTACGAGCCAGAGCAGAAAAACACCGATAATCAAAGCAAATACATGCGGCAAATAGTCCATACTGATCTCCTTTTTTGAAAAATCTTTACCTAGAAAAAATGCTCTTGAACCTAAAACAAAAAAACCTTTTCTTGTATTATATATGATGCCTGATGAAAGTCCACCCTATTTTAGAGAATCATTGGATTCAGAGTTTCATATAAAAAGGCCGAATCGGAATTCGGCCTTTTTGGTAATGGATATGTTTAAGTTAAGTTATTTATCATCATCGTCATCGTCGTCGTATGATGTGACGCCCTCAGAACCTTTGGGGACTTCCGACTGAATCGACCGGCTTATTCCGCGAACCAGAAGCAGCATGATGAAGAACAGAAGGATCATGGCAGCAATCAGAATGAAAATGACTGTCGCCGTCCATGCTTTAGCTTCTTTTTCAATTTCTTTAGCTACTTTCATTGCTTCATGGTTGTATTTCTCAACATCCAATCCCAGCCCGATCCATCCGAAACCGGCTGGTTCGGGAAGATTTGAAGCATAAAATTTAATCGGAGCATAAGCGACAAATTTGGTAACTCCAGCGTATTTATACATCAAAACGCCTGTTTTTCCGGTTGCCGCTTCTTTGGAGATATTAAATATATTGTTATCCAGGAAACCCAGTTGGAACATATTCAGCGCTTCCTCACCTTTGCTTGCCAGTTCTTTGGCATTCTCAGCCGAAAGCGTTGGAACCGATGTCCCGTCTGGTTTGAGCCCAACAATATGATAATCGGCAGGATGAGAAACGACAAATCCGCGATTATCTACCAAATAAGCGTAATTACCGGTTGCAGCATCTGTTTCAAACACCTTTTCTGCCTGAGTGGGAACCAGTTGATCCGTAAACTCGGCCAGATGGCGATAATCCAGAGCCAGTGTAATGATACCAGCAAAACCGTCTTTGTTGAATATGGGTGTCGCAAAACGAATGTATCCCGAAAATCTCTGTCCCTTCTCAAAGGCGGCTTTATCGACATAGTAACCTGTGACGGGAGAAACGTAAATTTCGCCTTTATTCAGACCTTTGGTCTTAGCGAAATAATCTTCCGTTTTGTATGTCGTATTAGCCGGAGTACTGACGTTCACCAGTGATTTTACTGCCTGGCCGTCAACGATTTTGATCTTTTCGTTGCCGTTTTGGTCAATCAGAGCCATTTCACTATACAGCGGGATCAGGGTTTGTTGTGGCTTGCCGTCACGCTTGACCCACACCGGTTTTTTATTTTCAGAAACGAACTGCTTGTACACAGTTTCTGTTGAGGGAAGGATGGTTGCGACTTGTAAATCTTTTTTGGTATCCATCAGGAATCTGGCGATTTCGTTAGCCGTGTTGACGGCTCTAGCCTTTATATCTTCCTGGGATTTAGTATCGAGAACGTTAACCGTCTTCTCTTTTACGGTGACCCCCAATTTAAACATGCCGTTAGCGATTAAAAACGCCA
>CAYZLL010000267.1:0-2145 GCA_964479225.1 uncultured Smithella sp.
CAGGCTTGAGACTGATGGAACTCGCCCGCCTGAGAGTGAAGGATGTCGATATGGAATTAAATACCTTGACCGTGCGTAGCGGCAAGGGAGATAAAGATAGAACCACCATCCTGCCATTATCGGTTAAAGATCAGTTGAAAAATCATCTAACCGAAGTTAAAAAATTGCATGAGAATGATCTCGACCGTGGTCATGGCGAAGTCCATCTTCCCGATGCGCTTGGCAGAAAATATCCCAACGCCGCTAAGGAATGGGCATGGCAGTATGTTTTTCCAGCCAGTAATCTCTCCGTTGATCCGCGTTCCGGGAAGGTGCGCCGCCATCACATCAGCGATACGGCTATTCAGGATGTCATAAAAAAAGCAATCCGCAGGGCGGATATTCCCAAATTCGCCACAGTCCACACCCTTCGTCATAGTTTTGCGACGCATTTGCTGATGAATGGGGTTAATATCCGCGAAGTTCAGGAACTTTTAGGCCACAAGAATGTGGAAACGACGATGATTTATACCCATGTGATGAGAGGTATGTCCCATGCGCCGCAAAGCCCGCTGGACGCTCTTCTTAATCCTGAAAAAAATAATTAAAAAGTTTGATCAAAATGACAAAAAAATCCAAACCGGTCGAAATAGATTTCAATCCTGAATTTCAGTATGCGCTGGATTTGATGGAGGAGACGGACAAGAATATCTTCATCACCGGCCGGGCGGGCACGGGCAAGTCAACGCTGCTGAATTATTTTTACAGCAACACGAAGAAAAACGCCGTTTTGCTGGCACCGACGGGCGTCGCTGCCGTGAATATCGGCGGGCAGACCATTCATTCTTTTTTTCATTTCAAGCCGAATGTCACGCTGGCCGCTATCAAGAAAAAAAAGGCCTCCGGCAAAGAAAATAAATCTCTTTACAAGAAGTTGAAGACGATTGTCATTGACGAGGTTTCCATGGTGCGCGCCGATTTGTTGGACTGCGTGGATAAATTTCTGCGGCTCAATGGCCCCCACGCCAAACGTCCCTTTGGCGGCGTGCAGATGATTTTCATCGGCGATCTTTATCAACTGCCGCCGGTGGTCAGCAGCGCCGAGCGCGAGATTTTCCGGTCGCATTACGCAAGTCCCTATTTTTTCAGCGCGCAAGTCATGGAACATCTGGATCTGGAATTTGTCGAGCTGGAAAAGGTTTACCGGCAGAAGGATGACGATTTTATCCGCCTGCTCAACGCCGTCCGCAACAATTCCATTACGGATGAAGATATCACGCTGTTCAACAGACGTTGCGATCCAGCGTTGACAGCTGCCGCAGAGGGTTTCTATATTTCCTTGACGAGTACCAACCAATTGGCGGATGACATCAATGAGCAGCGACTGTCTCAACTGCCCGGCAAAATCTGGGTAGCGCAGGGAGAAATATCGGGTGATTTCGGCAGGGAATATCTGCCGACGGCGGTCGAGCTGAAACTCAAAAAAGGCGCGCAGATTATGATGCTCAACAACGATTCCTACGGACAGTGGATTAACGGTACCATCGGGAAGGTGCAGAAATTCGGAAAGGATGAGGAGGGCGAAGACGTTATCGTTGCCGATCTGGACAACGGCGAAACGGTGGAAATATCGCCCTATACCTGGAAAATTTATAAATATTTTCTTAAAGACGAAGAGTTGCTTTCGGAAGAGGTCGGTTCTTTCCGCCATTATCCGGTGCGGCTGGCTTTTGCCGTAACTATTCACAAAAGCCAGGGCAAAACCTTTGAAAAGGTTGTCATTGATGTGGGACGCGGCACGTTTGCCCACGGGCAGATGTATGTGGCGCTTTCCCGCTGTACGACGATCGATGGCATGGTGTTGAAGAATCCGTTGAAAAAAAGTCATGTTTTAATGGACTGGCGAGTGGTGAAATTCCTGACCGGTTTGCAGTACGCCAAGGCAGGGTTGACCTGCACCCGCGAACAAAAGATTCAGATTCTGGAGGCGGCGTTTCAAGAAAAACAAGTTGTTGAAATTGTTTATCTAAAAGCGAAAGATGAAAAATCGACGCGGATGATTCGCCCGCTTCGCGTGGAGGAAATGGAATACAACGGTCATCCGTATCTGGGTTTGCATGCTTATTGTCTGACACGGAAGCAATCCCGCATTTTTAACGTGGATCG
>CAYZLL010000268.1:0-2140 GCA_964479225.1 uncultured Smithella sp.
GCAAAAATACCGACCTCTCGGATGATCAGCCCGCATTGGGACGCGTTCATACGCAAGGTGTAGCCAATACGGCGAATGGCTCCATCACGGTTTATGCTCACAATAACTCTTTCTTCTAAACGAAAGAGAGAAAATTAGAACTCGCACAATAGTTTGCTGAGACTGTTGTACGAGGGGGCAAGGTGCTTAAAACTACTACTGTTGAAGAATCTTAAATTATAGGTGAATGCAATAAATATTTTATAAAAGGGAAATAAACAAAGTAAATTTTGAAGGAGGAGGGAATTTATGAAGAAGAGTTTGGTGTGGTTAGTTGTTTCAATGTTTGTTGTCATGATGCCGTTTGTATTGCTGGCGAAGGAACCAATCGCAGAAAACGAGCTGGAGGCCATCACCGCGCAGGAAGGGGTAACGATTGATTTCGGCGGAGATAATTTTTTTCAGACTAACTTGAGTATCCAGGGTAATTTTGCTCCCGCCATTCAATCATGGGGAGACGGTGACGGTTGTACGACCTGCGGCGGCTACACGGCAAAAGGCTGGATCGGCGTCAGAAATGTAACCATGGCTCCTTATGTTCAAATGGTTGGAAACTTTACTGAAATTCCTCCTGGTAGTGGTAATTTTATACCACTAACAGGTCCTATGGGTTCGTTTATTTCTCTTTACAGAGACATGACGATTGACGTCGGTACCAGCGGCGGCGCTACGAAATTATTCGTCGGATTGCCGAGTATTTTCGTCCATCCGGCAGGCATTTCTCAGACCATAAGTTCCGGCACAACAGAAACGCTTGGACAAGATTTCGGCACCGCCTACATGAGTGAATTCGCCCTTGTCGCAAATTCTTTAGGCACAGGCTACTTGGCAATTTCCAACCACTCTGACGGCTCGGAAGGAGTGGAAATCCAATTCAGCAGCACGACTCCCGCTTATGGTCCCTTAAGAGGCGTGATGTTCTCAATCCCAGGCAAACCGATCGTTCAGTCCTGGAGTGATATCGACGGTGAACAAACAGGCACCGGCTACACAGGCGCGGGTTACTTCGGCGCGAAAAACTTTACCATGTCGAATGGAACGACATACTCATGGCCTGCCAACTCGGCACTTTTTAACATATTCGTTACGGGTAAGCTGTCTATTGACGTCGGTACCAACGCCAGCGGCAAAACGGCTGTTGTGCTCGGGTTGCCCACAGTTATGTTTGCACCGGATGCGGCCATAACATCCCCTTTTGGATTTGCTGAAGATAGAACGTTGAGCACGAATTGGCAATCTTTAGGCACGTTATATACCGCTGGAATAGACATCAGTCAGATGAGGGGCAGTATTGCTATTTCGGCCCATTAATTCAGGGCAGTATTGGAAACACGTCATGTATCCCTGCCCAACCAGATATTCAGGTTGGCAGGGGAACATGGGATAACCGGCAAATTATTTTTTAATGAAATTATAAATTGTGTTGCGGGCTTCAGTGAGTTGATGATCTTTGAATGAATTGTTGCAGGATGTTGCTGAGCAATCCGAATTCAGCGACGGAAAGTGTTTCTCCCCTCCGTTGGCCGTCAATTCCGGCCAGCGTCAGCGCTTCGTGTAAAAGCGGGTCGGAGACACCTTCCAGCAATTTTGAATGCTTTAAATTGTTCATCAGCATTTTCCTGCGCTGAGCAAAAGCATCTCTGACGAGTCTGATGAAGATATCTTCATCCTCAAGTTTTACGAGAGATTGTTCTTTGAAAATACATTTGACCACCGATGACTCCACTTGTGGACGCGGATGAAAATACGATGCGGGAATCGTCATGATTTTTTCCACATTCGCAAACATCTGCAGAATCACCGATGGCACACCGTAGCTTTTTGTGCCCGGAGATGCAACCAGCCGATCAATCAATTCCTTTTGCATCATCAACACAAGGGAACTGATCAGATGCCGGAAGGTCAGCAAATAAAATAACAGCGGACTGGAAATGTTGTAGGGGATGTTGCCGACAACTTTAATTTTCTGCCGTTCAGTTTTGGCAAGGGACTGGAAGTCAAACTTCAAAATATTTCCGTGATGAATCTGAATGTTTTGATATTTGGACAATCGGTCCTCCAGAACTTTTACCAGCTCATCATCAAGCTCGACGGCAATAAT
>CAYZLL010000269.1:0-2139 GCA_964479225.1 uncultured Smithella sp.
ATGTCGCCGCGTGAAGTGAATATGCGATTGGTTTATGACGTCTGTCATAACATTGCCAAGATAGAAGAATTCAACATTGGCGGCATCATGAAGAAACTTTGCGTGCATCGCAAAGGCGCGACACGAGCTTTTCCCGCCGGACATGAAGCGGTTCCTGAACGCTACAGAAAAGTCGGCCAGCCGGTGCTGATTCCCGGCGATATGGGCAGCGGCTCGTACGTGCTGGTCGGTCAGGAAAAGGCGATGTCAGAAACCTTCGGCAGCGCCTGTCACGGAGCGGGCAGGGTGATGAGCCGGTCACAGGCCATCAAAACCAGCCGCGGACGCTCGATTGCCCGTGAACTTTCGGAAAAGGGTGTTTTGGTGATGGCCGGCTCCAAGGGAACACTCAGCGAAGAAATGCCCGAAGCTTATAAAAATGTGCAGGACGTTGTCGAAGTAATGCATAATGCGGGCATTGCCAGAAAAGTGGCAAAGCTTAAGTCAATCGCCTGCATCAAGGGCTAACTGTTTTGTGGAAAAAATGCTGAAGCTGTTGTAAGAAGAGTCAAGCGATTTGCGTAAGACCCACTGTGTCATTTCGAGGAGCAAAGCGACGAGAAATCTAAGATTCCTCACACGCCTTTGGCGGTTCGGAATGACACTTTGATTATGGGGCACTGCTTTAGCATTGAAAACAATTCCGGGAGAACGCCATGACGGATATCATTTTTGATGAAAATGAAGACTGGGAAAAACGAATATTATGCAGCGATGAATCCTGTATCGGCGCCATCGGTCCCGACGGCAAGTGCAAGGAATGCGGCAAGCTCTATGGGGGCAAATTGCCGGAAGACAAAATAGTAGAAAGCGTTCATGAAATAACTCCGGACACGCAAACCCCAGCGGTTAATCAATCGAATGACGAATGGGAGACCCGGGTTTTGTGCAGCGATGAATCCTGCATTGGTGTCATCGGTACCGATGGCAAATGCAAAGAATGCGGTAAACCGTTACAACCATAAATTATGCCTGTTGAAAAGACCAGAACAACACGGATCGTGCTTTTTGTTTTTCATTGCATTCCACGCAGCGTGCGCAAAGGTTTTTTCTATACGGTTTTTTTTCTTTTTTATCATATCGGCACAAAAAATCGTTTGATCACCCTGCACAATCTTCAGCGTTCTTTTCCTGAAAAAAGCACTGAAGAAATATTCAAAATTGCCAGAGGGGTTTATCGTCATTTTGCCATCGTGGCTGCTGAATTTTTCGACCTGCCGTACATAAACAGAGCAAATATTCACAAATGGGTGGAAGTGGAAGGCCTGGAAAATTATCAAACGGCCATTTCCCCGGGAAAAGGACTGCTCACTATCATTGCTCATTTCGGTAACTGGGAGCTTATGGCGATTGCTATTCCAATATATCTTAAAACAATAAATATCGTGTACAGGCCGTTGGATAATAATATTATTGATAATATAGTGGAATCCGTGCGGACTATTCAGGGCAATGATTTGATTCCCAAAGGGGGATCAGGAAAAAAGATCATGGAATTACTTAAGCAAAATCATCTCATCGCCATTCTCAGTGATCAGAATGTTGCTAAAAAAGAAGGTGTTTTCGTCGATTTTTTCGGCCGGCCCGCTTGTACCGGTGTCGGACTGGCCGTGATGGCCATGCGTTCCGGCGCTCCTGTATTACCCGTTTTCATGGCCAGGGAAAAATCAAACCAGTACAAACTTATTATAAAACCGGCTATTGAAGCTGTTTGCACCGGTGATTACGAAGCGGACTTAGTGACCAATACGCAGCGTTTCACAAAAATCATCGAAGCCGTTATTCGTGAATACCCCGAGCAGTATTTCTGGTTCCATCAGCGTTGGAAAACCAAGCCGTGGCAAAAATAAATAGAGCAAGTGTCACAATGGCTGCGTGCCTGGGATAGTTCGACTAGAAAACGTCAATGACTGTCACTATCCCCATCCGCCACGCTTCGGGTCTCACTATCCTACGTCGCTTCGCTCCTAGGATAATTCCACTTACGCTTCGAGCTGCACTTCGTTTGCTCTCAGCGAGTGTCATTACCCACAACTACTTCGCAGTTGGGGTAGTTCAACCATCAAGTTTCAGCGCGCTTTGCTTCTGAAACTTGGGTTT
>CAYZLL010000270.1:0-2089 GCA_964479225.1 uncultured Smithella sp.
ACGGTTTCACGATCGTGCTGCTCATTCTGGTTTTTCTGGTGGGCTCTTCGTCCCATGGTGCGCAACGATGGCTGGGCGCCGGTTTCTTTGCCGTTCAACCTTCTGAATTCATGAAGGTCGTGATCATCATTACGTTGGCCCGCTACTTTGATAATCACAAATCGAACGAACCTTATACCTTGAAGGAATTGTTTATTCCTCTTTTAATGGTGCTGATCCCTTTTTTACTGATTTTAAAACAGCCTGATTTGGGAACGGCCTTGATGTTAATTATTATTTTTGTATCGATTGTTTTTTTTATGGGAATCGATCGAAAATCTTTGATCTTCATTTTTCTCAGTGGCTTGATCCTGGCGCCGTCCGGCTGGTTTTTTTTGAAGGATTATCAAAAAGAGAGACTGATTACTTTTCTGAATCCGGAAAGGGATCCTTTGGGGTCGGGCTACCATATTATTCAATCAAAAATTGCCATCGGCTCCGGGGAATTTCTGGGGAAGGGATTTCTCAGCGGCTCGCAGACGCAATTAAAATTTTTGCCGGAACAGCAGACGGATTTTGTTTTTTCGGTTTTTGCCGAAGAATGGGGTTTCCTCGGTTCAATATTTTTGATAGGTGCGTTCATGGTGATTATTTTATGGGGACTGAGAATTGCCTTGCAAGCGAAAGATTTATTGGGCACAATCATTGCCTTTGGCGTGACGGCATTTATCGCCTGGGAGTTTTTTATTAACATCGGGATGGTGCTGGGCATTCTGCCGGTGGTCGGTATTCCGCTTCCTTTTTTCAGCTATGGCGGATCGGCCATGTTGTCTTTGATGACGGCTATCGGGCTCTTGATTAATGTCGGCGCACGAAGATTGATTATGCAAAAATAGAGTATATAAGATTCATGTTGTGATAGTTTTTTAATAAACGTTCGTGATGGTATGAAAGGGAGGATACTGTGTGGGATAAAAAGAAAGAGGTTGAAGAGATTAAAGCTTTTTTAGGACAGGATGCCGAGTTCGAAGGCAAACTGATTTTTAACGGGGCTGTGCGCATTGATGGAAAATTTCAGGGTGAAATTTTTGGTCAGGGCTCACTGGTTGTTGGGCAGGGCGCATCGGTGAAGGCCGATATCGCTACCAAAAGTGTTTACATCAGCGGCGATGTCCAGGGAAAAATTGATGTAAAGGAAAAATTGAATATCCACTCGACTGGAAAATTTTCGGGAGATGTACGCACTCCGGTTTTCATTATGGAGGAAGGCGCCATTTTCGATGGTGTTTCCCACATGTCGAAAATGAAAGAGAATGAAACTGAAATGCCCCAGCCTGACTGAGCAGCCCGTTGATTCTTCATTTTTGGCCTGTTCAATAACACAGCAATTATTTTCATTGAACGAAGCGTTTTTGTTCTCTATGATCATGTAATTATTGATTATTGTAAAACTTTAGACTGTTGGTCAGAAAATGCTTGACAAGCTCTTTATGTTATGATTAGTAACTCGCGCGTTTTGAATATCGAGTGAATAAAAATTCCATCCGTAAGGAAAAATATTCAAAACGTCACAACCGAATAAAAACTGTATGCACAAGTAGCAGACGCTCATATGGCGAACTGCTCAAACGGAAACCCTCCGGTGGTTTTCCTGGAAAGTGCAAAAGATAAACAGAGGTAAACAATGGTTAAAGTCATTCCTGATTTCACACTATTAGTCCAAATGGTTATTTTCATCGGTCTTGTTTTTATCCTTAACATTCTTTTATACAAACCCATTCTTTCGATCCTGGATCGTCGCAAAAAACAGCTCGAAGAATCAGAAAACGAAATCAAGTTGTTTAATGAATCGGTGGAAAAAAGAGCTTCCGAGTATGATGAAAAGTTAAAGCAGGCGAAGCTGAAGGCATCGGAACAGAAAAAAGAGATCATCCAGGAAGGCGTCAATCAGGCGAAAAACATTGTAGATGCCGTACGCAATGAGATTCCTGTCATTGCCCGTGAATTCCAGCAAAAAATGGATCTGGAAATTGAAAAAGCCAAATCTGTTCTGGATGGTCGTTATAAAGATTTATCCATAGAAATTGCCCGTAAAATTCTCGGGAGGCCG
>CAYZLL010000271.1:0-2080 GCA_964479225.1 uncultured Smithella sp.
CCACCGGCAAGCGCAGTCTGGTGCCGCCCATGGCGAAAGCGGCGCTGGTGGCCGGGGCGCACGGGATTATGATTGAGGTTCATCCCGACCCGGAAAAGGCGCTTTCCGATGGGCCCCAGTCTTTAACTATTCCCGGCTTTGAAAAGCTGATGGAAGAAATCAAACAAATTAAGACCTTTCTCGGTCATTAATTTTTTTGAGAACTCGGTTCCATGAAACTGCTTACCCGTGTGGAAGCATCGCCGCAGGTTATGGTGTGAAAAAAGGTTATGCATTATTAACAATCGGCCTGAGGGAAAAGTTATGTTCAATTACGATGTTTATCTGGAAAAAATGAGAAATGGTCAGAAGGGATTAAACCCCTTTCTGGATTTTCTGGGAGTAACTCTGGATGAAATCAAAGACGGTTACGCCCGTTTTCGTATGCCGGTGCGTCCTGAATATTTGCAGGGGGCGAAATCCATGCAGGGTGGCCTGATTGTTGCGCTGGCTGATGAAACCATCGCTCATGCGATCATGACTCAATTGAACCCTGAAGAAGGCCTCACCACGATAGAACTGAAAAGTAATTTCCTGGCGAGTGTCAGTGAGGGAGAACTCATTGCCACTGCGACAGTCTTTAAAAAAGGACGGAGTCTGGTGATTGGAGACTGCTTAGTTACCGATAATAAAGAGAAAAATGTCTGTCGTGTTTCGGCAACATTTCTGCTTCTGAAGACAAATCGGGCATAATCAGATATTTTCAGCCTTGCACATCCTTATTGACTCACGGTTTTAAATTTGCTAAGTCAACGTCAAGTTTATGATTTTGGTAAACCGGTACTATTTATCGTCAGGATGTTTTTAATTGATAGATCTGCATACTCATTCCATCTTCAGTGATGGGGAATTGGTGCCGGCGGAGCTGGCGCAGCGCGCCTTTGCCGCCGGTTATAAATTTTTAGCCATTACAGATCATGTCGATCATTCCAATATTGATTTTATTATTCCCCGGATGATCAGAGTCTGTTCGCAAATAACGAAAGACGAGAAAATCCATGTTTTCCCCGGTGTGGAAATTACCCATGTCGCTCCTGAGCAAATAGCCGATCTGGCTGATGAAGCAAGAAAACTGGGAGCAAAAATCATCATTGTTCACGGGGAGACAATTGTTGAGCCGGTTCCTGCCGGCACCAATCTGGCCGCTTTGCGGGCATCCATCGATATTCTGGCGCATCCCGGTCTTCTCACCGAAGAAGAAGCGCGATTGGCCGCGGAGCGCGGAATTTATCTGGAGATCACAACACGCAGGGGACACGGTTTCACCAACGGCCACGTCGCGCAGATGGCCGGAAAATTTAAAGCCGGTCTGATCCTCAATAACGATGCCCACGCGCCGGCTGATTTTGTGGGCATGGAGAGAGCCAAAAAAATTGCACAGGGCGCCGGATTGAACGATGAAGAAATATCAGCCATGCTGGAAAATTCACAAAGGATGGTCAAGAAGTTATCGGTATGAAAAATAAATCCAAATCAAAGCCTTTAAAAATCTGTTTGTTAACCTATCGCGGCAATCCCAATTGCGGTGGACAGGGTGTTTACATCAAGCATTTGAGTAAAGCCCTGAGTGATCTCGGTCATGAGGTGGATGTTTTGTCCGGACCGCCTTATCCCCATCTTGATTCGCAGGTGCATCTGCACAAACTGCCCAGTCTCGATCTTTATAATGCGGAGAAACCGTTTCGCGTAAAGAAAGTCACGGCTCTGGCCAATCCGCTCAATATGTACGAATTTCTGAACATGTGTGCCGGAAGGTTTCCGGAGCCTTATACTTTCGGTGTCCGCGCCTATAATTATCTTCAGAAACATAAAGATAAATATGACATTGTTCACGACAATCAGTGTCTTGCTTATGGTATCGGGAAAATAGCCGAAAAGGTCGTGCCCACGATCGCCACCATTCATCATCCGATCACCGTTGACCGGCAGGAGGAATTCAAATCGGCGACGACCAGAAAAAAAATCAGAAAGATTAAGAGATGGTACTCCTTTATCCGGATGCAGAAGGAAGTCGCCCGTCAATTATCGCATATAGTGACCG
>CAYZLL010000272.1:0-2073 GCA_964479225.1 uncultured Smithella sp.
TGATGGATCTCGATTTAAATATCATCTATGTCAGTCCATCCGGAGAAAGGGCGCTGGGGTACTCTCTGGATGAACTCAAAAAACTGCCGTTGGAGAAACTCATGACACGGTCGTCTTTTCATGCCGCCAGCAATTTCTTTTCCATTGAAATGCCCATCGCCCTGGCTGCTCCTACCGATTATGTCTTAAATCGGTCGCTGGATCTGGAATTCCGTTGCAAAGACGGTCATAAAATATGGGGAGAATGCGTGTTCAGTTTCATACGGGATGAAGACAGTAAACCGGTGTCTCTTCTCGGTGAATCCAGGGATATCACCGAACGCAAAAAGGCGGAAGCTGCTTTACTGGCCAGTGAAGAACGGTACAGGTCTCTCTTCGACCGATCACTCGATATTGTTTATATCATTGATTTTAAAGGTAACTTTATCGACGCCAATAACGCCGCTTTTGAGCGTTTTGGATACAAAAGAGAAGAACTTTCCTCCATCAATGTGGCGGCCCTGATGGATGAAAAACAACTGCCTTATGTTTTTGAAGCCATACAGGAAATTATTGATACCGGATCACAGCAAAACCTGATTGAGGTAAAATTGCGCCATAAAGACGGCACAGCAATCTACGTGGAAACCAAGGGGTCCCTGATTACATCGGAAGGAAAACCGGTTGCGATTCAGTCCATTGCCCGTGACATTACCGAGCGCAAGCAGGCCGAAAACAAACTTCAACAGACGCTGGAAAGCCTCAAGAAAGCGGTCGGTACGACGATCCAGGTACTGGTTTCCGCTCTTGAGGCTAAAGACCCCTACACGGCGGGTCACCAGTCCCAGGTGGCCCAACTTGCGTGTGTTATTGCAGAGGAGATGGGACTGGATCAGGATACCATTGAAGGAATCCGCCTGGCCGGTGTCATTCATGACATCGGAAAACTGGCCGTTCCGGCGGAAATCTTAACGAAACCGACAAGACTGAGCGAACTGGAATTTGCATTAATTAAACAGCACCCGGAAAGCGGATACGAGATGCTCAAACATGTCGAATCTCCCTGGCCCATCGCGCAAATTGTTTACCAGCACCATGAAAGGATGGACGGGACAGGATATCCAAGAAATTTGAAAGGGAATGAGATTCTGCTGGAAGCCCGCATTATGGCCGTGGCGGATGTTGTCGATGCCATGGCATCCCATCGTCCTTACCGTGCGTCCCTGGGCACGGAAGCCGCGCTGGCGGAGATCGAGAAACACAAAGGGGATCTTTTTGACCCCGCCGTTGTTGATATCTGCCTTAAATTATTCAGAGAAAAGGGCTATCAGCAATACAGGATTTAAAATCAATTTGGCGAGCCCCGTGCGTTTTAATTTTAGTCATGAAAATCAGTTGCAATGCCATGCCTTTTTGTGATTGTCTTTTCCCGGTTATCGTTATCCCGCTTTTCGGAGGTGCCATCATGGGATTATTCAGCTCCCATCCTCCTGTGGAAAAAAGGGTTGCGAAACTGATGGCGATGAAAGGCGGTTCAACATTCTGAGTTCCATGTCAGTTAATATTCCAGACAAGATTCCCGGCCCGGCTGAATGCGAAGAACTCATGGCGCAATATTCGATGTTGCCGCACATCGCCGAACATTCACGGCAGGTTATGCGAGTCGCCCTCGCGGTTACAGACCATCTTAAAGCAGAGGTGTCCGTCAACAGAGATCTGGTGATGGCGGCAGCTCTGCTGCACGATATTACCAAGACCCGATCACTGAAAACACGTGAAAAGCACGCCGCTTCCGGAGGAGCGCTCTTAAGAGACCTGGGTTTTTCTAGCGTTGCCGAAATTGTGGAGCAGCATGTCATCATTCAGAATCTAAATCCGGGCAGTGGTGTTGAAGAAAAAGAAATCGTGTATTACGCGGATAAAAGAGTGATGCACGACACGATTGTTTCCATTGAAGAAAGGGTGCAGGATTTACTGGTAAGATATGGTGTGACCGGGGAAGTCCGCGAACAGATCATTCGCAACCGGGAACAGATGCTGGCTGTGGAACAAAAGATTGCGGGCTGCATGAAAACAACAATGCATCACGCTCTG
>CAYZLL010000273.1:0-2029 GCA_964479225.1 uncultured Smithella sp.
GCGTGCTCCAATGCGTGGCATTCTGAGGTTTCGTATGCAAGGTGGCTTCGACAACAGCCTTGATTTTGGCTGGCGCGATACGATGCTTGCGGCCCAGACGAGGAGCATCCTTCTCTAGACCGGCCAAACGCAAGGCCAGAAATCTTTCGCGCCAGAGCTGTATGGTCGGACGAGACAGACCCAACGTGGCGGCTATCTCTTGGTTGCTTACGCCGTCTGCGGCCATCAGGATGATTTTGCCTCGCTGAACCTGCCTGAAGGGTAATGAACGACTTCGTGACCATGTTTCCAATGTCACCTGTTCCGCACTTTCGAGGATGATGGGTTTTGTTGTTCGGCTCATGGAGAATGATATTACATATTCAAACCTATATGTCAAACTATTTGTGACGCACTAATCTAGGGTATTCGGGATAGTAATTATTCCCTTGACAGAAAAAATCGTCCTCCTTATAGTTTCGCTATTAAAAATTGCTTTTGCGAAAAAATAAATGCGGCAGTGAGACTACATGAAATACGGCATTATCGGGAATCCTGTTTCCGGCAAGCGCTCCCTGGATGAAAAACAAAAGATTTTAAATGAAGTAGCCGGAATTTTGAAAGACGCGACCGTTGCCGGTCTTGATACAAAATCTCCTGAAGAATTCAGCCGCTGCGCTCAAGAACTTTCCCGGAAAGTAAAAATACTGCTTGTTGCGGGCGGTGATGGAACGTTCTCGCTGGTCATGAATAGTGTTTCGAGGGATGTCCCACTGGGATTTCTTCCCTTTGGTTCCGGCGATGTTGTACGGCATACGTTTAATCTGCCACGCTGTCCGAAGGAAAATGCCCACGCCATTCTTGCCGCAAAGGAGCATTTGATTGATGCAATATGCTGTGACGGAAAAACAAAAGCTCTGTTCGCCAGTATCGGGATTGAAGGCAGTATTCTTCTGGAAAGAGACAAGTATCTGATCAATGATTTACTGGGCTTCACGGCGTATGGTCTGTCGACGCTAAAAGTTTTGTTTGATGGATACGTCAGCGCCGATCTACGGGTTCTGATGGACGGCCGGGAAGTAACAACATCAAACTCTCTGACCGCCGTCATTACAAAACTTCCCTATTACGGCTACGGTTTTAAAGTAGTTCCGCAGGCGCAATACGACGACGGCTATTTACATTTGCTGATTCTTAATTCAGGCCCCTTTGGCGCACTGTACGCGCTGGCGACAGCACTGATGGGGGGAAACAGAATGGGAGATTATTATAAAGCGAAAGATCTTCATATCACGACTTCAACGGAACAATTCTTACAGCGCAACGGCGATCCGGAAAAGCAAAAGCGAACGCAATTCTCCTTTAACGTATTGCCCAGAGAACTGAAAATCATTTTCTAAATACTGATTTTTGTAAAAACGTAAGCAAAACAGAAATCATTATTACTGCAAAAATACCTTGCAATTTTGCATTGTGTCTGCCAATATGCGGCCATGAATAACATACCCCGTCATCTCTTAAAAGTTATGTTGCAGCGCATCAAGCAGGAGCAGGTCATTGTTCTGACCGGCGCTCGTCAAACGGGCAAGACGACTCTGGCTCAAAGTCAATTACCGGAAGCCGCTAGCTTGCAATCTGATTATTTGTCTTTTGATGATCCTGATGAACGTTTCCGCTTTCAAAAATCTGCCACAGCTATTCTGGAATCACTAAAATCACCACTGATTATTTTAGATGAAGTCCAAAAAATTCCGGCGCTTTTTGATCCTTTAAAATGGGTGGTGGATCGGCAAAAGCATCAAAAATCAAGCGCTCAAAAGAAATTTATCTTAACCGGTTCTTCACAATTACTCTTGATGAAAAATATCCGGGAAACAATGGCTGGCCGCGCCGCCTTGTTGAATCTCCACCCGTTTTCGCTTTCGGAAGTTGCCGAAAATGTAAACGCGCCTTTTATCAGCATGATTTGGAATGCAGGCGGCATCGCATCAAAAAATGAGAAGTTATTTCATACTTTACCCGTGGATAAAATTCGCAGAACCATCCTGTT
>CAYZLL010000274.1:0-2024 GCA_964479225.1 uncultured Smithella sp.
TGCCGGGCCTCGGCCCGCCGGAGGATCTGGGTAAAATTTCCGGCTATGCCTGGGGCCTGGGTTACTTCGGCGGTCTGATCTCCACAGCCATTGTCATCTTCGGCTTGCAGGGAAACCTTTACACGGTCGATAATTTTCACAATCTGCGGCTGGTAGGACCGTTCACCGGATTGTTTTTTCTGATCGCGGCGCTGCCCACTTTTTTATGGGTCAAAGACCACGCGGTTCCCCGGCCTTTACCTGACCATGAAAATTATTTTACCACCGGTTGGAAAAGATTGAAGAAGACCTTTCGGGACCTGCACGATTACCGGGATTTGATGATTCTTTTGGCGGCTTTCTTTTTTGCCTATTCCGGTTTGTCTATTGTCATTTCCTTCGCCTTCATCTATGGAGACCAGGTCGTCAAATGGTCGGGAACGACGCAGATATTGATGTTTGTCATAACGCAGTTTACGGCGGCGGGCGGAGCGCTGTTTTTCGGTTTCATCCAGGACAAATGGAAAGCAAAACAGACCTTCATGCTGACACTCTTCATCTGGCTGATTACCGTGAGTTTGATTTATGGCATCAAGGATGTAACCGCGCTGCTCCATGCCTGGACGGGTGCTTCCTGGCGGGCGGAACATATTTTCCTGGTCATCGGTTCGATTGCCGGACTGGGGCTGGGTTCAACGCAATCCTTATGCCGCGCGATGGTAGCGCTTTTTTCACCGGATACGAAGGCTGGTGAATTTTTCGGTCTATGGAGTTTTACCGGCCGCCTGTCTGCTATTTTCGGGCTGATGGGTCTGGGATTATTGCAAACGATTTTCGGTCTGCAAAAGGCGATTCTTATCTGTTCATTCTTTTTCCTGGCATCAGCCATCATCGTCTTTTTTGTTGATGAAGAAAGAGGTAAAAGGGTCGCGCGCGAACACAGCGGAGAATAAAACAATGAATCGTTACAATATGCCTCTGTGCAGAGTACAAAGAAAGTGGTCAAAATCATAAAAAAACGAGAACCGCTTGTGTCGTTGAGTCTGCATGCTGGAGTCATGATTTTTTAACTCTTGATCTTTTAAGGGTGGCTATCACCACTAAGATCCTGCGGGTCTTTTCTAAATTCATCTCCAGTGACATGACTTCATCGCGTGCACAGCAGTATCTCGTTGTATTTAATATAACCAACGGGATTAATTTTGTCAATATTGAACGGTGTTGAATTGTCTTAATAATTGAACGGTTAATCTTTGTATTCAAGATACCCAATATTGTATTATTTACAACGTAAAATTTATGGGGTTAATATCTTCCATATCGGGTCGGGTATGATTATCTTATTATATGAATGAACATTTTTGTAAGGAAATAAAAATGCAAATTCTTGAACTCATACAGGCCAATGAAGGCCCGCTGAAAAAGCAGGCGACGAACGGCGCCGAATATGAGGGCTCTTGTCCCTGGTGCGGAGGACAGGAAAGGTTTAGGGTTTGGCCGGAAACCGGTCGTTTCTGGTGCCGTCAATGTGGCAAGGCCGGTGACGAAATAGACTATTTGCGCGAACGGCGTGGTTTATCATTTAAAGAAATCTATCAATTGACAGGGCGGAAACCTCGCCCGCAAAAATATTCACGACCACCAGAGCCTTCATATACACCGAAGGAAGCAGCATCGCCAAAGGAATTTTGGCAAGTGAAAGCAGGCAATTTTCTGGCTATTGCCATTAATTCCTTATGGTCAAAGCAAGGCGAATCCGTAAGGGCATGGCTTAAAACCGAAAAAGGTTTAAGCGATGCGACCATTAAGAAATCCATGCTTGGTTACTCCCCCATGGATATTGACGAACCACGGTCCGCCTGGAGATTAGAACCGTTATCAAAAGATGGAATTCAAATGCGTCAATGGATTCCCGCAGGTTTAGTTATTCCACTTGTTAAAAATAATAAGGTCATGCGTTTGAGGATCAGGCGCGACAATCCGGGCGACAGGCCCCGTTATATTGTTGTCAGTGGATCCAGTTCCGCGCCGTTGATTATCGGCCA
>CAYZLL010000275.1:0-2013 GCA_964479225.1 uncultured Smithella sp.
AGCGCCCTTTCTCCGGATGGACTGACATAGATGATATTTAAATCGAGATCCATCAACCAGATCTGGTCTTTCATGTGATCGGCCAGCAGGCGGTACCTCTCCTCACTTTCCCGGATGAAATCTTCCTGTTGCTTGCGTTCGGTAATGTCGCCGACAATCCCCCTGAAACCAATGGGTTGATCGGACGCATCTTTCAACAAAGTCACGGATGCTTCAATATATCGTTTCGTCCCGTCTTTTCTGATAATCTGCCAATCGAAACCTTTTGTGGATTGTCCTGACCTGTAAACTTTATTAAAAGCCTGATAAAGTGATTTGGAGTTCTCCGGATCGGTAAATTGACGGTTGTTCATCCCCAACAATTCATCCCGGGAATAGCCTATAATTTTGCATAACGAATCATTAAAAAAAGTCATGTTGCCGGCAAGATCCGCTTCGTAATACCCGTCTTCAATGTTCTCCAGAATGGTTCGATATTTTTCTTCACTTTGACGCAAAGCCCGGATGGCTTCTTCCTTTTGTGCTTCGGTCTGCTTTTGCTGTTTTCTGACTTTAGCATCGGCCAGTTCTCTGGCCACGGCCGGACACAAACGGGACAGCTTTCCCTTCATAAAGTAATCATGGGCGCCCAGACGCATACACTCTACGGATGTTTCTTCGCCGATCGTTCCGGATATTATAATAATCGGAATATCCAGATTTTCTTCTTTGAAAACACTGATGGCTGAAGGCGCATCGAATTCCGGCATTTGATAATCGCAAAGAATAATGTCCCATAGCTGATCGTGGAGGGCTTTCTTCATGGCGTTGGCGTTATCGACCCGCTCATATACCGGATGATATCCGCCTTTTTTGAGTTCACGAATAATCAGCAGAACATCATCTTCCGAATCATCAATCATTAATACCCGCAGCGGTTGATCATTCATTGGAATGCTTCCTGTTGTGTGAAGAAGTGTTGTCATTTACCTGTAAAAAATGACTTTATTGAAAAACTATCAGATCACAATTCTGTTTTTTTGCTTTAAAAATGAAACGTCTAAGAAGACTCCTGTTTTTTCTGTTTGATCATGAACTCCCGAAGACCTGAAAATTCAATACAAAACTCCTGCTCAATTTTTACTTTTCTTGTCAGAGACGTATTGAGGAGGGCTATGTTAAACGGTCCCTTCTTTTGCTCAATATCCTGGTGCCGGCCTTGGAAGAATTCATCCGCAGTCACAGGAACATCATCCACGACGACTGAATAGGACTGATTTTCCAGTTCCCGGCAAATTACGCCCAGCACCGATTTCTCCGTGCCTTCGTTGAGTGCTTCAAATATTTTTTGAACATTCATATCTATTCCTGCTGAGATGCTGTTGATTCTAAAATAATGCCGGCTTGAAAAAGCCGGCCCTGTTTGTTTTACGGCTGACTGGCAAGCCAATCCAGTGCCTGGTCTTTGGAAGTTCTTAAAACAAGATTTTTACGCCTCGTGAACGCCAGCAATGAATTGAATATGATAAGCCGCAATCCGTCAACACCTAAAATAGCGGTCATTTTCACATACGGTTCGTTATGTTTGGTAAAATCTTTGAGAATCTGAACACTTTCCGGCTTAATTGCGATACCTTCGACGTTACAGAGACTTAAGATTGATTTGGGAGGTTCTTTTGCAAAAATTTTTTCTATCTGGGATGTTGTTTCTTTCAAGGCTTCAACGTTATCCGTCCCTAGATCCATAGAGAATATTCTTTTCCCCTTGTGTTCCGTCCATTTGTACCCTAGCATAAAGCACCTCCTGAAGTTTTTGAATTTGATTTGAATAAATTATAACCGATTTTAGCATTTAAAGATATTGTTTTTTTGTATATCATCTTTTCTCCTGCTGCTTTACCCAGTCTTTGACTTCTTCCAGCATACTCTTTCTCAACGCTATCGGTGACAGGATTGAAATGTGGGGAATCCATGACTTCAGCATATCGCGGATGGCCTCGTAGCGACCCACACGAAAGGATACAACCAGTGAAC
>CAYZLL010000276.1:0-2009 GCA_964479225.1 uncultured Smithella sp.
CAGAAAAAACTGGATGACGTTCAGAAAGATGATCAGATGATCAAGGAAGAGGTCGATGCGGAAGACGTGGCCGAGGTGGTTTCCAACTGGACGGGCATTCCGCTGGCCAGGATGATGGAAAGTGATGTACAGAAGCTGATTCACATGGAAGAGCGTCTCAAACTGCGCGTCATCGGTCAGGATGAAGGCATTGGCGCCGTGTCCGCCGCTTTACGCCGCGCACGCTCCGGTCTGCAGGATCCGAATCGTCCCATCGGTTCTTTTATTTTCCTGGGACCGACAGGCGTGGGCAAAACAGAACTGGCCAGAGCCCTGGCGGAATTCATGTTCGACAATGAGCAGGCGATGATTCGCATTGACATGTCGGAATACATGGAGAAACACGCGGTGGCCCGTCTGATCGGCGCTCCGCCCGGTTATGTCGGTTATGACGAGGGCGGTTATCTCACCGAAGCGGTGCGTCGCAAACCTTACAGCGTTCTGCTCTTTGATGAAATTGAAAAAGCGCATCCGGATGTGTTCAATATTCTATTGCAGATCCTGGATGACGGTCGCCTGACCGACGGACATGGACGAACCGTGGATTTCAAGAACACGGTGGTTATTATGACATCCAATGTGGGCAGTCAGTGGATTCAGGATCCTTCCAGCTCCGATGAGGAAAAGAAGAACCGTTCGATGGAAGCGCTGCGGGCGACTTTCAAACCGGAATTTTTGAATCGCATCGACGATATCATTATGTTCGCGGCCCTGAAACTGGAAGATATTTACAGGATCGTTGAAATTCAAATGGGGTTGATTGACAAACGACTCCAAGAACGCAAGATGAGCGTGGAATTGACGAAAAAAGCCAAAGACTTTATCGCGGAACAGGGCTACAGTCCGGTTTACGGCGCACGGCCGCTCAAACGCTCTCTGCAGAAGCTTATTCTTGATCCGCTGGCGATGGAAATCCTGGCGGGCAAATTTGTGGAAGGCGATAACATTGCCGTCGATGTTTCCAGGGGAGAAATTAAAATCAGCAAAAAGTAATATCGGAGGAGATCATCAATGGAAGAAAAGAAAAAAGATTCAGGTTTCGTCGTTAAGGATAAACGTTGTTTTGGGGAATCCGCGGAAGAGAAACCGCCGGAAGCCGCCGCGACTGCGGCAGCCGATGAGCAGCAGGAGCCCAGGGAAACTTCACGACCGGTGCCCGATACCGGGATGAATTATCCTTCGGTGAATTTTACCAATTTTGTTTTGTCGCTCAGCACGTCTGCCCTTTTTCATTTTGGAGATATTCCGGAGATCGAAGGCGGCGCAGCGCAAAAAAATCTTCCGGCGGCGAAGCAGACCATCGATATTCTCGATATGCTCCATGAAAAAACCAAGGGCAATCTTGACAAAGACGAAAGCGCCCTGATCCAGGGTGTTCTTTATGAGCTGAAAATGCGTTACGTCAAAGAAAAGGCTTAAAATGCACTGGATCGCGCCGGCGAAAATAAATATTTTTTTGCATGTCTTACGAAAACGCGCGGACGGTTATCATGATATTTTTTCCTTGATGCAGAAAATATCGCTGCACGATGAATTGATTTTCGTGCTCCGTCCGCAGGGCATTGTTTTGCATTGTCCGGGAACGGATTTGCCGACGAATGAAAATAATCTGATTGTTCGCGCAGCAAAAGCTGTTTTTGATTACTGTGACTATCGGTCGGGGATGGAAATAACGCTGCATAAAAAAATTCCGACGGCCGCGGGTCTGGGGGGTGGAAGTTCCGATGCCGCTACCACGATGATGGCACTCAATAAAATCTGCTCCCTGGGCCTGAAAAAGAGCGAACTTCTAGAAATCGGCGCAAAAATAGGAGCGGATGTTCCTTTTTTTATCTATGGAAACGCGGCCTTAGCCTCTGGGGTCGGTGACCGGCTCAAGCATTTGCGTCACCTGCCGCAATTGGATATTCTTCTCATCAAACCGCCTTTTGACCTCTCCACAAAAATGATTTATGAAAACCTCAATTTAA
>CAYZLL010000277.1:0-1970 GCA_964479225.1 uncultured Smithella sp.
TGGATAGTTCGCCTTACGCTTCGGACTTCGCATCTCACGCGCTTTGTGGGTGTCACTATCCCGCTCCGCTTCGCTTCGGGGATAGTTCGCCTTACGCTTCGGACTTCGCAAAGCTCGTCCTTAGCTTGGCTCACTAAATCTAGTTGACTTTCTCCAAAAAGTACAATAAAACAATACTTACTGGAGATAATATGCATAAGAATCATCAAACCATCATGCACGAACTGCGGGATTATGCCTCACCCAAGGCCAGACTGACGCGGATGATCAAGTCCGGTGAAGTGGTTCAGGTGCGCCGGGGCATCTTTCTGGACGGCAAGGACAAGAATGTCTATTCCCTCAAGAGTCTGGCGGCAGTGATATACGGCCCGTCGTATATCTCCTTTGAATATGCGCTGGCTCATTACGGACTGATTCCGGAGCGGGTGCAGGCTGTCACGTCGGCGGCTTACAATAAAAACAAGAATCGCCACTTTTCAACGCCGCTGGGCAACTTCTATTATTACTATCTGCCGGCGGCGGTTTTTCCCTACGGCGTTATGCTGGGTTCCGAAAATGATCAAAGCTATCTGATTGCAACGCCCGAAAAGGCGCTTTGCGATACGCTCTACAAGACACGGGGCATCGGCAGCATCAAAGCGCTGAGGGCATTGCTTTTTGAAGACTGGCGGATGGAGCGCGAGGCGGTTCTTTCTCTGGACAGGGAAAGCATTATGTTTCTTGCGCCGCTTTACAGAAAGCAAATATTCCGGCTGCTTTTGAAGTGGCTGGAAGGAGAGGCCAACCATGCATAGCGCCATAGCCGATATGCTTAAAGCGTATGATTGCCGCACGGCGGACGACTATCGTCACGCGCTCAACGAAATTGTTCAAGAAATTGCTTTGCTGGGGCTTTATCGCGGCGGTTTTTTCACGCATGCCGCTTTTTACGGCGGGACAGCTTTGCGCATTTTTTACGGTTTGGATCGTTTCTCTGAAGACCTGGATTTTTCTCTGATGAAAAGCGACCAGAAATTTGATCTTTCTTCCTTTACACAGCCTGTGCAGGATGAACTGGGCGCGTATGGCCTGGAAATGACCGTTCAAGAAAAGATGAAGAAAACTGACTCTCCCGTCAAATCGGCCTTTATCAAGGGCGGCACGCAGATTCATATTGTCAAAATTGCATCGGTTCAACCACCGGTGACGGGTATCAATGCCCGGGAGCAACTGCGCATCAAACTGGAGGTGGATACCCAACCGCCGCCTGGTGCAACGTTTGAAATGAAATATCAATTGCGCCCTGTGCCGTATTCGGTGCGTTTATATGCGCCTTCATCGCTTTTTGCCGGGAAAATACACGCGCTCCTTTGCCGGTCATGGAAGACGCGCGTCAAGGGGCGTGATTTTTATGATTATGTCTGGTTTTTATCACGGTCAACCCCTGTTAACATCGCGCATCTGGCCGAGCGGATGAAGCAAACCGGACATCTTCCCGCCGATGCAATGTTGACTGGAAAGGATTTGAAAAACCGTTTGCACAAGCGCTTCGCATCGGTTGATTTCGATCAGGCTAAAAAAGATGTGTTGCCGTTTATCAAAAATCGCGATGCCGTGGAACTGTGGTCTGCTGATTTCTTCTCCGCCATTACGGACGACAAACTGACAATTGAAAAGGCCAATAAGGATGCCTGATTTTATCTCCGATCCCTTAAATTTCTTCTGCCGGAGCTTTTTCTTTTTCAACGGGGCATTTCTTGTTTTTGAAGAACTCGAAATAGAGCAAGGGCACGGCGACCAGTGTAAGGATGGTTGAGGCTACGGCGCCGAACATCATGGCAATGGCCAGTCCCTGGAAGATGGGATCAAAGAGCATGACGAAAGAACCGACCACGACGGCGGCGGCTGTAAGAACAATCGGCCGGAAACGCACGGATCCCGCCTGAATCAAGGCCTGGCGCAGATCTCCCTTCTCCTGCCATTCCATCTGA
>CAYZLL010000278.1:0-1960 GCA_964479225.1 uncultured Smithella sp.
CGCTGTCACCGGAATGAATACCCGCCTCTTCGATATGCTCCATGATGCCGGCCACAACCGTCGTTTCACCATCGCTAATGGCGTCCACGTCAATCTCTATGGCGTCTTCCAGAAACTTGTCAATCAGGATGGGATGCTCGGGAGACACAAGCAGCGCTTTTTCCATGAAAGACTTCAGAGTATCTTCGTCATAGACGATTTCCATGGAACGACCGCCCAGCACATACGATGGCCTTACCAGCACAGGATAACCGATTCGCGCCGCCGCCTGCATTGCTTTGGGAATGTCTCTGGCCGTATCGTTGTCGGGTTGATTAATATTGAGCTTGGTGACGATTTCCTGAAAACGGTCGCGATTCTCGGCGCGGTCAATGGCATCAGGCGATGTTCCCAATATTTTTATTCCGGCGGCTTCCAGTCCTCTGGCCAGATTCAGCGGTGTCTGACCACCGAACTGAGCGATCACGCCGTCGGGCTTTTCCGTCTGAAGAATGTGCAAAACATCTTCCAGCGTCACCGGTTCAAAAAACAATTTGTCCGATGTATCGTAATCGGTGCTGACCGTTTCCGGATTGGAATTGATCATGATGCTTTCAACGCCTTCTTCACGCAGGGCAAACGAGGCGTGGACACAGCAGTAGTCGAATTCAATCCCCTGACCGATACGGTTGGGACCGCCGCCGATGATGGCAACTTTGCGCTTCTCCGAAGGCCTGGTTTCATTTTCTGTTTCATAGGTCGAATAATAATAAGGCGTGTAGGCTTCAAATTCTGCTGCACAGGTATCGACAAGTTTATACACCGGGATAATTTTTTCTTTTTCACGCCACTGCCTGATTTCCAATTCCGTCATTTTCCAGAAAGATGCCAGCGCCTTGTCGGAGAAACCCATCTTCTTGGCTTCGCGCAGCAACGCCATGGATGGTTTGGATTCTTTCAATTCTTTTTCGGCATCAACGATTTCTTTAATCTGATGCAAAAACCAGGGATCGATTTTGGTCAATTGATAAAGTTCTTCAATCGACATATCGTTTTGCATGGCCGCAGCAATATAGAAAAGCCGCATTGAATTGGGCTTGATCAGTTTGCCTTTCAAGAATTCTTTTTTATCCGGCACATTTTCCGGCAGAACCTGTTCGAGAGAAAAACGTCCGATCTCCAGTGAACGAATGGCCTTTTGCAGAGATTCCTTGAATGTCCGGCCAATGGCCATGGTCTCCCCGACGGATTTCATGGACGTGGTCAGAAAATCCTCGGCCTGGGGAAACTTTTCAAATGTCCAGCGGGGAATTTTTACAACGCAGTAATCAATGGTCGGTTCAAAAGACGCCATGGTCTCGCGCGTGATGTCGTTGGGAATTTCATCCAGCGTGTAGCCGACGGCCAGTTTCGCCGCAATCTTGGCAATCGGAAATCCCGTGGCTTTGGAAGCCAGCGCCGATGAACGCGAAACGCGGGGATTCATCTCCACGACAATCATTTCACCCGTTTGGGGATGAATGGCAAACTGAACATTAGAGCCACCCGTCTCCACGCCGATTTCGCGCATAATGGCAATGGCGGCGTCGCGCATGATTTGATATTCTTTGTCGGTCAGCGTCTGCGCCGGTGCAACCGTGATGGATTCGCCGGTATGCACGCCCATCGCGTCGAAATTTTCTATGGAACAAATGATGACGACATTGTCAGCCTTGTCGCGCATCACCTCCAGTTCGTATTCCTTCCAACCCAGTACCGATTCCTCAATCATGACTTCAGAAATCATGCTGGCATCCAGTCCCGACTTGGCGATTTCCATCAACTCTTCCCGGTTGTAGGCCACGCCGCTGCCGGTTCCCCCCAACGTAAACGACGCCCGGATGATAATCGGGAATCCGATACCTTCGGCGATTTTCAGCACGTCATTCATCGAACGGGCAAAGCCGCTTTTGGGCATGCGCAACCCGATTTTTTCAATGGC
>CAYZLL010000279.1:0-1952 GCA_964479225.1 uncultured Smithella sp.
TGTTCATCGATTTCATTTTCTTCGATGTGGAGAGAAACGGCGCAATGGCCATATCAACGCCCTTAAAATAAACAGGGAACAGGTTGCGGTAAATCCTGTCGGTTACCCCCTGGAGGGGTGCGAGGTAGATCATGGGTGATTTCCAAATCCTTTGGCTGTCGGCAACTTCACAGGGATTGCTTCTTCCTGATAGCAGCGGGTTTGTCAAGGATAATCGTTGACAGGTATGTGACAAGCTTTTTGCAACACCCCTAATGTAACCCAGTTATGCCTTTTCCGCTTTCCCTCTACGCATTAATTTGTTATAGAAATCTTCAGTCAGTAGGGCTCTCTCGCCCTATTTTCAATTAAACTACAAATAAACGAGGTATGAAGATGAGCGATACAGTTTTAAAGGAATTAAATGACGGTGTCTTGTTGTTGACGTTAAACCGCCCTGACAAGAAAAATTCGTTCAACACAGAACAATGGACGGCTCTGGCTGCCCAGTTGGATGCGGCACGTGTTGACGATGACGTTACCGTGGTCGTCCTCACCGGCGCGGGCAATGATTTTTCCGCAGGTCAGGATTTGAGGGATGCCATGGTTCCCGGCGGGATGGATAGTTATAGAATTACGGAGCGGGCGATTGTTGATTTTGATAAACCGCTCATTGGCGCGGCCAAGGGGGTAGCCGTCGGCGGCGGCGCGACCATGCTGTTCCATTGTGATGTGCTCTATGTCGGTGAAAGTCTGCGTATGCGTCTGCCCTTCAATAGTCTGGGAATGGCGCCGGAGTTCGCCAGCAGTTATATGTTGCAGACGCTCATTGGACCGCAGCGGGCGGCAGAGCTGCTTTTTACGACGGAATGGATTGATGCCGACAAGGCGCTGGATGCGGGCATCGCCTTCCGCAAGTTCAAGGATGATGAGCTTTTGCAAAACGCGATGGCGAAAGCCGCCGAAATAGCGCAGTTGCCTTTGAGTTCCCTGCTGGAAACAAAAAGGTGTCTTAAGCTAGCACATAAAGCGGGTATTGACGCTGCTTTGAAGATTGAGCGGGAAGCCATGGATAGGTTGAAGGGCGGGCCGGCAAGTATGGAGGCCATGATGGCCTTCATGGAAAAGCGAAAACCCAATTTCCGCAACCTGAAGAAAAAATAGTTTTAAAGAGAATCCGGAATCCGGGGACGCCATACTGTTTTTCAAAAATCTCCCGATTACACAGCATGGATCATCTGTTCTTTAACGGCAACTTCAAGAAATTCATAAATCTTCTTGCGGGATTTTATATTTTCCTTTTCGCAGACAAGCCTAAGTGTTTCGATACCCGTAAATGAGTCAAGCAGTCTGCTTATCGTGAGATCTATGGTCAGTGTTTTAACAGCGCCGCCGTAATTATAAACAACCAGGTAAGTTTTCTTTCGGTGATAGTTCTCAAGGAACTCTTCAAATGTAAGCTCGCCTACGGCCATGAGTTCATCGAAATCATATTTTAAGGAAAGACAAATAGTTCCGGCTGATAAGCAGAAAACGGTTTCATCATTAAATGTGCCGCTTCCTGCCGTAACCTGCGGCCCGGCATAAAGCGAACTGTTCAGCGCGCCGTGAACTTTTATGATATCCTCCATGACAGGGAAGAGGTTTTTTTTGTTATGCCTGATAAACTGCTCTTTTACAAAAGAGGATTGCATAACAGTAATCTCCTCTTTTGTGAGCTTCATCGGTTGTTCGCATGATGATAAATGCTCTGCGAAATCTGAAAGAAAGCCAACCGGATCAACATCGAGGGTCTCCAGCACCATGAACATCCAGCCCGTAGCGCCCCCGCGGTTGTAAAATATTTCACAGGCATTCTTCAGAGATTCGGCCCGGGCCATTTCTGATTCTGAAAAACCCGGCGCGGAGATCAGTGTGTAAGGCGCATCTTTTAGACAGTTCAGCGAAAAGGATTCCGCCTGATCATAAAGCGC
>CAYZLL010000280.1:0-1930 GCA_964479225.1 uncultured Smithella sp.
ACCTGACTGACGAGGCCCCAGGATGGTTACAACGGGATACTCCGCCGCCGCCCGTCTCAATTCTTCCGAAATATCTCGAATGATCATGGCATTTAAGATAAGCCATTATTGTGTAAATAGCAAGCAGAACTTTTGATATACACAATATATGAGATCGGGCGCGTTTCCCTGACGCGCCGCTTGTCTCTATTCTTTCCTTCCTACAAACCACTTTTCCTCGATTCCTATGGTGTCGGAAGCGAAGACGTTCACGCTAAAGCCCGCCTTTGTCATAAAATCCGTAATTTCATTTTCGGAGCGGAATCGGTTGGGCATGCCTGAAATTTTTAATCGTATTGCTTCAATCCAGCGCTTCCAGGGATTTCGTTTATTCGATGGAATAGTTGCGCGGACAAGCAATGTTCCATCATTAGACAATTTCGCGTAAATCCGCTGAAACGCAAGCCGGACTTCCTGATCATTAATCAAATGCAACATGTCCAGCATGACCACGTAATCGACATCTCCTGCAATTTTAGGCAGATCGGGCGCGCGACCGACTTCCACGCTGCCGCGATTGCCAATAACACGCGAAGCGATCAGCACGCGCTCTTCATCGGGTTCAATGCCATACACTTGGGCCTGCGGATAGATTTCCAGAAGCCACGTGGCGGGAACGCCGAAACCGCAGCCGATATCGATAATCCGTCGCGGATTTTTAACGTACTTGTCCAGTTCCTTGAACATCGGATCAATCATCATTTTCATGCGGGCAAAAATGCGCGGATATGCAGGCAGATGCCGGTAGCGCAAAACTGTCCGGCGCAAATGTTCTTTTGAACCAATCGCAAATTCACCCGTGGGATATTGAATCGGCGCAAATATTTTTTCCATCAGCACCGGCAGGATAAAGAAGACGCCGATCAAAGAATAAGTGATACCCAGAAAAGAAACAATTCCGATACTGCGCAAAAGTGCGTGTTCGGCCAGCCCCAGGACACCGAAGCCGATCAAGGTGGTCAGCGCCGCCAGAAAGATGGCCAGTTTGATAGTGTCCATGGACGGACGTTTTTCATCGAAATGACGCTGGTAATGGCAAATATAATAAACCGCATAATCATCGCCCATGCCCATGATGACGATCCAGAGCATGATGCCGGGAATATCCAGCGGATGACCGATAATCTTCATCGTGCCCAGCGTGGCCAAAAGCGCGAACACAATCGGCGCCATGGCCGCGAGCGTCAGTCGCCAGTCCAAAAAATATAAGAAGGTGATCAGCACCAATCCGATACTGATGATAATGGCAATTTCCAGAAAAAGATTTTTCAGAAAATCACCCAGTCGCTTGTTGAATAAATCGGCGTCGAATATTTTAGCCAATCCGCTCCGGGAAATCTTTCCAAAAAAATCTTCCGCGTTGTAATTTTTTGACGCGGCAAGAAGGCTCAGTTGCGTGTAGCCATTGGCACTCCTGGTAATGCCCAGCATATCAAAGTATTTTTCCGGGATCTCGAAGGTGCCGGTATTTTCCTGATGGATGATTTTCCACAAGGGTTCAAAAGCGTTTGGGGCAAAGCCGTTTTCACGAGCCGCCGTGTCCAGATCACGCTTGAAGGCAGCCAGGCGGTCTTTATGCCAGAAGGCGCGCCAGGCTTCGATATTCTTGACAGCAGTTGCTTGTGAGGGAAACAGTGCAGTCGGCAGAAAAGGAGAAGATAATTTTTCCTGTCGCACATCATCAGCAAGCCATTTTGCCAGTTGATCATTTTTCCCCCGGAGTTGATTCATATCGGAGGCTTCCAGAAAAACATAGCACCGGCCGGAGAGATTGCCCCACACGTCCTGTATTTTCCTGTCGGCGCTCATGGTCGCTTCGCTCATCGAATTCATGGAGTTCATATCCACATTGAAAACCGGTTTGGCAAAAAAGAGCATCGCGAGGCCGAAG
>CAYZLL010000281.1:0-1913 GCA_964479225.1 uncultured Smithella sp.
CCCGTGTCACCATCAGCCTTCGCCATAAAACGGAATTGGGTGACGAGCTTAGTTTTTCTCCACCGGCAAGCCTTCTCCCTTTTAAAAAGAATAAGGAGATTATAGGATTAAGTGATCGTATTGACAGTGCCAGGTCGCGTTAAAAGAAGTATTGATGTGAACGCTTCTCGACGTCATTGAAGGCCTTGATCAGCAATTCAAACTCTCTGATTTCAGAAAGAAGAATATCATGAAGATATACAAATACTGGGCGATGGAAAAAGACGTTTTGCGAATTGGTCAGGAAGACAAGGAAATAAAATGTTACGGCGGTTCTAATGCTTCCATAAACGAAGCGGTCGATAAAGCCAGGGAAAAGATAGCAAAAGTTCAGAGAAGAATAGCGGGGGATAAGCACGTCTGGGACGATTATGAAGCCGAAATACGTGAGGAAATCGTCCGGGTGGTGGATAAAAAATCTGTCATTACCAGAAACAGATACGGAGCGCAGGTTTTGAATGTCCAAAACCTGATGATTCTTGACATCGATAAACCTAAAAAATCTTTTTTGGATATATTCAGCAAATCAAAAGATAATAAAACAAAAATTGTAGAAATGGTGCGCAAACTATCGCAAAAATCAGTGTATCGGGATTACGTGTTCCGAATCTATGAAACATTTAAAGGGATTCGGGTCATTGTTCCGGGCAAAGAATTTGATCCTCAAGACGCAGCAACAGAAAGGATGATGGGGGATTTTCATTGTGATGCGCTTTATACGCTGCTATGCAAAAAACAGGATTGTTTTCGCGCTCGCTTAACTCCCAAACCGGCCAGAATGAAGCTGCGGAAATATAAAGTTATGTTCCCGCGAGCGAGACAGGAAGAAATGGAATTCAGAACATGGTTGTCAGATTATGAAGCGGCGAGCCGTAATTTCAGCGTATGCAGGCTGATTGAGCAAATCGGCCAGAGTCATCTCACCGAAGCGGTAAGGTTGCACGATGAAATTTCCGGAGTTCAATGGAATCGGCAACTGGCATGATTATCATGATATTTTTGATAGAGGCTTGCATCAACCGTGTGATGGAAAACTATCATAAACAGAAAGAGATTGCGTTATGAACGTTATTGCGTACACGAAGACATTGAGACGCTTGGCCACTTTATCCTGGCTGGGATCGCTCATTGTTGGTTTTGGTCTTGCCTGGTTTGGGTTTCTGACTTTGAATGAACTTCTTCCTTTTCTGGCATTGACGGTTGGCACTGTGCCGATTATTGTATTTATGTTGATGAAGAAAGCTATCTGTGAATCCTGTGGTGGTCAAATGAAAATTTCTTCCGGCTATCCGCGCATTGTTTATCAATGCAAAAAGTGTCAAGCTCAAGTGGATACCGGTATTTATTCCGATTATTAAGTTATGAGAATCTTGCGCTACATCTGGGCACTGCCCAACACGCTTTTGGGACTTCTGTTTGTTCCGCTGGCTTTGTTTACCGGTGGCGGGCTACATGTGGTTGATGGTGTACTGGAGCTGCACAGCAGGATCATATCGCTTATCCTAAGAAAATGCATGCCGGTGCGCGGGGGCATCAGCGCGATGACCCTGGGACATGTGATTCTGGGGCAAAACAGAGAATCACTTTCTCTCAATCGTCGGCATGAACATGCGCATGTAAACCAATATGAAATATTGGGCCCGATGTTTTTGCCGGTTTATCTGGCGGCATCCATTTGGGCATGGTTTCTGGGGAAGGGTGCTTATCATGGGAATTATCTGGAAAGAAAGGCGAGAGAACACAGCCATAAAATTTAGCAGCAACATAGTAGGTGTCGGGCTTTTGTTACTAATACTTAACCATGCCTTCATTGAGAACGCCATGGCCGGGCAATCTGAACCTTCTCTTTCGGCCATCGTTTTATTCGGGATGCC
>CAYZLL010000282.1:0-1891 GCA_964479225.1 uncultured Smithella sp.
CGCAGCATCCAGCCGGTGGCCTTGTGAATTAAATCTTCCTTATCTTTAAGTAAAATTTCGGCGATCTTCAGTGAATCATCAAATTGATTATTTTTGATGAAATAGAAAGTAGAAAGCACGGCAATGCGTCGTTCCCACAGACTTTTTGATTTGGCCAGTTGATAAAGCGGTTTTCTGCTTTTAGTGAAAAGATACGCTCCTGCAATCTTAGAAGCGGAAATATCCACCAGATCCCAGTTATTGATGTATCTGATATTTGCCAGATACAGATCGTATATATTTTTTTGGATTATTTCATTTCCTTTGGCAAAAACGTTGACCAGAAAAATAAGCGCAAAGAGCCGGATTTCATGATAAGGAGACTGCAAAAGTGATAGGTTTTCTTTTAACGGCAGTTCTTTGTATTCTCTGGCCAGTTTTCTCACCGCCGGAACGCGGATGCCCAGAAAAATATCACCTTCGCCGTATTGTCCGGGACCTGTCTTGAAGAATCTCTGCAAAAAAATGGCATCTTCCTTGTCGCCTATTTTCTGCAGGCGTTTGCTGATTTCGTTGGCAGTCATATTAAGTCTCACTTGGGTAGGTATTCTTCGCGCACTGGTGAAAAAACTTCGATGGCGACAGATTTGTGTAATATTTCGGCGCTGTGTTCCATGTTGCCCGGAATGCACCAGCTGTCTCCTTTGTCCACGTCAAATACTTCCTTACCGATGGTCAGTCGGATTTTTCCTTCCGTCAGATAACCGGTTTGCTCATGGATGTGCGAGTGTTTGGGCAACACCGCGCCGGCATCCATTCTGAATTCGGTCAATAGAGTCTTGTCTCCGTGCACAAGAGTTTTGATCTTTATCCCAGGCAATACTTTCTTAAATCCATCATTATTCGCTTTGTAAAACAACTGCCGTCTCCTTTCACTGGATTTTTGTGTTGGACGTGTTAAAAATAAGCGCTGTCTTGGCCTTGTAGAGGTCATGGAAAAATACTTTGTGTCCGTTTGCCCTCAGCACTGTAACAGCCGTTTTGGCAATGGCGTGGTTGAAGCTTTTTGGGTCAGGATGGGCAAGAATGATGGAGATGTGCATATTAATACTTTACTTGTCATTCCGTACAAGCGAAGCGCGTTACGGAATCCAGAATTAATATAAAAGTTGATACCGGCCTGCGTAACCTAAATAACCTAAAGGTTACTGTAGGGTCATCTTCGACCGGTATGACAATATTTTGGTTATTTAGTCAGCAACTTTTCCAGCGCCGGAAAAACTTTATCCAAATTTTCCGGCTGGGAACCGCCGGCCTGGGCCATGTCGGGACGGCCGCCGCCGCTGCCGCCAACGAGGGGCGCCAGCTCCTTGATGATGTTTCCGGCATGATATTTCCCGGCTAGGTCCTTGGTTACCATGCAAAGCAGCATAACTTTCTCGCCGGCCTTGCTGCCCAGAAGAATAATGCCGGAATCCAGTTTGTCGCGCAGTTTGTCGCCGAAGTCGCGCAGTGTTTTGACATCGGTGATGCCTACTTCAGTGGCCAGCACTTTCACGCCACCGATTTCTTTTATCTTATTCATTAAGTCGCCGGAATCCTTGGCGGCGAGTTTTCCTTTGAGCATTTCGATTTCTTTTTCCATCTCTTTGGTGTGTCTGAGCAGTCTTTCAGCGCGATCATAAACTTCCATCGAGTCGGCTTTGAACAATCCCGCCGTGCGTTTCAGTTCTTCTTCGGTTTTCTGGAAGCGCTTGAATGCTTCCCTGCCGGTGACGGCCTCGATTCGGCGCACGCCTGCGGCAATAGCCGATTCATGCAAAACTTTTATAAGGCCGATGTCGCCGGTGCGCTTGGCATGCGTGCCGCCGCAAAGCTCCATGCTCATCTTGCCCATTTTCACGATGCGCAC
>CAYZLL010000283.1:0-1810 GCA_964479225.1 uncultured Smithella sp.
TTTTAGCAAAGAAAGCATCGGGTAAAAAATGAAACTTTCCGATTATGTCATGCAGTTTATTGCCCATCAGAAGATCGGGCATATATTTTACCTGCCCGGTGGCGGTGCCATGCACTTGGTCGATTCTCTGGGCAAACTTGAAGACGTGGAAGCCGTATGCTGTCTGCACGAACAGGCCGTTGCCATTGCCACCCAGTCGTATGCCATGCACACCAATCATCTTGGCGTCGGTCTGGTGACCACCGGACCGGGCGGCACAAATACCATCACGGGCGTATGCGCAGCCTGGATTGATTCCGTTCCGTGTTTATTTGTTTCCGGTCAGGTCAAAAGGTCGGATATGATGACGGGAAAGGGAATTCGCCAACTGGGTATCCAAGAAGCGGATATCGTTACCCTTGTTCGCTCTATAACAAAATATGCGGTTACCATCACGGAACCGGCGTCCATCAGATATCATCTGGAGAAAGCCCTTTACCTGGCAAAAAACGGCAGACCGGGACCCGTGTGGATTGACATACCACTGGATGTTCAGGGGAGTATTATAGATGAAACCGCACTGGACGGTTTTCATCCGGAAGAAATCAAAGAAAAGAAACCGGATAAAACTGTCATAAAAAACGCCGTTAAAAAAATTGTCGGATTTTTAAATAAATCCGAACGGCCCGTTATTATCGCAGGAGACGGAATAAAGATATCCAAATCAAAAGATTTGTTTCTGGATATTATCAAAAAGCTTGATATCCCCGTAATTCCAACATGGAAGGCCATGGATATGATTCATGAGGGACACGAATTATATGCGGGAAGGGGCGGTTTACTGGGCGAGCGTTCCGCCAATTTCGCGGTGCAGAATTCCGACCTGCTCTTATGCATCGGATCAAAAATGGACTTCACTCAGACAGGGTTCGATACCAAGTCTTTCGCCCGCGCTGCAAAAAAAATTGTCATTGATATCGATAAAAATGAAATCAGGAAACTTGATTTCCGGATTGATTTAAAAATAATCGCCGATGCCGGAATTGTCCTCAATGAACTTGTCGTTCAGTTAAATAATATTAAAGTTAAAGACAGAAATTTCTGGAAAAATAAAATTAAAGAATGGCGGAAGAAATACCCGATCGTTTCAAAAGACTATTTCACTAATACAGGACTGATCAATCCTTATATGCTGATCGATGTTTTATCCCGGGAAGCGACCAGCGATGACGTTATTCATCCCTGCTGTGCCGGCACGGCTGCTGAATATAATTTTCAGGCATTCAAAATCAAAGAAAATCAGAAATTCATCACCAATCACGGTCTGGGTCCCATGGGATTTGAATTGCCCAGCAGTATCGGCGCCTGTCTGGCCAATCATAGAAAGCGAACAATTTGTGTGACAGGCGACGGCGGATTTCAGTTAAACATTCAGGAACTGGAAACCTTGCGCAGGCTTGATTTGCCCGTTAAAATATTTATTATGAACAACAACGGCTATTCTTCCATCCGAACGATGCAGGAAACGCATTTCGGCGGACATTATGTCGGCAATGATCCGTCATCCGGATTGACCCTGCCCGACATCATCAACGTAGCGACAGCTTATAAAATAAAAGCTGTCCGGATAAACGATGCAAGCGAACTGGAAGCAAAAATCAGGGAAGCGCTTGATTTTCCGGGGCCTGTTATCTGTGACGTGATGGTCATCCCCGGCTTTAAAGTTTCACCGAAAGTCGCTTCACAGCGCAGGGAAGACGGAACCATGGTTTCCAAACCGCTGGAGGATCAATGGCCGTTTCTGGACAGGAAGGAACTGGAATCCAATATG
>CAYZLL010000284.1:0-1783 GCA_964479225.1 uncultured Smithella sp.
TGTTCAAAATCGATGGCTTTTTGTTCGCAGACCTTCTGACACAGTTTGCATTTGCCCTTGATAAAATACGTACAGGATACCCTGTCAATCACCGGTTTCTGCGGCACGGCCTGCGGGAAAGGAATATATATGGCCTTTCTTTTCACCAGACCTTCATCCCATTCGGAAACACCTTTGCCGGGACATTTTTCCGTGCAGGCCAGACAAGCGTTGCATTTGTTGTGATCAACATAACGCGCCTTCTGTTTGACGGTAATATCAAAATTGCCGACATAACCCTTGACCTCGGATACTTCGCAATAGGTCATCATGGTGATGTTTTTGTGCTGCAGGACGGCATCCATTTTCGGAGTGAGAATACAGGCGGAACAATCCAGCGTGGGAAACGTTTTGTCAAACTGCGCCATGTGTCCGCCGATGGTGGAATTTTTTTCCACCAAATAGACTTTCTTGCCGGTGTTGGCCAGTTCCAGCGCCGCCTGAATTCCGGCGATGCCGCCGCCGATCACCATGACATCGGGATTGACGTCAATGACCCGCGAAGTCAGAGGCGCAAGGAGTCTTGCCCGGTAAACAGCGCCGTTGAGCACAGCCTTGGCTTTGGCCGTTCCTTCTTCAATATCGTGCGTGACCCAGGAAACCTGTTCGCGGATGTTGACAATGGTCACCAGGTATTTATTCAGACCGGCGTTTTCCAGAACTTTACGGAAAGTCTGCTCGTGCATCAGCGGAGAACAGGCTGTAACGATAACGCGATCCAGTTTGTGTTCCTTGATGTCGTTGGCAATCATTTCCTGTCCGGGCGTGGAACACATGAATTTGTAATCCTTCGCCACGACCACATCGGGCAGCGTGGATGCGAACTCCGCCAGTTCGCTTACCCGAACCGTTTTGGCTATATTCAAACCGCAGTGGCAAACAAAAACACCAATTCTGCTCATAAATTCTCCTGGTTATATTTACTTCAAAATCATTACGCCGATTTTATATCTTCAATCTTTTTTAAGCTTTGCAGGTAAAGTCAAGGTCGGAAGCACCCGCCATTAACTCGTCCATATTGACGCCCAGGCTCTCCAGAAAGAGTTCTGTCACATCTTTTATTTTAAGCTGTTCATCAACATTGAGCGTCCGGCTGCTGTCCTCAAACATCGTGATGCAATACGGACAGGACGTTGCCAGAACCGATGCACCCGTTGCCATCGCTTCTTCTATTCTCAGATCGCTTAAACGCTCGCCTTTCAGTTTTTCCATCCACAATCCGCCACCGCCACCGCCGCAGCACATGCTCTGCTCGCGGTTTCTGCCCATTTCGACAAAATCAATACCGGGAATGGCTTTCAGAATATCACGGGGCGCGTCGTAAACGCCGCTGTGCCTGCCCAGATAACAGGGATCATGATAAGTAACCTTGATGCCGCCAAAATCCTTTTTCGGTGTCAGTTTCCCTTCTTTGATTAATTTGTCAATCAACTGGCTTAAGTGCAGAACCTCATAATCTTCACCATATTCTTTCTTGAACGTGGCCAGGCAATGGGGTGAAACCGTTATAATCTTGTCAACATTATTGGTCTTGAAATAATTCAGATTGTTCTGCCGGAGCCGCTCGAAAAGCTCCTGATCGCCGACTTTTCTCAGACTCTCTCCGCAGCAATTCACTTCCACGGAAGGCATCCCCCAGTTCAAACCGGAAAGATTTAATACTTCAGCGGTTGCCTTGGCCAGTCTGACATTACGGGGATCGTAGCAGACCGTGCAGCATGTCCAGAAAAGATATTCCGTATCT
>CAYZLL010000285.1:0-1762 GCA_964479225.1 uncultured Smithella sp.
CATTCGCTGGTGGCCAGGAAATTCGGTGTTACCATGAAGGAAATAACGCTTTTCATTTTTGGCGGCGTCGCGCACATGGAAAAGGATCCACCCAGCCCCAAAGCGGAGTTTATGATAGCGGTTGTCGGTCCTCTTTCCAGTTTCTTTCTGGCCGCGTCTTTTTTTCTTCTCCACCGGTTCGGTGTCGGCAGCGGTTGGCCGGTGACCCTTACCGGCGTTTTGAATTATTTGTCGTGGTTGAACATGATTCTGGCAGTTTTCAATCTGATTCCCGCCTTTCCGCTCGATGGCGGAAGAATATTGCGCTCAGTGCTCTGGCGGTGGAAAAAAGATGTGCGCTGGTCAACCAATATCGCTTCGCAGATCGGTTCGGGATTCGGCATGCTGCTGATTATTATGGGCATCATTTACATTGTCCGGGGAAATTTTGTCGGCGGTTTATGGTGGTTTCTCATCGGAATGTTTGTTCGTGCCGCGGCGCAAAGTTCGTATCAGCAGATTCTGGCCCGTAATCTCTTTCACAACAAGAAAGTAAGAGACCTGATGATTGCCAATCCGATAACCGTACCGCGCTCCATTTCTCTGGATGACTTTATTCGTGATTATGTATACAAGTATCATCACCAGGCCTATCCCGTGCTTTCTTTCGGTAAATTAACCGGCTGTATTTTCCTCAAACAGCTCGCTTCCATTCCCCGCGAAGAATGGGCACACCAGACCGTGGGGGCGGTGGCCTTGCCCTGTGATCAGAATATCATCATCGGCGCGGAAGAGGATGCCAACAAAGCGCTGGAAATTATGAACCGCACCGGAAACAGCCGTTTGCTGGTTGCTAACGGCGATGAGCTGGAAGGTATTATTTCTATGAAGGATATGCTGGCACTGCTTTCACTGAAGATGGAATTAAATGATCTGGAAAAATAAAAGCCGCGTGGAATTTCCCCAGGGCGTAGCGATCATTTTAATCATTGCCACATGAACCCATTTTCAGCTTGACGGCGGGAATCCTTTTTTATTATAAGGAAAACGTCTAAACCAAATTACCATTCATTTGAGGGGAAATGTTTATGCCGGAGAAAGCATTGCTTGAACCACGTAAAACGCCCTCGCAGAATCGATCACGCAAGACGGTGGCGGCCATCTATGAAGCGGCGTCTCAAATTTTTGCCGAAGTAGGGTATGCCGAAGCGACAACAGAGCAAATTGCTGAAAAGGCCGGTGTGGCGATAGGAACGCTCTACAATTATTTTCCCGGTAAAGAATCCATCATATACGGTTTGTGGGAGCAGTTTGAACGCGAGATCAGGACCATCACACAACAGGTCGATAAAGACATTCGCGATCAGGCTTCTTTTAATCGCAACACAATCGCTTTGCTTTTGCAACTGGTTTTGGAACTGGTTGGCTTTGAGAAGATACAGAATCGTCTGTTTATTACGCATGTGGGTCTGCCGGACACCGTGATTCAAAAGCGCAGAGAACTCGGACTGGACATGGAAACCGTCATGGAATCGGTGTTGCGTCATTTTGCCAATGTGCGCGTGCGTCATCCGAAAATTGGTGTGCATATCATCTGGGCGACCGTTCAGGCTGTCGTTCACGATTATATCCTGTCCAATTCCGGAGCTATCCAGCCGGAGGAATTAATTGACGAACTGGCCGATATGCTGACGCGCTATATCTTTGCTGATGAATAGCGCGTATTTCTTTTTAATTATATTCCTTCCACCCGGCAGGGTACATAACGATGCATCGGCGTTCC
>CAYZLL010000286.1:0-1755 GCA_964479225.1 uncultured Smithella sp.
CGCGACCTACCATAACAGCGTCGCAGTCCGTTTCGTTAATCATTTTGGCCACATCCTGCGGCTGCCGGATGTCACCATTACCAATTACAGGAATTTTAACGGCTTTTTTAACTCCTGCGATGATTTTCCAGTCAGCGTGTCCGCTGTAACCCTGGTCGGCTGTGCGGGCGTGAACGGTTATGGCTTCCGCTCCCGAATCCTCAGCCATTTTTGCGATTTGCACAGCATTAATGGACGAACGATTCCAGCCGGAACGAATCTTTACACTAACCGGAATTTTAACGGCTTTTTTAACTTCTGCAATTATCCGGGCGGAAAGTTCGGGATCTTTCATTAAAATGGCTCCGGCACCGGCTTTAATCACCTTTTTCACCGGACAGCCCATATTAATATCAATCAAATCGACGCCATAATCCGCAACAATGCGGGCGGCTTCGGCCATAATTTCCGGATCGGCACCGAAAATCTGTGCACCCAGCGGACTGTCATCAGCGCAGCTTTTCAGATACTCGTAAGTCTTGGCCGTTTTACGAATAAGACCATTGGAACTGATCATTTCCGTATAGGCCAACGCGCAGCCCTGTTGTCGCGCCAGTAACCGAAAAGGAAGATTGGAAATTCCCGCGAGCGGCGCAAGCAATGCTCCTTTTTTTGCGGCGGTTTGAATGATATCTATCATGCAAGAAGATGCTTTTCCGCGCGAGCGAGTTCTTCCAACGTGTTGATTCCCATCACCTCAACGTAATCGTCAGCGATAAAAGATTTTACTTTTTGACCTTCACGGACGGCTATCTCGACAATATCCGTCAGGTAATATTCGCCCTGTTGATTATTATTAGTCACTTTTCCTAAAGCGTGAAAAAGGAATTTTGTATCCACGCAGTAAATGCCGGTGTTGATTTCCCCGATTTTCTTTTCTTCTTCCGAGGCATCCTTGTGCTCGACTATTTTCAGAACATTACCCTTTTCATCCTTAACAATGCGGCCGTAAGCGTGAGGCGGAGGCGGAACCGTTGTCAGCACGGAAACTACCGCGCTGTGCGCAAGATGATTATCAATCAGCGCTTGAATGGTCGCAGCTTTTAAAAGTGGCACGTCCCCGCAAAGAATTACCGTGAGACCTTTGTAATCAGACAGAACATCCTTCGCCTGCAAAACAGCGTGGCCTGTTCCCAACTGCGGATTCTGTTCGACAAAAATACAACCACTGCATGCAAACTCTTTGCGCACAATGTCCGCCTGATGGCCGATCACCGCCACAATCTTTTCCGCGCCGGCTTCCCTGGCCGCCGCCGCAGAATAATACAGCATGGGTTTGCCGTTCAGTTCATGCAGAACCTTCGCCTTATCCGATTTCATGCGGGTGCCCTTCCCCGCCGCCAATATCAACGCACAAAATTTCTTTTCGTTCACTTTATCGACCTTTCTATTTCAATTATCATTTTCGCGAAGGCGAGCCGTGGTGCCCCTATAGTACTTTTACGGTATTTAGGGTCATCCCGTTTTTTTATTTAACAAGTTCAGTTTTTAAAATTTTGCCCTCAGTTTTGATTATTAATTATAATCACGGGTATAAACCCCAAGGCAAGCCCTAGACCCTAATTCCGCCGCAAGGAGCGGGGTATTATACCCTCCGCCTGTGGCGGGATTGTTCGACTAACAAATTTCAATTCACTTCGTTTTTGAAATTTGAGTCTCACAATAAACTTCATCGTGTGAACCGACATCCATCAGTATAACTTCCTTATCAATAAT
>CAYZLL010000287.1:0-1751 GCA_964479225.1 uncultured Smithella sp.
CAACATTCAAGGGTAGAGTCGCAAGCATGGCAAATATAAAAAAATAATATAATCTACCTAAAAAAGAAACCTCCTGTTAATGAGAAAAAAAGTTTTGTCCAGAAACTTAAACTCAAAAAAGGAGGTCTCCCTATGCGTAATGAGGATGATAGCAGGCTTGAAGAATTTCGTCAATTTCGAAAAGAGATACGAGGATCGAAGGATTACCTGATCGTAGGAGTGGATATTGCCAAGGAAAAGCACCATGCTTTCTTTGGCACGGCAACGGGAAAGACGTTGTTGAAGCGATTGATCTTTGACAATACCATAGAAGGATTTGAGAAGCTGTTGGATCAGACCAAGGCGATTCAAGAGTCATGCAAGCTTCAGAAGGTCGTTTTCGGGATGGAGCCGACAGCGAATTACCATAAGCCATTAGGAGAACATTTAATCCGCTGCGGGAGGATGGTGGTTCTGGTGGGTGGGGTATCGGTCAAGCGCAACCGAGAGCTTTTGGATGGCCGCTGGGACAAACACGACGATAAAGACGCCGCCAATGTCGCGGATTTGATCTCTCAGAGTAAATGTTTGTTTTATGAATATCCGGTCATGGCGATACGGAATCTTCGAAATTTATTATCATTGAAGCGCAAACTTCGTAAACAGGAACACGGCTACCGGGTAAGGATTCGCAATCAACTGATTGCCCAGTATTTTCCGGAACTGGATCAATACAGCGGTTATGCCGAAACCGAAGCCATTGTCCGCTGGTGTTTGGACCCATCCCGGATCGCCGGGTTTGAAAAGAACCAATTTGAAGACATGGTGACCTCCGGAAGGCAGACCCTGATGAAGAAGAAGCGATTAGTTGACATTCAGAAACTGGCCATCGCTTCAATCGGATGTGAGATGGGTGAAGGCGCCAGCTTTGACGCAAAGATCATGGTGGAAGGTTTACGGCATATCCGCAAAGCGATTCAAGAGACGGAAAACAAAATCGAAGAAACCTGCAAACAGTTTTCGGAATACGATTACCTGCTGACCATTCCCGGTTTTGGCCCGGAGGTATCCGCCAAGGTTTTAGGGGCCATCGGAAACCCGCACCGGTTTTTCAATCAGCAACAAGTACTAAAGATGGCGGGGCTGGATCTGGGAGCGAATCGCAGTGGCAAGACATCCCAAAATGCCGTGCCGGTGATTTCCAAGCAGGGGAAAGCGGATTTACGATATGCCTTGTATCAGGCGGCCTTTGTCGCCTCCTCACGGAATAAAGACTTTATGTTCTATTTTGCAAAACAACTACAAGGAAGGGAAAAAGAAAAAGGCATCAAGACCAAACGTTACGTAAAATTATCGGCCAAGCTTTTGGTGATGGCCTGGACGTTGATGAAAAAACAGGCGGCTTTCGACATCCAGTATCTGAATCAGGCATAGCGATAGAAAAAACAAAAAGCAGATGATTCTCTGAAGCGAGCTCGGAATAGAACGTTGAGGCAATTGGACCTCGGGAGGGACAATAAAGAGCCGCTCACTGACTTTAAAATCTGGATAAGGGATGATGGGTGTTGCCGCAAGCGGCAAATGCCGGATACTGATAACGCTGAGATTTAAAGTCCAACAAAAAGGTGAGCACCAGGGAACCCAAATCAGCACGTCTGCCTGTCAGACGTAGAGCAGACGTGCGTTTGAAAGGAAGTGTAAAATTTACTTTCTTGATATTGTTACTCTTTTAAAAAATATTATTTTCTCTTGACGGGAACATTATAGGATGT
>CAYZLL010000288.1:0-1750 GCA_964479225.1 uncultured Smithella sp.
TCATGGCGCCCAGAGCAAAGGGAATGGCGTAATAACAGGCATCCACCGGGATGGACGGGAAGGATCTGTTAATGGCGATGGCCATAAAAATTCCCGCTTTAATGAGCATAATTTGCAGCAGGGCAATAATGCCGAAGACCAGCAAATCCAGATTGGAACGCTCCGACGTTTTGCTCCAGTTTCGGGTTCGCCACAGATAAAGGACAATCGAAAGAAACATTGCCGTGAAGAAAAATCCCAGCAGCGTCGAAAATCTCGCAAATTTGTTTTCCTGAGCGGATTTGTAATAAGCGTTTAATTTGGCTAACTGAAAATAGCCGATTTTTTCGCCCTCGCGGACGATCATTTCGTTTTTTTGCACCTGAAAGAATGTCGGGGTGGAATCCCCCATAATGGAAATCTTCTTTCTTTCCGTGGCTTCCTTGTTGAAAGTCAAGTTGGGTTCAATGAGTTTTTTGGTTATGGAAAAGACGGTTTGTTTCAGGGACGGCGCATCTTCACGGAAGACCATTGCCACTGTTTTCAAAAGCGGGGCATCTACTTCGTTGATATTAAATAACGAAGAAGCATCTTTGATCTCTTCTGAAATCTGAGTTTTTAAATTTCTGATGATGATGCCTTTTTGCTTTTCCGACTGTCCGAAAACATCACTGGTGATAAATTTGTTTTCATAAAAAGAAATGATCGTATTGGAAAGCTTTTGTTGAAGCTCATCGGAAAACTTATTTTCATTTAAAAAATAAAACTCTTCCGGACTCAGGTAAATGCCTAATTTGGATTCCAGAAATCTCTTTTCATTCTGCAGGGGGATGAAATCTGATTTCTCACGTGCCGTTTTTCCACGGGTTTGGGCTTTCTGTCTTTCCGCGGCCATGGACAGCGCTTTCATCAGTCGCGTTCTTATTTCATCAGCCTGATTCCTGTTGTAGTCATAAACAGGAAGTATATTTTCGGCGTCTTCCATTTTTTTCTGCTCGGTAGCTTGCCGGTCTTCAACCAGGAAAGCATAATCCGCTTTAATATTTTTGGGGGCGATCATGCCTAGCTGAAATTTCGGTTCGGAGAACTGAAGCCCCGGCGCCATCAGCAAGGCGAGGATGGTGCAGAGAACAAAAGCGATAGCCCATCTTTGGAAAAAGCTGTTTTTGACGAAATCGAAATGGGGCGCAATCTTTGTCAGATACGGCTTAAAAAAATCAAAAAATTTATTTTTGAAACGATCAAGATGTGTCATGTCATTTACGATGATGGGTGGTTTTTTCTTTATCTAAAACAGAATAGGCTTTGATGATATCCTGAACCAGAGGGTGCCGGATGACATCAACTTCTGAAAAATGCGCAAAGCGAATGCTGGAATATTTTTTCAATAATTTTTCGGCTTCCACCAGACCGGAAACCTTCTCCGTCGGTAAATCGACCTGGGTGACATCGCCCGTGATAATGGCCTTGGAGCCAAACCCCAGTCTGGTCAGAAACATTTTCATCTGTTCCGATGTCGTGTTCTGGGCTTCATCCAGAATGATAAAAGAATCATTCAGGGTTCTTCCCCGCATAAAAGCGAGTGGTGCAACCTCGATCAACCCCTTGTTAATCAGCGCGGTCGCCCTTTCCATGTCTATCATATCATAAAGCGCGTCATAAAGGGGACGCAGGTAAGGATTGACCTTCTCCGCCAGATCTCCGGGCAGAAAGCCCAGCCTTTCACCGGCTTCCACGGCCGGGCGCGCCAGGATAATTCTTTGAACTTTCC
>CAYZLL010000289.1:0-1742 GCA_964479225.1 uncultured Smithella sp.
TCATAGCCAATCCGACGAAAAGTGTTCTTGTTAGAGAATTCCTCTCATCCGGCTGCTGGGCTATTGCGGCCAGCGCCTGGGCGATCGCCTGTCCCATGCCCAGTCCGGGACCAATTGAACCGATCCCCATTACCAAACCTGCGCCGATAATCGAGGCCATCGCGACGAGACTTACCTTATCCATAACAACTCCTCCTTTATAAAAAGTTTATAATGAGACCCAGGTTTCAGAAGCGAAGCGCACTGAAATTTGCTGGTCGAATTATCCCGCATAGCGGAGGGCAGCTCCTCTTTTTTCATTTTTATTCACCTGCCCGTGATCAAACTGCAACCGTTTCTTTTTTTACTTCAACATGATGTTCATCCTCAGCGCTGAGCGCTGAAGCGATATAAACCATGGAAAGTATCGCAAAAATGTAGGCCTGGATAACGCCGATCAAAAGTCCCAGGATCTGCATGACAACGGGGAACAGGAAGGGCGTAACCGCCAGCAATATCCCGATGACTTTTTCATGACTCATAATATTGCCGAAGAGTCGAACCGTGAGCGCCAGCGTCCGGGATATTTCGCCCATGACATGGAACGGGAAGAAAACGAACGTGGGCTGAAAATATTCCTTAAAATAATGAAGAACGCCGTTGCGCGAAATGCCGTAGTAAGGAACGGCGATAAAAACGCAAGTCGCCAGCGCCGCCGTGGTCGTCAGGGACGATGTCGGCGCGACGTATCCCGGCACAACAGCCAGAACGTTGGATGTGCAGATGAACAAGAAAAGCGTCCCGATGAGCGGAACATAGTTATCCGCTCCTTTTTTAGTCATCTCGCTTATTTCGCCCCGAATAATGGAAACGATCACTTCCAGAAAATGCTGCCATCGCGAAACATTCATTTCCGAGGAAAGGTTGCGTGTCACCAGCAATGAACCAACGACCAGAATTCCCATCACCAGCCAGGTATAGAGCATGGTAACGTTGATGATGATAAAGTGCCAGCTCCAGATAACAACCTGGTCGGGACTGATTTGATTGAGAGATACAATTTCCATAGCGATCTCCAAACAGCGGCTTTTATCAGCCGCCGTAATGATTCAGCGAACCTTCCCCTGCCGCGCTTTGCGGTCCCAGACGATACGCCATAATTTTTCTGACCATGACAAAACCCAGTGTTGCCGCGATTAATCTCTCCCAGTGCCCCGCACCCATCACTAGATAAAATCCCCCCAACACCGCCGCGACGCGCAAGATATAACTGATCAACAGCAGACGCGCAGGGCTTTTCGCGGACGGCAGTTGCCGCACCGTGTGCCACAGGGCGGTAAAATAAACCGCTCCGAGCGCCGCGCCGGCGGTGAACGCCGCGATCAAAAAAAGCAGATGTGATTGGTCAAGACGGTTGAACGTCATCGTCATCTTCCTCAATAATCTTGCTGCGAACTTTTCTCACCCAGTAGGCGGCATTCAGACAACCGATAATCACGCCCGCAACTAAAAACATCAATGCCCATGAATATTGACTGGGCCACGTGCGATCAATCCACAGACCAATAGCGATAAAGACCAGCGTGGGGATTGCCACAGCCCATCCGACAACACCCATCATACCCAGACCGAACCAGACGGTTTCGTCTTTGTGCCGGAGCCCTCTCCGTCGCAGCGCTTCTTTCTTGGCCACCTGTTCGGTAAAATGATCCGCGATTTTTCGGCGCCGGTTACTGGGTGTTCGTCTGATTTCAACCATGCTC
>CAYZLL010000290.1:0-1723 GCA_964479225.1 uncultured Smithella sp.
AGCGGAAATTGCCAATGTTGAACTCAGTCAGATTATCAATTCTTCGATTGACGGCCTGTTGGTTATCTACAGGAACTTTTCAGTGAAAAGAATCAATGCATCGATGCTGAATTTCCTGGATATAAAAAAAACCGAAGCGATTGGAAAAAAATGTTTCGATCTGATGCCCTGTTCGTGGTGCAGTACGGCCGAATGCCCTTTGACAAAAATCCTGCGGGGGAAGACCAGTATAGAAATTGATATCGAACGCACGCGTAAAGACGGCGTGATGGTGCCCTTTATGTTTTCGGCAACACCCTTGCGCGGTATTGAGGGTTCCGTCATCGGCATGGTGGCACAATTCAAGGATATCACCGACCGGAAATATGCGGAGAATACACTGAAAGAAGCCAATGAGAGACTGGAACGTCTTTCGGCCAGCGACGGTCTTACAGGCGTCGCCAATCGCCGTTGTTTTGATCAGACCCTTCAGCGGGAATGGACACGTTTGCAAAGAACGAAGGATCCGTTGTCTCTCATCATGTGTGACGTGGACTTCTTCAAACTGTATAATGATGCTTACGGCCATCAGGGTGGTGATGATTGTCTGAAAGCCGTGGCCCAGGCGCTTCAGGATAGTGCGAAGCGCGGGGGGGATTGTGTTGCCCGCTATGGCGGGGAAGAATTTGCGGTTATTATGCCGGCAACGGAAGAGAAAAATGCCGTTCATGTTGCGGAAAAAATCAGACAGGCGGTGGAAAAAATGGCCACTGCACACAGCAAATCATCCGTTGCTCCCCATGTTACATTAAGTCTCGGAGTGGCCACGGTTATTCCCGACGATCTGGAAATACCGCAAGCTCTAATTAAACGGGCCGACGAGGCTCTTTACCGGGCTAAATCTTCCGGAAGAAACTGTGTTGTGCTTTGGGAGCCTTCTCACGCAGTTCAAACACAAGATTAAATTTTGACCATCTCCAAATTTACCACATTGAGCACAAACAAAGACATAGTTCTTTTTGAAAGGGAAATTTTCCATTCAGCTAACTCAATAAAGGAGATTGCCCAATGTTCAAATATCGTTTTTTAATTCCTTTGTTATTACTTCTGTCGTTTTCATTTTCCTGGGCTCAGGAGATTCCTGTCCATAAAGAAGAAATGCCGGACACCGCCGGGCAATTTACCAGAATAGACCATGCGTTCGTGAGCTGTGGAGACAAATTGAAAGCATGGCTTTATCTGCCCTCCGGTGTACCCAAGCCTCCGGTCATTGTGATGGCGCACGGGTTCGGCGGTCAGCGCTGGCAGCGTCTGCCGGCGTATGCCGAAAGATTCGTCCAATTGGGTATGGCCGTTTTTATTTTTGATTACCGTGGATTCAACGACAGTGAGGGCGAACCCCGCAATTATATCAATCCCGGTCGTCATCTTCGGGATTGGGATGCGGCTATTGCTTATGTCAAGACGCTGGATAGTGTTGATGCAAAACGCATGGGTTTGTGGGGAACATCCTTCAGTGGAGGACATGTGATTGTTGAAGCGGCAAAATATCCCGAGATATCGGCGGTGGTCGCGCAAGTCCCTTTCACCGATGGCATCTCAACGGCATGGCATAATTATGTCTTAGGCGACCCGATGTTTGCACTCAAAGGAACCTATCATGGTATTGCCGATATATTTGCATCCATCTTTACGAATCATCGACATAACGTTAGGATTGCCGGCAGACCCGGTGAAGCATTTG
>CAYZLL010000291.1:0-1686 GCA_964479225.1 uncultured Smithella sp.
GCGGCACCGGCTGGGGCGCTGAATTCAGCAAAATTTGCAACAAGCCCTTGCATGTTTTTGATCAAAAGAAAGACCAGTGGTACACGTGGAATAAATTGGAATGGATTGAATGCAAAAAAGGAGACGAACCTGTTATCAGCCACATCCATTTCACCGGAACAGGAACCCGTTTCCTTGAAGAAAACGGCAGGAAAGCGATCAAAGAATTATTCGCAAGATCCTTTGCTTAATGAATGATTGGGGAAACCCATGAATATTGGATTATCCGGGCTTCCTACGTTTTATTGTAGGAAGCTTTTTATTGCTGATCACCAGTGAAAAGAATTCTCGCGATAATACTCACTTGCTCTTTTTGTCTTTACAAATAATTTTTCTTTTATCTTTTTCTTTAAGTGTTTCATTTATTTTTATCAGTTCCGCTATTAACTCTTCGTCAGAGTTAACCATAATCTTTCTCGGACCTTCCTTCACTTCTTGGCCACCCATTATTTACTCCTTTTAATAGTTTAACTTCCTGTCACGAAATGTTCACAAATCACCCGTTTATTGAACTTTCATGAATGACTTGCAGGCATCATAACACTATTCATTATTTTTAAAAGAAGAAAATAGATTCGTGATAACTGAAATAGAGAGTGTCGGCATATGTTCTCTAAACAGACCGCTGCAAATAAAGATTGACTATTCCTCGCGATTGCCGTACTGTTTGGCCAGTTTCGGATATTTAGAAATAAAATGCGAAGATAAGAGTTGGATTTAGACATTTTGAAGCACACAGGCTAGTCACCGGACACTTCGGAATCTTGGTGGCTTTTTTCGTTCTGTCATCGTGCGAATTCGACTTTTGAAAATTTATGAAAGGAGGATTAGAGCTATGCCAGAAGGTAAAGTTAAATGGTTTAACGAAAAGAAAGGTTTCGGGTTCATCGCCAACAATGACGGTGGTGATGTATTTGTTCATTTCAACGATATTCAGGCCAGCGGCTTCAAAACCCTGCAGGAAGGCGCAAGCGTCAGTTTCGATATCGAGAATGGCCCCAAAGGCCCGTCGGCAGTTAACGTGAAACCGCTGTAATAAAATCAGGTTCGTAAGAAAAGCGCTCCGTGAACTCAGTCTCCCGGAGTGCCTTTTTTTCAACTTGTCCGGGAACACCTGAAAGAAAGGTAAAAAACTATTAATAATGGGAAAACCGATGTACAACTTTGGCAAGACGGCCAACTTGAAAGCACAACAACGGAAGCAAATGGATAGAGATTTAAAGCGCCGGGTCGCTAAACAGAGCAGGGTTAACATAAAGTCGATCAAACCGGACAAAGATTCAGATCCAGAGACAGCCGAAACGAGCCGATCGGCAGATATCATCGAAGGCGCGGAATAATCGACCTGCCCTTCCATAGAGCCCGTGCAAGAAACGGAACAATAACTTTAGTGAATTGATTGAATATATAGGAGGCATTATGAGTCAAAAAAGTGGAGAACGGAGAAAGGAACTGGCCCGCAAAAGAAGAAGGCGTGAGCAGAGTCTGAAGATCAGGGCAAAAGAAAAGAAGGCATCAGGCAAGAAAAAATAGGCAAACAGAGCAGCAACCCTAAAAAAGGAATTTCCAGATGAAGGATGAAAACGGTTCAACATTTCCCGATAATGATTATCGGAGAAGAAACTGGTGCGACTCAAACCGTGACAT
>CAYZLL010000292.1:0-1659 GCA_964479225.1 uncultured Smithella sp.
TATGCGGTGGATGAAGTCGGCAATCCCACCATTCTGGCAACCTTTACGGTGATTGCTGCCCTGTTGCCGATGGCGTTTGTCTCCGGTCTCATGGGTCCGTATATGCGTCCGATTCCCGTCGGCGCTTCGGCGGCCATGATCTTTTCGCTGCTGGTGGCATTTATCGTCAGTCCCTGGCTTGCCTACATTATTTTAAAAAATGTGCGGCACAAAGAAGAAAAAGAAGGTCAGGGAATCGCCGGATATTATGAAAAATTTCTCAGCCCTTTGATTGACGTCAAGAAAAAGCGGATGGTGGCTTTATCCGTTATTCTCGGATTGCTTTTACTGTCTGTCATTCTTGTTCCGTTAAAGCAGGTGACGATGAAAATGCTGCCGTTCGATAACAAGAGCGAATTGCAGGTGGTCATTGATATGCCCGAAGATCGTACGCTGGAAGAAACGGCGGCACTGACCAGAGAGATGTCGGAATATCTGAAAAAGGTGCCGGAAGTGACCGATTTCCAGTCTTACGTGGGAACGGCATCGCCATTTAATTTTAATGGTCTTGTCCGCCATTACTTTATGCGTTCGGGCAGCAATGTCGCCGATATTCAGGTTAATTTTGTCAGCAAGGATAAACGCGATGATCAGAGTCACGATATTGCCAAGCGTCTGCGCCCGGAATTGAAGCAAATCGGGGATCGCTACGGGGCGAGTATCAAGGTGGCGGAGATTCCTCCCGGCCCGCCCGTGTTGAGCACACTGGTCGCGGAAATTTACGGACCGGAAACAGGTCGTCAGATTGAAATCGCCAAGTCGGTGAAGGATATCTTTGAAAAGACGAACGGCGTCGTGGATGTGGACTGGTTTGTGGAGCACGATCAGCCCAAAATTTCTTTTGAAGTCGATCATGAAAAGGCCGCCGCCAGCGGAATCACGACGGAATCTATCGCGCAGAGTTTGAGTATTGCCTTGGGCGGAAGAGGGGCGGGCCTTGTGCACATGGAGGCGGAAAAAGAACCGGTGGAGATTTTTTTACGCATGCCCATTGAACAGCGATCCAACCTGACCGATCTGCACTCGCTGACCATTCCTTCGGCATCGGGACAGCAGGTTCGTCTGGCCGAGCTAGTGAAGACGCGGCAGGCAATCGAAGAAAAGACCATCTATCACAAGAACATGAAGAAGGTGACCTATGTAACGGGAGATGTGGCCGGAACGGAAGAAAGTCCCGTTTACGCTATCCTGAAGATGAAATCGGATATCGCCAAACTGAAGCTTGCCGAAGGCTATGAGCTCAAACAATTTTATACGAGCCAGCCCTGGCTGGAAGACCGCTACTCCATGAAATGGGACGGTGAATGGCACATCACGTATGAAGTGTTCCGCGATCTGGGTCTTGCGTTTGCTGTCGTGCTCATCATTATTTATATTCTGGTCGTGGCCTGGTTTAAAAACTTTGTGACACCATTGGTCATCATGGCGCCCATTCCGCTGACGCTGGTGGGCATCCTGCCGGGGCACTGGCTGTTCGGCGCTTTTTTCACGGCAACTTCCATGATCGGCTTTATCGCCCTCGCGGGTATCGTTGTGCGTAATTCCATTTTGCTCGTCGATTTTATTCAGATGGAATGGCAGGAGAAGGGAGATCTGCGCCAGGCCTTGATTCAGGCGGGA
>CAYZLL010000293.1:0-1657 GCA_964479225.1 uncultured Smithella sp.
CCGGTATAAATCACTTCCATCCCCGCTTCCATGAATATCCGGGCCAGAAGTTTCGCACCCCGGTCATGTCCGTCAAGACCGGGTTTGGCCAGAACAATCCTGATCTTCCCTTTTCTTTCCATTTCAGAATTCTCCCATTCAGAAAATATTTTCACACCCTTTAAAAAAACTGTTTGGGTTTGTACTCTCCATATATTTTGCGCCAGACGTCACAGATTTCACCGATCGTCGCTTCGGCTTTGACCGCTTCGATAACGGCAGGCATAACGTTTTCTTCAGTCAGGGAAATCCTGTGCAGATTTTCCAGCGCTTTTTCCCATTTTGATTGATCGCGTCGGGCGCGCATCTCTTTGAGCTTGGCTGCTTCAACATCGCCCAGTTTCATATCCACCCGGAGGAGATTGTCCGGCGGCGCTTCTTCCATGGTGTACTTATTGATGCCGACATAAACACGCTCCCGACTTTCAATTTCTTTCTGATAACGGTAGGCGCTTTGTTGAATTTCCTGCTGGATGAAAGCCTGTTCGATCGCTTCCAGCGTTCCGCCCATATGGTCTATTTTTTTAATGTACTGGTCGATTTGCGCTTCGATTTTATCCGTCATGGCTTCTACATAATAGGAACCGGCCAGCGGGTCAATCGTATCCGTCGCGCCGCTTTCTTCGGCGATGACTTGTTGCGTCCGCAACGCAACCGTCACCGCCTGCTGGGTCGGTAAACACAACGCTTCATCATAGGAATTGGTGTGCAGGGACTGACACCCGCCTAAAGCCGCTGCGTAAGCCTGAAGACCGACACGAACAATATTGTTCAACGGCTGTTGCGCCGTGAGCGTGACGCCGCCCGTTTGCACATGATACCGCAACATCATCGAACGGGGATCTTTTGCACCGAACCTTTCCTTCATCACCTTTGCCCAGTAGCGACGAGCCGCTCGGAACTTGGATGTCTCCTCCAGCACGTTGGTAAAGGCGTTGAAAAAGAAGCTGAGCCGGGGAGCAAATTTATCCACGTCCAGACCGCGATGGATGCAGGCCTGTACATAAGCGATTCCGTCCGCGATGGTGAATGCCGCTTCCTGCGCCGCGGTGGAACCGGCTTCCCGGATATGATAACCGCTGATGCTGATGGAATTCCATTTCGGCACATTTTTAAAACAATATTCGATCAAATCGACCGTCAGCTTCATGCTGGGCGCGGGAGGATAAATATATTGTCCGCGGACGGTAATTTCCTTGAGGATATCGTTTTGAACCGTACCGCCAAGTTGGTCATACGACACGCCCTGTTCATCCGCGATGGCCAGATACATGGCTAGAAGCACGGTAGCCGGGGCATTGATGGTCATGGATGTCGTTACTTTATCCAGAGGAATATCTTTGAACAGCAGGCGCATATCACCGATGTAATCGATGGCAACCCCGACCTTGCCCACCTCGCCCATGGAAAGCGGATGGTCACTGTCATAACCGGCCTGGGTCGGCAGGTCAAAAGCCACGCTGAGGCCTGTCTGTCCCTGATTCAGGAGATAACGGTAACGCTCATTGCTTTCCCGTGCGCTGCCAAATCCAGCGTACTGGCGCATGGTCCAGAAACGTCCGCGATACATCGTGGGCTGCACACCGCGGGTAAAGGGATAATCTCCGGGAAAGCCCAG
>CAYZLL010000294.1:0-1655 GCA_964479225.1 uncultured Smithella sp.
TGCTCAGCCAGCGCCCGAAAGCGCTTTTGTTCTTCGTATAATTTTCTTTCTATCTTCCTGCGCTCGGTGATGTCCCTGCATTCGCCCATGATGGAGACAGGTTTTCCGTTCTCATCTCTGATGAAACTAAACTTGATTTCTCCCCATACGGTATGGCGGTCTTTACAAAGAAATTCGATTTCCATCGTCCGAGTCAAGATATAAGTTGGCGGAGCGTCCAGTGCTTTCGACATCTCTATCGAAAGGAACTCCATTGCTACCTTATAAGATTCTGATGAGAGTAGCTTATCCAACTGAAGTTCTCTTATTTCCTCCAGAGGGTATCCTAATAACTTCTCCACAGACGGGCTGATATAGAATACTTTTAGATTCAAATCCATCAGCCAGACCTGATCTTTCATGTGATCGGCCAAAAGACGATACTGGGCTTCGCTTTCCCGGAGCGCCTTTTCCGCGGCCTTGCGCTCAGTAATATCGTGAAGATTAATAAGTCCGCCTTGAATGAATTCATCGTGAACAATATTGTTTGCTGTAACTTCCAGCGTGCGCCAGCTTCCATCCCGGTGACACACTCGCACCTCCGCATGAAGCGTAAAAGCGTCTTTATCGTTAGCCAATATTTGTGATGCCTCGGTTATGAGATTCAAGTCATCGGGATGGACATGATCAAATAAATTCGATCCAATTCTTTCTTCGACCGTATATCCCAGCACTTTTTCAATGGCGGGACTTTCATAAGTAATCATTAAGTCCCGATTAACAAGAATGATAATATCGGAAGACTGTTCGGCCAGCGTCCTGAACAAATGCTCCTCATGGCGTAATTTTTCTTCAGCCTTCTTGCGCCCGGTGATATCCCTGGCAATCGCCTGAAAGCCGATGACCCGACCATCATCAAGAATGCTCTGGACTTGCTGCCCAATCCATATCTCCTCTTTATTTTTGTTAATGATGGGAAACTCATAGTAGGTAACGGGAATTTTCTTGACGAATTGCAGACCATAAAACCGTTCTGCCTCCAGGCGACGGTCAGGACGAATCAGTTCTGTGAAATGCTTACCGATAAGATCCGCTGCCGCGTAGCCGGTCAATTTCAGAGATGCGGGATTGAAAAAGCTAAAACGGCCCGGAACATCCGTTCGAAAGATAATGTCGGCAGCGTTTTCCACCAGGACGCGGTATTTTTCCTCACTTTGCTGCAGCGCCACCTGGAGTTGCCCGGCTTCGATGGCCGATGCTTCAAGGACTTTAATTCTTTGCTCCAGGTCATGATAAGTGGGTGTCTTGTTCATGGAAACGGGATCTCCATTCGTTCAGAAAACGATCTTTAACAAATCAATCTTCAGGGCACAGAGGATCGTTTGTCGTGCCGGCACCTTCCACCTTCACTGATGAAAGATCGCTTGCCGCGGCAAAATTTATATGCAGAATGGCGGTGTAAGTCAATTCAAAAGAATTCATTCAAAAGAATTACATCGTGAAAGATGAATCGCCGCTGATCATTCGGCAGGAATAGTGTTTCTTACGAATTGAAGTTGCATTTTTGTTCAGGTTGATAACGTGAGTAATACCTACAAAGGTGCGGTCGTGATCAATTTTTAGAATTAAGGATTACGGATGGAAAGAGAGCAAAACAGATATTGGCTAAAGACCGT
>CAYZLL010000295.1:0-1645 GCA_964479225.1 uncultured Smithella sp.
TTAATATCCTCCTTGATTTTTGCTTCGTGTTCAATAATATAAATCAATCGTTCCAAAACGCTGGGCAGATTTCCACTGGTTTCGCCGGCTCTGACCATGTCACAGTAAAGCTGGTCAAATATTTTGGGGAATTTCTGCAGGGCATCCGAAAGTGATGAACCCTGGTTGATATCCTTGACAACATTTGATGTTGCGTTCTTTAAGGCATCGTTTTCTGTCTGACCTTCGATGATCGCCAAAATCCTCAAGATTGGTATACCGGCAACCAGCATGGAGTGAAACTGTTTGGTAAACATGACCAGATCCGTAATTTTAACGCTACCGGAACCTGTCAGTGCCTTCAGCCAATTACTCTGCGCCGCGCTTTCCTCCTTGAGCTCTAAAGGGATCAAGTCCCGGGCAACGAGAATATAATTAGCACCTTCCATAGATTCCGCTTCTATTTTACCGGAAATCTTTTCTCCCTGCTGATTAATAGCCTGATAAGTAAAATTTGATTTGGGCATGTTTTATCCTTTTATTAAGACATAATAACTGTAACGGCTTCTTCAAGCGTTGTAATTCCCCGCATAACTTTCTGGGCGGCGTCCCGCTGCAGTGTTTTTAATTTTCCGGCAGCCACGGCGGCTCTGGTTACCTCGGGACTGGGCCTTTGAGCAACGATCATGTCCTGAACCATCTCATCAACGGCCAAAACTTCAAAAACACCCGTTCTCCCCTTGTAACCTGTGTTATTACATTGTGTACAACCCTTGCCACGCTGAAAATTGGCACTTTGTGCTTCTTCCGCTGTTATTCCAAAAGTATTCAGGGCTTTGAGGGGAGGATGATACGGTTCTTTACAATAGGGACAAACCCTGCGCAATAATCTTTGCGCAAAAGAAACCATTAAAACCGAAGCAATAAGAAAAGGTTCGATTCCCATATCAATGAATCGGGTAATAACGCCGGCGGCATCATTGGTATGAACCGTGCTTAAAACACGGTGTCCGGTTTGCGCCGCCTGAACGGAGATTGCCGCTGTTTCCGCGTCTCTGATTTCACCAACCATGATAACGTCAGGATCCTGACGCAGAATGGAGCGCAACCCGCTGGCAAACGTCATGCCCGCTTTGGTGTTTAACTGTACCTGACGAATATCGTCTATTCTGTATTCAACCGGATCTTCCAGTGTAATAATATTGATATCGGGTTTATTGATGGCATTTAATATAGAATAAAGACTGGTGCTCTTGCCGCTTCCGGTCGGCCCCGTGCTTAAAATCATGCCATAAGGTTTGTTGCTCATGGTCTCAATTTTAGCCATATCCACCTCATCCATTCCCAAATGATCCAATGTATAAATGCCTGCGCTCATATCCAGTAAGCGCATGACAATGTTTTCACCGTAAATGGTCGGGATGGAGGAAACCCGGACGTTGATTTCCTTGTTTTCCGTTTTCAGCGTGAAGCGGCCGTCCTGAGGAACTCGTGAAACGGTGATATCCATATTGGCGATAATCTTAATACGGGCAATAACGGATAGAAAGATCGTTTTGGGAGGTGAAGGCATCTCAATCAGCCGGCCGTCAATGCGAAAACGTAACTGCACGTTGTTCTGCCGGGGACTGACATGGATATCGCTGGCCTTGTTCCGAACGGCCTG
>CAYZLL010000296.1:0-1638 GCA_964479225.1 uncultured Smithella sp.
CGCAGCAAATCCCTTCATTCCTGAAGAGCGGTAAAATGTGGGTAAACCTGTTTCTAAGGCTTACAGGCAGAAAAAAACGCTTGATCGTGATGGTGTTTAATAAAGGCGAATGACCATTGGACTCTCCGGCTAAAAAACAGACCCATACTGTCAAGCTTATTATTTTCCTGGCTTTGGGAATAGTGGTCATGGCACTTTCATTGTTTGTCATCACCCGATATTTTTCCAGCTGGGAAAAGGTTAATCAAACAATAGATGCGATCACCCCCTGGCTCAATCCGCCATACGGTGTTTTGCTTTTTGTCGCGCTTACCGTATTGTGTATTTTAATCAGAGGCCTGGCTTATGTGTTTATCTTCATCGGAGGGCATGTGTATCCTTTCTGGACGGCTTTTTTACTTTGCTGGATTGGATTTTCCATCGGCACGGGCCTGTCTTTTATGATTTCCCGCTTTTTTTTAAATGATTATTTCAGACCAAAACTGGAAAAAAGCTTTTTGAAGGGATTCAACAAGCTGCTGGTTGAAAACGGCATCATCATGATGTTCATCCTGCGCGCCGTGCTTTTCTTTTATCGCCCCATCAACTGGATGATCGGAGCAACCAGCATAGGAATGCGGGATTACTGGATCGGCAATTCTCTTGGTTTGATTCCCAATGTCCTGTTGATACTTTACATCTTCCGGAAATTCAAGACCATTGACTCCGCGGCCGGATTGCTTCGGCCTGAAAATATCCTGTTCCTGGTCTTACTGGTCGCCGCTGCCGCGGCTCTCCTCGTGATCAGGAGAAAATATTTATTCAAGGGGAAACCTGCTTTAGTTGATCATAAATAATGACTTAGGTCTAAAAGTCACGCGGCAGTTCGTCGAGTTCGGCCAGAGAGAATACCGGCCCGTCCGAGCACACGTATTTGTAGCCGACGTTACAGCGGCCGCATTTGCCGATGCCGCATTTCATGCGCATTTCCAGCGATGTCAGAATATTTTCTTTGGAAAAGCCCAAATCAAAAAATACGGGCAACGTGAATTTTATCATAACCGGAGGACCGCAAATCACGGCGACAGTATTTTTCGGTGACGGTGCTGTATCCTTGCACACGGCGGGAACAAAGCCTTCCCTGCCCTTCCAGGTTTCGTCGCCTTTGTCCACGGTAATGATGGTTTTAATATCGTCTCTTTTTTGCCACGCGGCCAGTTCATCTTTATATAAAAGCAGGCCGGGGGTCCTCGCGCCGTAAATTACGGTGATTTCGCCAAAGCGTGAGCGATTATCTTTATGCAGCATATAGTTGATTAGAGAACGCAAAGTCGTGAAAGCAAATCCGCCGCCGACAACGACAATGTTTTTCTTCTCCAGAAATTCGATTGGCCAGGAATTACCCAATGGTCCGCGGATGCCGATTTTGGCGCCTTCATCCATATCGTGCAAGGCGGCCGTCACTAAACCAGGTAGGATGGCGCCCGCTCTTTGAACCGTGAATTCCACATAGCCCGGTTCGGTCGGCGAAGAAGCGATTCCAATGGGCGATTCGCCTTTGCCGTAAATGGAAAGTTCAGAAAACTGGCCGGGCAGATATTTAAATTTAGTCTCGTCTTCTTTATTCAAAAATCTAAAACGAAATGACTTGATATCATG
>CAYZLL010000297.1:0-1623 GCA_964479225.1 uncultured Smithella sp.
TGAACTTTCCTTCGTTGTCCCGGTTGCCTACAAATTTTAATTTCATCGCCTGGGGGCGTAGACCGAGAGAATAGGGAAGCAGGGGAGCATCAAAAGATAAAAAATTGGCGTCAAAATATTTATACGCGATATCGTGAGGTTGGATGGCGTAAGACAGTCCTTTAAGACGCCAGTACGGGATGAAATAAATATTTTCCGTAATGCCTTCAGCTGGAGGAATGTAAAAACGGAAATGATCATCGGTGGCCAGATACACGTGGGTGCGGCAGAATTTACACGAAAGAATGCGATCCGTTTCATCGAGAATGATCGGCGCTCCGCATTGTGGACACTGCTGTTCAATCTGAAAGTTAGAGCCGTTCACCGCATTTATTGCAATAGATAGATTCCGGTATATTTTCAAAACCGCACTTGGCGCATGGTTTCAGGGCCGGCTTGACCGTAACCGCCGTACCGCAATTGACGCAGAAATTGGCATTGACCGGTAAATTTCTGCCGCAATGCGCGCATTTGTTGATAACTAAAATCTGGTGTCCGCAGGCCGGGCAGAAACGCGCTTCTTTCGGCACGCTCTGTTTGCAGTCCGGGCAGGTGAACGCATCGGGAGCTGCCGTGGCGGCCGCTGCTCCTTTGAAAGCTTCCAGAAGCATACCGGGCATCATAAACCCCATACCCATTCCCAGACCGGCGCCGGCTTCCGATTGCGTTGTCGCTGCAGATTCCACGGCCATGGCCGCTTTCATTTTCAGGAGTTTATTGAGATCGTCAAAAACACCCAGACGGCTTTTATCGTCGATGGCTTTTTGCACGTCCGGCGGCGGCGTGATGGAGTTAATGTAGAGATCGGTCAGCGCCAGGCCGAACTTGCTTAAATCGTTCTGGAGCATCGTTTTCAATCCTTCGGAGAATTCGTTGTATTTCCCCGGCAGGTTGAAAATGGTGTCAACTTTTTCGCCCATGTAATCGTTAAAGCGTGACACGATCACGCGGTTCAAATATTCTTCAATTTCCTCCGTGCTGAAAATGCCCTGTGTTCCGACGAGAGAGTTAATCAGGAGCAGCGGCTGAATCACGCGAATGTTAAAAACGCCGAAAGCGCGCAGACGAATCAGACCCAGCTCTTGATCACGGAAGGCGACCGGGTCACGCGTGCCCCATTTTAAATCGGTAAAAACTTTCATGTTGATGAAATAAACTTCCGCGCGCAACGGGCTGGTCATGCCCCAGGGGATGGCGAGGACCTTGGTCAATAGCGGAATATTGAAGGTCTTAAGCGTGTGCCGTCCCGGGCCGAAGGCGTCATAGGCTTTGCCGTTGTAAAAAAAGACGGCGGTCTGACTTTCCCGGACGGTCATCTGTGCGCCGAACTTGATTTCGCCGGAACCCTTTTCCGGGATTCTGTGCACGATTTCTTTACCTGATTCGTCAAACCACTCAATAACTTCTAAGAATATCACATTATTGGTTCCCATAAGTCCCCGCTCCTTTGGTTGATGGTTTAAATGCGTTGGTGATAAAAAATAATAAGGGACAGACTTTCAATAGTCAAGGACAAATCAATGATTAAATTTGATTTTTTAAGGGGGATATTATACAGAATCTATCATGAAAAAGAAAAATTTT
>CAYZLL010000298.1:0-1616 GCA_964479225.1 uncultured Smithella sp.
TTGTTTCCTGCATGCAGAAGTAATCCGGGCTGTTGGCTTTCAGCCACGGCAAAACAATATGCAAACGGGAGCGGATGGAATTTACATTATAAGTAACAAGTTTCAATGCAGACATCCCCTTTGTTATTTTTTCTGATTAATACCACGACCGATGAATGCGCTCAAGTTTTTTTGCGTCAAGCTCAACAAATCACAGGGATGACACCCCAAAGCAAGCTTTGGAAACAATGTATGCTTTCCCCTCTTTTCTATTGACACCATACCGCCCTTCCCTTATAGACTATGGACAAAATATAATCTTAACAGGAGACATTCTATGAAAAAATCGGCGTTATTGATCATCCTTCTGATAATTTTCTCGCTGGGCATTTTCGGATGCAGCGATGATTCATCTAAAATCAAGGTAGGCGTTATTGCCGAACTGACGGGTGACGTTCCGGCCGTGGGCGCATCCTGTAAAAACGCCGCTGAAATGGCCGTACAGGAAATCAACGATGCCGGCGGCATTCAACTTGGTGAGAAAAAATATCCGATAAAGTTAATGATCGAAGACAACGCCGGAAAGGCTGATCAATCGGCTGCCGCCGCACAGAAACTCATCACGCAACAGAAGGTTGTAGCGATTGTCGGACCCAATGCCAGCCGCTATACCCTGCCGGCCGCGGAAATCGCCGAAACCAGCAAAACCGTATTGATTACCCCCTGGTCCACGGCGCCTAAAGCCACGCTGGATTCCAAAACCAATGCTCCCAAAAAATATGTTTTCCGCGCCTGCTTTATCGACCCCTTCCAGGGAGGCGTGGTGGCAAAATTCACGCTCAACGATCTCAAGTTAAAGAAAGCAGCCGTCCTTTATGATGTCGCTTCCGAATACAACAAGGGCATCGCCGAAATTTTCAAGGAGGTCTATGAAAAAAACGGCGGCAAGATTGTCGCGTTTGAAACGTACACGACCAATGACAAGGATTTCTCATCACAGCTTACTAAAATCAAACAGGCCGCGCCGGAGATCATCTTCCTGCCCAACTATTACAGCGAAGTGCCTCTGCAGATTCAGCAGGCCAAACGTCTCGGCATGACGGTTCCCTTTATCGGCTCGGATTCCTGGGGCTCTGAAGAGCTCGTAAAACTTTGCGGCCAGGACTGCGAAGGCTATTATTTCAGCACGCATTACGCGGCTGATTCGGCCAGCGACACAACAAAGAAATTCATCGCCAACTATAAAGCCAAATACGGCACGACACCGGATGACGTGGCGGCGCTGACTTACGACTCTTTTGGACTTTTATTTCAGGCCATCAAAACTGCCGGCAGCCAGGAACGTCAGGCTGTACGCGATGTGCTGGCCAAGATTCCACAATATGAAGGAGTAACCGGAAACATGCAGTTTCGGGAAGGTTCCGGCGATCCGATTAAAAGCGCGGTTATTTTGAAAATAAAGGACGGAAAGTTTACGTGGTTTGCAAATGCCAAACCATGATTTAATATGGCCTATATCTTCCAACAATCTCTCAATGCCCTGCAACTCGGCAGCATCTATGCACTGATTGCTCTGGGCTATACGATGGTTTATGGCATCCTGACCATGATCAACTTCGCGCACGGCGATTTGTTCA
>CAYZLL010000299.1:0-1614 GCA_964479225.1 uncultured Smithella sp.
CGCGACCTACCATAACAGCGTCGCAGTCCGTTTCGTTAATCATTTTGGCCACATCGTGCGGTTGCCGAATGTCACCATTGCCAATTACAGGAATTTTAACGGCTTTTTTAACAGCGGCGATGATTTTCCAATCGGCATGACCGCTGTAACCCTGATCGGCTGTGCGGGCGTGAACGGTTATGGCGTCGGCGCCCGAATCCTCAACCATTTTTGCGATTTGCACGGCATTAATGGACGAACGATTCCAACCGGAACGAATCTTTACACTAACCGGAATTTTAACGGCTTTTTTCACTGCTTCAATTATCCGGGCGGAAAGTTCGGGATCTTTCATTAAAATGGTGCCGGCACCGGCTTTTATTACCTTTTTCACCGGGCAACCCATGTTGATATCAATTAAATCGACACCGTAATCCGCAACAATGCGAGCAGCTTCAGCCATAATTTGGGGGTCGTCACCGAAAATCTGCGCGCCCAGTGGACGGTCTTCAGCGCAGCTTTTCAGATATTCGTAAGTCTTGGCCGTTTTGCGAATAAGACCGTTGGAACTGATCATTTCCGTGTAGGCCAACGGGCAGCCCTGCTGTCGCGCCAGCAATCGGAAAGGCAGATTAGAAATTCCCGCCAGTGGAGCAAGCAAGGCTCCTTTTTTGGCAGCTGTTTGAATGATATCCATCATGCGAGCAGATGCTTCTCAGCACGTTCGAGTTCTTCCAACGTGTTGATTCCCATCACCTCAACGTAATCGTCCGCGACAAACGATTTGACTTTTTTCCCTGCGCGGCAGGCAATCTCGACAATATCCGTCAGATAATATTCTCCCTGCTGATTATTATTGGTCACTTTTCCCAATGCTTCAAAAAGGAATTTTGTATCCACGCAATAAATACCCGTATTGATTTCGCCGATTTTCTTCTCCTCGTCTGTAGCATCCTTGTGTTCGACTATTTTTAAAACATTGCCTTTGTCATCCTTGACGATGCGGCCATAGGCATGAGGCGGAGGTGGAACCGTTGTCAGCACGGAAACTACCGCGCTGTGCGCAAGATGATTATCAATCAGCGCTTGAATGGTCGCAGCTTTTAAAAGTGGCACGTCCCCGCAAAGAATTACCGTGAGACCTTTGTAATCAGACAGAACATCCTTCGCCTGCAAAACAGCGTGGCCTGTTCCCAACTGCGGATTCTGTTCGACAAAAATACAACCACTGCATGCAAACTCTTTGCGCACAATGTCCGCCTGATGGCCGATCACCGCCACAATCTTTTCCGCGCCGGCTTCCCTGGCCGCCGCCGCAGAATAATACAGCATGGGTTTGCCGTTCAGTTCATGCAGAACCTTCGCCTTATCCGATTTCATGCGGGTGCCCTTCCCCGCCGCCAATATCAACGCACAAAATTTCTTTTCGTTCACTTTATCGACCTTTCTATTTCAATTATCATTTTCGCGAAGGCGAGCCGTGGTGCCCCTATAGTACTTTTACGGTATTTAGGGTCATCCCGTTTTTTTATACAAGTTCAGTTTTAAAAATTTTGCCATCAGTTTTGATTATTAACTATAATAAACTTCATCGTGTGAACCGACATCCATCAGTATAACTTCCTTATCAATAAT
>CAYZLL010000300.1:0-1581 GCA_964479225.1 uncultured Smithella sp.
TCATTTATGTTGAAAGCCAAAACGAAAAATATCAGCATTGTTTTGCATAAACCGAAATACGCGGGGAATATCGGCGCTGTAGCACGCGCCGCGAAAAACATGGGGGTTCGGAATATTATTGTGGCGGGTTCCAATGATTTTGACCGTGAGGAAATGCAGCAGCGTTCCACGCACCTGGCGGCTGATGTTTTAGATGATATTCAATACGTTGAAAGCACAGCCGACGCGCTGGGAGGCTTCAATTACATAGTCGGAACAACCGCCCGTCTGGGCAAGGCACGTGGGCCGTTTATGGCACCGCGTCAGGCCGCTCAAGCTATTGCTGATGTTTCCCAGAAGAACAGGGTTGCCCTGCTCTTCGGTCCGGAAGATACGGGTCTGGCGAATGAAGAATTGCGTCTGTGTCACGCTGTCGCAACGATTCCGACATCACGCGAGTTTACTTCTCTGAATCTTTCCCATGCTGTCATGATTCTCTGCTACGAAATATTCGTTGCTTCTTCTCCGGTTTCTTCAACGGAGGTTGCGCCCAAATTGGCGCTTTCCTCGGAGCTGGAAGGGATGTACGCGCAAATCAAAACATTGCTGGCCGATATTGAATTTTTAAATCCTGAAAATCCCGATTACTGGATGATGCATCTGCGACGGTTTTTTTCACGTGCCGGAATTTTATCGCGTGAAGTAAAAATTGTTCGCGGTATCTGCCGCCATCTGGAGTGGTACGCTCACCAGAAAAAAACTTGACTTTAACAGGCAGTAAACGCTGGTTCAATCGGAGGGCGCTTGAACCAGCGGGAGTCTGGCGTACTTTTTTTCCATAATCTTCTGACTCAATCATCCGCCACTTTTAAATATGACTTGAAATTCAACTAATTATCGCGTATTTACGTAAATAGCGATTCTGTATTATTTCTTTTGTTGGTATCTATACAATGGTGAAAGTAGCAAGAAAAAGTTCTGTGTATCTTGATGTCTGTTCTCTTTGCCGTCCTTTTGATGATCAGAAGTTTGCGCGAATTCGTCTGGAAACTGAAGCAGTCAATCTCATATTGGAAAATGTAAGAACTGGAGAAATGAATATGATCATATCGCCTGTCCATTATGAAGAAATTAAAGCGACATCTGATAATATTGAGCGTATAGAAATATTCAGCTTGTTTAATAATTATGGTGAGATGATAAAAGCTAATATTAAGGAAACAAGAAATAGAGCCGGGTATTTATATGATTCCGGTTTTGGTATTGCGGATGCTGCTCATATTGCTTTTGCGGAAGCTGCGCGCGCTGATTTTGTGACATGCGATGATCGATTGCTAAAAAAGTGTTTAAAAATGAGACTTAAAATATGGTGCGGCAATCCAGTGCAATATTGCCTTAAGGAGAATCTAAAATGAAAAATGTAAAATACATGGACGAAGAAAATATTATTGAAAAAGGCATAAACATTCTTATCAAAGGCTTGGGCCCGGCGCAGGCTATCCGGTTTATGAATATTTCCAAAGAAGTTAAGATGGAAAGTGTCAAGAGACACAGACTATGGCAAAAACAATTGGATAAAGAAAAATTTTTGAAAAAGGTTTT
>CAYZLL010000301.1:0-1580 GCA_964479225.1 uncultured Smithella sp.
GAAGCGGAGGGCTTAATACCCCGCAGCTTGCTTTGGGGTTCATACCCGTGATTCGGCTCAAACATACTGTTTTTTTCCTTGCTGGTTCAAGCTTGCAACTTGAATCGGAATGTTTCGGAGCAGGAAACATCACCCCTCCAGCTACGAGGATTCCCGCTAGGAGCACGCGGGAATGACGCGGTAGTGCGGACTTTCAGGTTCGCGTCTTTCGCCCATTCAACGGGTCTAAAGACCCGTACTACTTCTTTTAACCTGTTTTTTAACCTTGAACGTAGAACATAGAACTTTCTGACCCTTCAGCCATCAGGCTAATCTGCTTCAGCCTAATTCTTTTCCCCCTCATCCTAACCTTCTCCCGCCAGGGGAGAAGGAATCCTTGAATCGTTGAATCTTTAACGTTGAACCTCGAACGTTGAACGTTGAACCTTCTTTTGCGGTGTATATTCCGGCACGATTTCGTGCAGCTTCATTTTGATGCCCGTTGCGTCATAACGACCAGCCAACGCTTTGAGCTCTTCTATTTTATCGTAAAGTTTTTTTCCGGCTTCCCGTGGATCCTTGATGCCGTCAAATAAATCATTGGAACGCAAAACCATGACCTTCCTGTGCACCGTGGGCTGAATATCTTCACCCACCGTAATCAGCTCCTCATAAAGTTTTTCGCCTTCGCGCAAACCGGTATAAACAATCTTAATGTCCACATCCGGTTCCTTGCCCGAAAGGTGTATCAGGTCACGCGCCATATCGGCGATCTTCACCGGCGTTCCCATCCGCAAAATAAATATCTCGTTGCTGTTGCCCATCGTGCCCGCCTGCAGGATCATCTGCGCCGCTTCCGGTATCGTCATGAAAAATCGTTTGACTTCCGGATGCGTTACCGTGACCGGTCCGCCCATTTCAATCTGGCGGCGAAAAAGAGGAATAACGGAACCGGAAGACCCGACCACATTGCCGAACCGTACGGCCATAAACCGGGTGCCGTTTCCCTGCTGGCATTGCATGATCAGTTCCGCCACCCGCTTGCTGGCCCCCATCACATTCGTCGGACGGACGGCCTTGTCGGTAGAAACCAGAACAAATCGGTCAACCTGATATTGCACCGCCTTTTCCATCACCACCAGGCTTCCCATAATATTATTGAAGACCGCCTGCCACGGGTTTCTTTCCAGCATGGGCACGTGCTTGTAAGCCGCCGCGTGAAACACAACCGCCGGCCTGTATTTTTGAAAGACGTTATCCATGAACGCTTCATCCTGCACCTGTCCCAGAATCGTTTCATAATGATGGAAATCATGTTCGTTTTGCAGCTCCATCTGAATCTGAAAAAGATTAAATTCGCTGGAATCCAGCAGAATGATTTTGCCCGGCTGATATTTAATGACCTGACGGCAAAGCTCCGCGCCGATGGAACCGCCGCATCCGGTTATCATAATCGTTTTACTGTTAAGATAATTGCGTATGTCATTAACATTCAATTGAACCGGCGATCGCCCCAGCAAATCCTCATAGCTGATGTCGCGCAGCAACTTGACACTCACCCGGCCGTCAATCAATTCGCCGATGCCGGGCAATATCTTATA
>CAYZLL010000302.1:0-1545 GCA_964479225.1 uncultured Smithella sp.
CATATGGCGCGGAAATGCGGGGCGGGACAGCCAATTGCACGGTGGCGGTAGCGGATGAAGAAGTGGCTTCGCCGGTGGCTTCGGAACCGAATTATCTGGTGGTGATGAATTCCCCTTCCCTGTTTACTTTTCAGAATAAAGTGACCGCCGGTGGAACCATATTAATAAACGCTTCCATCATCAAAGATAATCCGCATCGTCACGATGTGAAGGTCTTTCGCGTTCCCTGCGCCGATATGGCTCAGGAACTCGGAAACATCAGGGTTTCCAATACCATCATGATGGGCGCTTTCATAAAAATATTGGGAATTATCTCTCCTGATATTTACCTGAAAAGCCTGGAAACCGTTATGGGCAGCAAAAAGAAGGCGCTGGCTGAACTCAACAGAAACGCCTTTAATGCCGGATATGAATTCGTGAAGAATACCTGAGGATACCTGAATGTCTGTCAAACAAATTTCCGTTATTTTAAACAATGTGCCCGGTTCTTTTGCCGCGCTAACCCATATTCTTGTTCTGGAAGATATCAGCACCAAAGCGGTCTGTGCCGCGAGTATTGCTGATGACAGCAAAGTCCGTCTGGTGGTGAATGATCCCGACCGCGCCGCCGCCGTTCTGGAAAGTTATAAATTAAACTTTGAAGTGACACCGGTTTTGGCCGCCGAAGTTCCGCTGCACGCGGGCGGCATGAACGCCATTTTGAAACCTCTGGCCAAAGCGGAAATCAATATTCACTACCTGTACACAACGATTAACCGGATCGGCAAGGAAACCATCGTCATTCTGGGTGTTGACAAACTGGAGGAGGCCCGTGAACTACTTCTGGAACACTGGATTCACCTGATTGATGATGAAATTTATTCCATCCCTTAAATAGATTCAATCATGTCTGTTTCTTTGGATAAAGAAAAAGTGCTTGCCGAAAGAATGAAAAGTCTCGGTGTGCTGGAAACAGATTTTGAGGAATCTTTTATTCGTTCCTCCGGTCCCGGAGGACAAAAAGTCAACAAAAGTTCATCCTGTGTTTTTCTCGTGCATCGTCCCACCGGTCTTTCCGTAAAATGTCAAAGAGAACGCTTACAATCTTTGAATCGCTTTCTGGCGAGAAGATTACTACTGGATAAAATCGAGAGGGTGCAAAAAGGCTTTATTGCGGAAGAAAAAGAAAAACTCGAGAAAATTCGTCGACAAAAAAGAAAACGCAGCAAAAAAGCAAAAGAAAAGATGCTTTTGACCAAACATAAACAGGCAAAGAAAAAGGATTTACGGTGTAAAGTATCGGCTGAAGAATGACTGATGATGGCGTATGTCTTGCCTGTCCAGTCTGAGTCTCAGTAAAAAGGGGAAGAAGACCTTTGTTATTTGCTTCTTCCCCTTTTAATAATAGCTGAGTAACTTTTTATTACATGCCAATAATTTTGAGCAGCGGATTGGCGAACAGGATAACGAGAGAAATAACCAGTGCGTAAATCGCAACGGATTCCGTCATGGCCATACCAACCATCATGGTTAACATTACTTTGCCCTGAGCTTCAGGATTTCTAC
>CAYZLL010000303.1:0-1526 GCA_964479225.1 uncultured Smithella sp.
ATGTGCCCTCAGCGCATCACCAATATCGGCAAGGATGATCTGATTTTTCTGGCCATCTGCACACCGCGCTATACCCGGGATGCTTACGAGGAGATTGAGGATTAATCTTGTTACATGAAATGTTCCGGATCCACATCCACCGTAATCTTGACGTGGCTGTTTTTATGCCGGTTGATGATCTCCCGCGCTATTTGGTGAAGGATTTTTATATTTTCTCCTTTGATTATCATCTGCCAGCGGAAGCGCCCTCTGATTTTAGACAGCGGTGATTCTGCCGGTCCCATAATCTCCACGGTATTTCCATGGCTCCCGCTTAATTTATTCGCCAGTTTCCCCAGGCGGTGTGCTTCTTCAATCAGCGTGTCTTGCTTGACGGAAGATATTCGCAGGTTGATGATGCGGCTGAACGGCGGGTAGTGCAGGGTTTTACGAAAATCAATTTCTTCTTCGTAAAAGGTTTTGTAGTCATGATTTTGCGCATGGCGCAAAGCGTAGTGGTCAGGATTAAAAGTCTGGATGATCACTCTGCCGGGAGCATCGCCGCGTCCGCCGCGTCCGGCCACCTGCGTGATCAGTTGAAAAGTTTTTTCTGCAGCACGGAAGTCAGGCATATTTAAAGATGTATCGGCGGAAATGACACCCACCAGCGTAATGAAAGGAAAGTCATGACCTTTGGTTATCATCTGCGTGCCGATGAGAATGTCAATTTCTCTGTGCTCCAGGGCTTGAAGAATTTTTTCCTGAGAACCTTTGCGGGCCGTGGTGTCGGAATCCATGCGTTGGATGCATGCCTGTGGAAAAAGTTTTGCAGTTTCTTGTTCCAGTTTTTGCGTGCCGACTCCGTAATTTAAAATCCGGCTGCTTTGGCAGGAAGGACAGGCGGGCAGCGATTTGATGGTGTAATCGCAGTAATGACATTTGATCACGCCTTCCACTGCGTGGTGTTTCAGGGAAACGGCGCAGTTGGGGCAGCTAAAATGATAGCCGCAATCGGCGCAGACCAGGAAAGTATCGAAACCCCGTTTATTCAGAAAAAGCAAAACCTGTTCTTTCCTGCCGAGCGTTTCCCGGATTCCATCAATCAAGGTATCGGAAAGGATGGGAACTTTCCCCGCTTTTTCCTGTTGAGCTTTCATGTCAATAATGGCCACGACCGGCATGGGTTTATCATCGACACGTTGGGGCAATTTCAGATGGCTGTATTTTTTTGTCCGCGCATTGAAGTACGTCTGTACACCGGGAGTTGCCGAGCCGGTAATCACAACGGCCTCAGACATTTTCGCCTTCACAATCGCCATATCGCGGGCGTTATAGCAAAGCCGGTCATCCTGTTTGTAGGACGCGTCGTGTTCTTCATCCACAATGATCAGTTTCAAATCAGGTAACGGTGCGAAAAGAGCGGAACGGGTGCCGATCACCAGATGCATCTGACCTCGTTTGATTTGCCGCCACTGGTCATAACGGATGGATTCGGCAATGCCGCTGTGCAGGACGGCGATTTGCTGCTTATCAAATCTTCCGGCCAC
>CAYZLL010000304.1:0-1514 GCA_964479225.1 uncultured Smithella sp.
TGGCGCTGTCGATGCTCAAAGACATCAAAAAGAATCCTTATAAATATCACCCCCACATTTACACCGATTCAGAATAATAGCGTAGCGGCTTTGTTACAAGCCAAAAGGTAAATCATGAACAATGTGAATTTCGATGAACTTTTACTTGGCGCTGAAAAACCAAGTCGTTACATAGGCGCGGAAGTCAATGCCGTCCATAAAGATAAAGCGGAAGTACGATTTCTGCTGGCTTTCCCCGACACATACGAAGTCGGCATGTCCCATCTGGGTTTGCAGATCCTGTATTCGATTTTAAACGAAATTCCCTGCGTCGCGGCAGAACGTTGTTTCGCAGTCTGGCCGGACAGAGAAAAACAGTTACGCGCAGGCAAAATACCTTTGACATCTCTGGAGAGTCAGACACCCCTTCAGGACTTTGACCTTATCGGTTTTTCATTGCAGTACGAACTTTCCTACACCAACATGCTGAACATGATGGATTTGGGAAACATACCTCTTGCCCGCAAAGAACGCACAGATGGACATCCGCTGATCATAGCGGGCGGCCCCTGCTGTTTCAATCCGGCGCCGCTGGTTAATTTTATTGACGCCATTGTCATCGGTGAGGGCGAAGAAATCGTCGGTGAAATTACGGCTGCAATCCGGGAGGGTAAAAAGAAATCATTATCGCGAGACAATCTGGTCCATGAACTGGCTAAAATTCCCGGCATATACGTTCCCGCCGTTCATCATCAAAACGACATCATCAAAAAAAGAACCGTAAGCGATTTGAATTTATGGCAGCATCCGCTAAAACCCGTTGTCCCGTTGATGCAGACCATTCACGACCGCATCACGCTGGAAATCGCGCGCGGCTGTACCCGCGGCTGCCGTTTCTGTCAGGCGGGAATGCTCTGGCGTCCTTATCGTGAAAGAAACACATCTTTGCTGATGGAAATGGCCGAAAGTTTGCTTCAGGCAACCGGCCATGAAGAAATATCTCTTTTATCGCTCAGCTCCGGAGATTACAGTTGCATCGAGCCGCTGGTACAAAATCTCATGAATAAATATCACTCCCGGCGGGTGGCCGTGGCGCTGCCTTCGTTGCGTGTGGAATCTCTCAACACAACACTGATGGAAGAAATCAAACGGACGCGCAAAACCAGTTTCACGCTCGCACCGGAAGCGGGAACGGATAAAATGCGCCTGATTATCAACAAGGGCAATACTTCCGCGGAATTACTTTCCACCGTGGATAAAATCTTTTCCGCCGGCTGGAAATCCATCAAACTTTATTTTATGATCGGTCTTCCCCATGAAACACAGGAAGACCTGGAAGGTATTGTTCATCTTGGATATGAAGCCCTGCGGGCGGCAAAAAACCGCGGACAGGTAACGATCAGCCTTTCCACGTTCGTTCCCAAACCCCACACACCTTTTCAGTGGGAACGGCAAATTTCCATGGAGGAAACTTACGCTCATCAGAATTTCATCCGTCAGCGCATCAAGAACCGCAATCTCAGCGTCAAATGGCA